>JAAZNM010000007.1 GCA_012798265.1 Candidatus Roizmanbacteria bacterium | reverse complement strand
TCCGCCTTCACCCGCCGAAGCCCGAAGGGCAAAGGAGGGCTTCATCCCATAAAAACTATCCTAGAGTAATTGAAAATGAGACTATCTTATAGTATAATATAAGCTTCAAAGCCTCATCCGCCATAGGGCGGATTATATGGGAAAAAATGGGAGATAGCTTCCCGTTTTAAACATATAAATGGAGAGGAGTGATATAGAAGACGCTGTTTTTTTAAGCTGAAACAGTTAGTATACCTTAGTCTTATATCGCACTTTGACAACTTTGAGTTTTAGGGATCTGATAACTCCTCCCAAGGCGGATGCATTTATTTGCATCATGCTCTCGGAGCTTCCACCGTAAAGATGAATGGGGATTCGTCTTTAGAGTGGAAGTTTTGAGAAAAGGGAGAAGAATTCAGAAAATAAGGAGAAAAGTAATGAAAACTTTGTTTAAGTTGGTTATTCTAACGATTGTTTTAATAACAAGTGCTTGTTCGCCAGAAAAATCTACGCCGGCTGTAATTGAAGCTAAAGAATTACCGCAATGTACGGTTGTTGTCGGTAACGGGCAAGGAATGATAAGCGTATTGGCTGAATTGGGAGTAAATTACTATAATGAAAATCCTGCGATTTTAGTCAACGGGATATCGTCTGGTAAAAACTGCTCACCAAATCTAAACGATGTCATCGTATTGGAAAATCCAATTCCTTGTCAAGGCGAATACATAGCGGCACGTAAGGTTACTTTTCAAACCAGCCAAGGTTCAGAAAGAGAATTGTCAGGATTTCAGCAGGAAATCAGCCCTGAGAGAGTTATGAAAGCATATAACCAAATCTGCGGAGAGGTCCGTTGGAAAGCTGGTTATGGCTACAATAACGATCTTGCAACAGGCGGTTGTGCCTATAGTACTGCGGCTAAAATCTCTTTCAAAAACGGCGCGATAATTTGTTTGGCCAGTCCGAGTATGTATGAATCATACAATGATGTCATAAAATCATTGAATATTGACGAAGCCAAATACGTAGCCGTATTGACTATAGATGGTTTGAATAAAGATCAAATTGCCCAAAATTGCAGTAAATAAATTCAACGTAACTTTTTCCCTATCTCAAAGTTTCCCTCAAACGAAGTTTGCGGTCGCTATAAGCGATTTGGTTTTGAAGCGCTTGCGCTTCTTCTAGTCTCGCGACTAGATTAAATAAACCAAATATACCTCAAACTTCTTTGTGAAAATAATCTATTATAAGTTTTTCTCAAAAATTATCAGTAGTTTTCTTCAACCAAGGTAAGGGCGACACCGGTTTTGTTAGCTCGCCCGGTTCGGCCTATCCTATGGATATAATCTTCGTAAGTAGCCGGAGGATCATAGTTTATGACATGTGAAATGTCCGATATGTCAAGCCCTCGGGCCGCAACATCGGTAGCTACCAATATCCGAGCGGTATCTTCCTTAAACATCCTGATTGCCTGTTGGCGTTTGAACTGAGGTTTATCCCCATGAATAGAGACGACTTTCAATCCATTATTAAAAAGATCCCGGCTTAGTCTTTCCACTCCCATCTTGGTTCTTCCAAATACCAATACTTTTTTAAAGCCTTCTTTTTTAAGCAATTCGTTAAGCGTCTGGATTTTTGTCTTGCCTTTTTCGATGCGAACGACATCCTGCTGAATATGACTGGTAGTCTCTTGGGATTTGACCGAAATCGTAACGGGATTGACGACAAAGGATTGGATCAGTCTGTTGATCTCCGGTGATATCGTTGCGGAAAAAAACAGCGACTGCCTTTTTTTAGGCAATAAGGAAATGATATGTTTGACGTCGGGCAAAAAACCCATATCCAACATCCGATCAACCTCATCAAGGACGATCATATTGAAAAACTCGGTTTTAATGACCCTTCTTTCCATAAGATCTTTAAGACGGCCTGGAGTTCCGATAACCACATGGGGATTCCTTTTTAATTCAAAGATCTGGTTCCTTATCGAAGACTGGCCGATACAAACGGCGCTATAAATCGGAATTTGAAAAATAAACTTCCGAAGCTCGTCGCGTATCTGTAAGGCCAGTTCTCGGGTGGGAGTGATAATCAGAGCTTTGTAGTTTGAGTCATTGATTATTTTTTCAATAATCGGGATAAGGAAAGCGGCGGTTTTACCGGTACCGGTATTGGCTATACCGATAACATCTTTGTCAACAAGTATCTCCGGAATAACTTTCCCCTGAATTGGCATAAGATTTTCATATCCACGATCGATAATGTTTTTTTTCAACCTATCATCAATCTTCAAGACATCAACTTCGACATTGGGCAGTTTTTCGACAGTAACCGGTGCTTTTATAGAAGCCTTTTTAATAAAAGAATGAATTGGCACGACCGGCGTTCTTTTGTTGCCGAAGCGCCTAAAGCGACTAAAACGGTTATGATTATTGAAACGATTGGGACGACGATTGTTATACATAAAAATATGAAAATAATAAAAAGATGGAAAGAGCCTGCAAAAGGCTCTGATATGAACTTAGGAGAGCCTTAAATTATTTTAAATAAGCAGTATCTTAAAATCCTGATTTATATTATACATTATTTAATTATATTTACCAACAGTATTTTTTTAGTCGAAATATTAGTTTGTGGTAAAATCTATAAGTCATGAAATATAACAGTCCGACTTACGGGAAAGTCGATTTGGATAAGTTGGAAAGAATAGTCTCCGACTATATGAAGCAGGACAAAAGAGCCAGTTACGAGATTATCGTCGGCAGCGACTCCCAGAAAATCAAAAAAGATAACTATGATTTTGTTTCGGCTTTGATCATCCATAAGCTGGGCGGAGGAGCAATCTATTTTTGGAGAAGAGAGGAGACTAACAAAAAAATGAGCCTAAAAGAAAGGATATACCAGGAAGCAATCATGTCTTTGCAGTCAGCCGAGAACTTCATATTCTTTTTTAAGCAAAACGGTATCGCCCGATACGATATCCAGATCCATGTCGATATCGGCCATAAAGGTGAAACCAGGGAGCTTATTACCGAACTTACCGGCATGGTTCGCAGCAGCGGTTACCAGGTCAAGATAAAACCGGATTCCTATGGAGCTTCGAAAGTGGCTGACCGATATACCTAACTTCTTAAAATTTTTATTAAAGGAAGTCTTTAATGCTGGTGTCGTTGATGACGAAACTGGTGCCTTGACCGGAGACGATTTTGTAGGCGGCCTTGCGGACGATTCCTTCAACCGTCCTTTCAAGAGTCCTGATGCCGGCATCAAACCCTAGAGGACGAGTTATCTTACTCCAGACGGCATCATCTATCTGTATGTTATCGGTCGTCAGTCCGGCGTCTTTAAGATAATTGGGCAAGACATAGTTTTTGGCGATCATGATTTTTTCCTCATCGGTATATGAGGGCATCTGGATGACTTCAAGCCGGTCAAGGACGGCGGTGTTTATATTATTGGTGTTGTTGGCCGTTGCAACAAATATAACCTGTGACAGGTCAAAAGGATAATCTATAAAATAATCGGTGTAGGCGGAGTTTTGTCCGGGATCAAGCAACTCAATCAAAACACCCATAATAGCCGCTCTTGATTCGGGAGTTACCCGGTCAAGCTCATCCAACAGGATTACCGGGTTTTTTACGGCGGCGCGGCGTAATGCTTTTATTACCGTGCCGGGTTCGGCTTCGGGGGCGGTTTTTGACTGACCTCGTAGGTCAAGAGCTGATGACAATCCGCCAAAAGGGATTCTGACAAACTGGCGGCCAAGCGATTCGGCTATGGATTTGGCAAATGTGGTTTTTCCGGTGCCGGCCAAACCGACGAAAAAAAGATTGGGGGCGTGGAAGCTGGACAGATTCAGTTTTTGCTTCTGTAAAATAAGCAAAGACAGATACTCCAGGACTCTTTTTTTGATCTTTTCCAGTCCGTAATGGTTTTTGTCTAGAATCTCTTTTGCTTTGGCGATATCAAACACGTCCTCGCTTTTTTTGTCCCAGGGCAGAGACGTGATCCAATCTATATATTTGGTTACGATATCGAGCTGGGCTAGGTTGCCGCCGTATTTAAAGGTAAAATTGACTCTCTCAAGCTGTTCGGTCGCTTTATCGTGTAGGTTAGCAGGCAAAGAAGAAGATTGCAATTTAGCCTTTAATTTTTCTATCTCTGATAATCCGTTTTGACCATCCATATTGTTAGCAGACTAATAATCCACTTGACAAAAAATTATTTTTTTATTATATATATAGTACTTTAAAATCATTTTATAAGTTTTCAAAATAAATGTCTATGGCAAAAACTGTTGCCGGTAAAAACATCAACCCCCTTTCCGATTTTATATTAATTAAACCTATCAGCCAGGAAGAAACTTTGCCTTCCGGGATAGTCCTTCCCGATACCGCCAAGGAAAAACCCCAGATAGGTGAAGTGATGGCGGTTGGTCCTGGTAAAGTCAACGACCAAGGTAAGGTTATGCCGATTTCAGTTAAGGTCGGCCAAAAGGTTCTATACAAAAAATGGGGAGGAAACGAAGTCAAGGTCGGGACAGAAGAATGGATGCTTATTGAGAATAACGATATTATGGCAGTAGTCAGTTAAAAGCTTTTCAAGTTATAAAGTTAGTTAATAAACAAAAATTAACAGTTCAAAATAAAAAAATATGGCAAAACAGATAAAATACGGAGCCGAAGCAAGAAAATTGCTTCTTGACGGAGTTAATAAATTGACCGATGCGGTCGCCACCACATTGGGTCCGAAAGGACGCAACGTCGCTTTGGACAAAAAGTGGGGCGCTCCTAACGTCATCCATGACGGAGTATCGGTTGCCAAGGAGATAGAGCTGAAGGACCCGTTTGAGAATATGGGTGCGCAGCTTATCAAAGAAGCCGCTTCAAAGACGGCCGATATAGCCGGTGACGGAACAACGACAGCCACTATACTGGCCAGGGCCATTGTTTCCGAGGGAATCAAAATGATCACCGCCGGAGCCAATCCTATGATTATGCGACGGGGACTTAATAAAGCCAGTGACCATATCGTTGCCGATTTGAAAAAGATCTCCAAAAAAATTACGTTGAGCGATGCCTCAAGCGTTGCCACCATTTCGGCCGGAGACGTCGAGTTGGGTAACCTTATCGCCGAAGCTTTGAAAAAAGTCGGCGGCAAAGATGGCGTGGTTACGGTAGAAGAAGGTAAAGGACTTGATACCTCGGTCGACCATAAGGAAGGAATGCAGTTTGATCGGGGATTTGCCTCTCCCTATTTTTCGACAGATACCGATAAGATGGTTGCCGAGATAGAGGATCCTTATATACTGATAACCGACAAAAAAATCACCGCTATCTCCGATCTTTTGCCGTTTTTGGAAAAGTTCGTTAAAATCTCCAAAAATCTGGTAATCGTTGCCGATGAAGTTGAGGGTGAAGCCTTGGCGACATTGGTTATTAATAAGCTGAAAGGAACCTTCAACGCTTTGGTGGTTAAAGCTCCGGGTTTCGGCGACAGAAGAAAAGAGATGCTTGAAGATATTGCTATTTTGACCGGAGGAACCGTCATCTCAGAGGATCTGGGCAAAAAATTGGAAAACATTGAAGTGGAAGACTGCGGCCGTGCCGATAAAGTCAAATCGGACAAAGAAAATACCAGCATAATTGGCGGTAAGGGAGAAAAAACCAAAATTAACGGAAGAATCGCTCAGCTTAAAAGAGAGATCGCCCAAAGCACCTCAGAGTTTGACAGGGAAAAACTCCAGGAAAGATTGGCCAAGCTGTCAGGTGGAGTGGCCGTCATTAATGTCGGTGCCGCAACGGAGATAGAGTTAAAGGACAAAAAAGAAAGAGTTAACGATGCCGTTGCCGCAACAAAAGCCGCTTTAGAAGAGGGGATTGTCCCGGGCGGAGCTGTGGCTTTACTTGACATAAGTCAAAAGATGACCAATAAGGATCTTGATCCGAAAGCAAGTAAAGATGAGGTCATTGGTTACGACATTGTTAAGACCGCTATTGAAGAGCCATTCAAACACCTTATGAAAAACGCCGGACTTAATCCGGGCGAACTGATGGCAAAAGCCAGGACCGCAAGCGCCAGAGGGCAGGGATTTGACGTTCTTAAGCTTGAGTCGATTGAAGATGCGTCTCCCATAGATATGATCAAGGCCGGCATAATCGATCCTCTCAAGGTCGTGCGATCGGCTGTCCAAAACGCGGTTTCTGTCGCAACCATGATTTTGACGACAGAGGCTTTGGTGACCGACGTACCGGAGAAAAACCCGCCGGTTACACCAGCCATGCCTGACATGGGCGGTATGGGATATTAAAGTTTATTAAGTAGTAAGTTTTTTCAAGTCTGAAAGTTAAAAACCCCGTCGCAACAGACGGGGTTTTTTGTGGTATAATTTTTTTGCCAAAAACCAGAGGTGGCGGAGTGGCCAATCGCAGCAGACTGTAAATCTGCCGGGTTTTCCCTGCGGAGGTTCGAATCCTCCCCTCTGGACCATCATTCGCTGAATCCGTAGCTTTGGCGAAGGATAATTCTAGTGGATGACTTGCCCTCCGAAGCTTTATATGTAGGAGGAAATCCTCCCCCCTGGACATGTTATTTTAGAGTCTTTTGACAATCCTAATTTGACAGGGAAACGGATGTTTTATCATTTTTTTATAACAGATTGACATAATCCATATCTTCAAGTAACATATGAATGTGCGTTCATATAATTGTTGTACGACAAATAAGCACGAATTTAATAAAGTAATCTCTCTTACTTCTCTTTTTAAATTAATAAGTGTAGAAAGTAGGTTAAAAATACTTTGTATACTCCAGCAAGGAAGTCATTGTGTTTGTGAGATTGAGCAACATGTAAGCGAATCACAAAGTCTTATTTCCCATCATCTTAGGGAACTAAAAGAAGCGGGACTTATTAAAGATGACAAAAAGGGGCAATTTGTCCATTACAAATTGACTGGAAAAGGGAAGCATATTATCAGTTCATTATTAAAACTATGAAAATACAGGTATTGGGGAGCGGGTGCGCTACATGCAAAAAGTTACATGAAATCACGCAAAAAGCAGTTTCTGAAATGGGAATAAAGGAAAAGGTGGAATATGTGACCGGACCTGACGGGACTCAGGCAATTATTGAAATGGGCGTAATGCAGTCTCCTGTGTTGGTAATAAATGGTCAACCTGTTATGACCGGATTCACACCGGACATTGAAAAAATAAAGAAAGCGATTTCATCAGGGATTCAGACAGATGATGAACCGTCAAATGGATATTTTTAGACCAATTCAACAACTTGCAGATCTTATTACCTATCGGCTATTTAATATAACGCCTCATAGTTACTGGGGTGATACCATCAACTTTTTTATTTATGACGTTGTTAAAATCGGAGTCCTTCTTGTTGTGATTAATTATTTCATGGCTTTTGTCCGTTTCTATTTTCCCATGAAGAAGGTAAGGGACATTCTTACCAAACGAAGATGGTTTGGCTTGGATTACCTGTTTGCGGCATTGCTTGGAGTCATAACGCCTTTTTGTTCCTGCTCATCAATTCCGCTTTTTATCGGATTTATCGGGGCAGGAATACCCTTTGGTGTTACGTTTGCTTTTCTTATAAGCTCTCCTCTAATAAATGAGTCGTCACTTTATTTATTCCCAGCTATGTTTGGGATGAAAATAACCATCATTTATAACATACTTGGTATTCTCATTTCTATGCTTGGCGGATTCATTATCCAAAAGCTTGGAATGGAAAAATATATAAAGCCCGAATTATTGAGATTCAAAACTAAAAAACAAGTCATGCAGGAAAACGGCGGGAGTCCTTTACCATTGAAAGAATTGCTTGTATATTTCTGGAAAGATGGGATGAGTATCACAAAAAGTGTGTTTCCGTATGTAATTCTCGGTGTCGGAGTCGGTGCTCTTATTCATGGATTTGTACCAGCCGGTCTTGTTGAAAAGTACCTGGCGGTAAAAGCGTGGTGGACTATTCCGCTTGCAACACTTCTTGGCGCTCCTTTATATGCCAATTCTGTTAGTGTTATTCCTATTATGGAGGCGTTAGTTAAAAAAGGTGTCCCAATGGGAACTGCCTTATCGTTTATGACAGCCATTGTAACCGTATCCATACCCGAGTCTATGATCCTCAAGAAGGTAATGAAATGGCAGCTGCTTACCGCATTCTTTTTAATAACCCTTATTGGAATTATGATAATGGGGTACACTTTTAATGCGATATTGTAATCTTATTACATATTACAAAGTTTTATTTTCGATCCTTCTACCTGATTGTAAATCGCCCGATTTTTTTTGTAATAATAGGCCCATTCTTTATCCCCATAAGAGAAATGCCACCATTCCCCGTCAAACGGAGCAAATCCTTGGTCAAGCATGAGTTTCCTTAGCAACAGTCTGTTTCGTCTGGCTTTGTCTGGAATACCCGCCGTTTCCACGTAGCATTTTTTACTCTCAAAGTCATAGATGTCCGATCCGAAGTCAATGAATGTATTGGAAGAACGGTTGACTATAGTTACGTCAACCGCCCCTCCAGTCGGATGTCCGGATACGGTCGGAACCGCGATAAAACGATGAGCCTCTTCATATAAGTCGAAGGGATTGGAAAAAAAACGGCCCCTTGACGTAATGGAAAGCTGTTTGAGAAATCTTTGAGTTTGGATTTCCAGACTTCTGTACCCATAGGTGATATAAAGGCGATAATCAGGGTAGGCGATCCTGAGATTACGGTCGGCTTTCTTTAGTTTTTCGTAGACAGTTCCACGGACGATTATTTTTCCCGAAAAATAATCCTGCATGTCATCCATCCCTCTCAAATATCCGTAAAACAAATTCTCTTTATCGACGGCAAAAAAGGGTTCGCGATTGTCTGTCGACTTAACCGTTATAAGATCCCTGTATCTAACCATTTTTTTCTCCAAATCCCGATTATCCATATTTTTTATAAATTTTTAATCATGAAAATACGTTCGTCTTCATATTCTTCGCCGTTGGTTCTTTTTTGCCTGACTGACTCGATCATGCCGGGAACGACAAAAAATCCCAAATTCTTGTACAGGTTTTGGGCACGGATATTGTCCTTAGAAGTTCTTAGCAAAGATATCTTGCCAGGAAGGTCCATTAACAACTCTTCCATCAATCCCGTGCCGATTTTTCTTCTTCGGTAATCACTGTCAATACCCAGTTCGGCAATATAGGCGCAGTCTTTAACGTTTATGCCGTAGTCGGAGACGATCTGTTTTACCTTTGTCTCAGATTCCAGATTAACCGATGCGGCAAAGCCGATGATCTTTCCCTGATCTTTTGCAAGAACAATGGTTCCTTTTCGGTAATACTCGTTAAAAAACGATGCGACCTCTTCTGGGTCAAACTTCTCGTTGTAAGGCGGTTCGCCAAAAACCCGTTGATAAAGGTCGATGAGTTGTCTCGGATAAAGATTTCCGATAAGTTCATCCTGGTTCATGATCTTTTCTACGGCATAATAAGCGCCGGTTACGTCTTTTTTCATTACTCCCTGGGCAAGGTTTTGGACCTGTCCGCTGATTTCCGCATATTCATAACCTTTGTCGGTCAGATCGACCGATATGTTTATCCGTTTCCCGCTTGGTTGGATAACCGGGACGTCTTTGATCGCTCCTTGTTTAATGAAAGCCAAGACTTGACCCAAGGCAGTTGTTCCGCTGCCGCAGGCGCTTTCGTAAAAACAGGTGTCGATATCGCGGACATATACCACAGGATCAATTCGCCAGCCTTGGTCATTTAAACTGGCGTAAACGACTCCGGCTGCCGGATACCGCCTCATATTTTTATCATCCAAGATATCCAAAGCCTCTTTTTTTATGGTTTCGGTATCGGTAAAAAAAAGGGGGCTGTCCTGAAATACGACATAGTGGGTTATGCCCTCCATCTCAACCAGCCAAGCTTGGGGATTGTCGCGGTCACTGACGACCTTACTCGTATCCTGAAAGACAGGCATCTGAGCATAAGCATCTCCATTGTCCTTTACGCCGGCTTTTAGTTTACCGTTGACTCCCGAAACTTTTATTTTCAGATCTCCCGGTCTGCCTTCTAGGGCGATATAGGCCAGTGATCGGGTAGCATTGCCGCAAAATTCTCCACCGGCCATATTGAGATTCAGTCCACCATCCTGGTCACAAAACACAAACCCGACTTGTTCAATGTTGGGATAGATTTTCATTACCGAATCATTAATGACCTTGCGTTTGCAGTCGTCTGGTATCTTTGATCCGATAAGGGCGGTATCGTTGCCGCCCGGACGAAGCAGCATAAAGCTATAACGTTCCGGTTTGGTTTGGATTATTTCCGTCGATTTTAATTGTTCTGACATAATTGGTTGTTTAATTAATAAAAAACCGCCTTTTGGCGGTTTGGATAAATTTATTTATAAAAAAGTGTTAACCGCCGTATTATCGACGGTGATGATGAAGAGAATTGATTTTTGTAATAAGAAGTTTATAGCCCCCCATGCCTTTGTTAAACCAGCGACTGACTCTGGCTATGGTAGTTGAGCTCATTCCGGTTCGTTTTTCTATCTGGCTGTAGGGAATCTTTTTTGAAAGCATCTGGGCGACCTGCCAACGTAAGGCAAACTCCCTTATCTCCTCTTCAGTCAGTAGATCTCGGAAGAAACGCCTAGTTTCATCTAAATTATTCAGTTTCAGGATTGATTCGAACAGGTCGTCCGACTGTTTGGTCATCCATCTGTTTTTTTTCATAAGCTTTATCAAACTAAAGTACTTTATTAAAATAAAGTATAGCATGAACTTTTTAAAAAACAAGGGTATTTATCATAATGCCGATGATATAATGGAAACGTCGAATATGTTTATTAAAGTCAAGGTTTTCCCTTCTTCCAAAAAAAAAGAACTGATAAAAAAAAGCGAAGACCAATACATTGCCGCAGTAAAAGAAAAAGCCGAACGGGGTTTCGCTAACAGGTCGGTTGTTGACTTGTTATCTTGTCATTTCAAGATACCGGGAGGGAAGATAAAACTTATTAAAGGGTCAAGAAGCCGAAATAAAATATTCGAGGTTTAAGGGGAGGTTCTTCTCCTTTTCCTTAAAAAGATTATGATGAGTAAAATCGGTAACCAGATTACGGCGTAGACGGCTATCCATATTATGGCGCTGCCCAGGTTTCTTAAAGCTTCCAAGAGCGATCTGACCGCTTGTTTGAAGATCACCCCTGGTCTCCAGGCATCCGATGGAGCGTATGGGAGATTTAATTCATCGGTGGATAGATAGATGGTAACCTTGGCCATCTCAGCGCTTTTTTCGTAATAAAGTTGTTGTCCTTTGATGGAATCAATCTGCGATTGGAGGCTGATAATCTCTCTTTGGACGTTTAAGGTGTCTTCGACCAAAATGGCCTTATCCATTATCTGCTCAAACTTCATTTTAGTTTTGTTTAGGGTGTCTAATTGAGCTTTGAGGTCGGTGTATTGATCGGTGACATCTTCGCCTTGGAGATTCTCGGAAATGACTTTTACGGAAACTCCCCTAAGATATTCCAGCATCGACTCGAGTTTTTTAGCCGGAATTCGGATAGTTATGGTAGAGGTGGCCGTATCCTGGGGATTGCTTAAATTAGCGCTTACCATGTAACCGCCTACCTCAACTGTCTTTTGCAATATCTTTTTTTGGGTGTCAACGACCTTACTCACCAAAAGTGATAGATTTGATTCTTTTATAACCAGGCGGTCTTTGACGTTTGCGGTTGGGACCGTCTGGTTTTGCGGTACGGGTAGGCTTTCGGTTGCATTTAAATAGGAGCCTGTTTTGCTTATGCCGGCTCCGGCATAGTCCATTGAAGTTCGGGAGCTGATTTTGCTTAATGGAGAAACTGGATAGCTATCTTTAAAGAAAAGATAAGCGATCACCAAACACAAAAATACTATCAATTTATGATTTTTTATCCAAGAAAAGAATCCGGACATACTTAATTCAAGATACTGACTATTGCCGAAAAAGTCAAGCGTTTGCGAAGCTTGGCCAACTTGTTGTCAAGAAGACAAAAAAGAGATAAATTTATCCGTGCTGATGTTTTTTCTCAACCCGGAATAATCCAAAGTTATTTTGGCATATTGTTGGTATTTTTTTTGGCGGTAGCTGAGCAGTTCGGGATAACACCGACTCAGGGCCTGTAGATTTGTTTCACCTTTTCTTTTCGAAAAAACATCTCCCCAAAAAACCGGCTTCGGATTTTTGATGTAATTTTCATACATAATTTTTTTTACGCTAGCCGGTGTCGTCAAATAAACGATTATCGAAGATTCTGACAACATGTTCAATATGTCGTCGCCAGTGTAAATGACGCTTCCCGTCGTATCGATAACCACATTTTTTCGAAGATCCATTTGTTTTATGTTGGAGAGTATTTCCCGCATTATTTGTTTTTCAAAATCAAGATAAGTAAGGCTGTTTTTTTTATGTTGTTTTTCGTAGGGCTGTCCCATCCATTTGGCGACATCTTTAATTCCCTTAAACCCGAGTTTTTTAAGTTGGGGTCCCAGTTTGTTTTCAATCATTTCGTCGCAACCGTATCTGATAAAACCGTTCGCTTCAAGTTTTTTTGACCAGTAAGTTTTTCCGGCATTGGACATTCCGATAAGGGATATTATCATAGGATAAATTTATCGATAACTCGTATAGTTGTATCCGTATTTGCATCGACAGTTGTATCAAACTTTTTTTTCCTCGAAAAAATCTCCGTGAAAGCGGAGGGAATTTTCGGTTGATTGACCGCTCCGGCCATTTTTTTTATCAAGCCTTTTTCATCCATATTTTTATTTGCATTTTTAAATATGGCAGCATAGACATCCTTAACGAATTTGGCCCAGTGAGCGGTCGAAAGAACCACGACTTTGTTTTTTGACCGCTTTTTGTAATTATCGGCTACGCCCAAAGCGACCGCCGTATGCGGATCGGGCAGATAACCGAAATTGATATAGACGTCTTTTATGATTTTTAGGGTTTGCTCATTGTTTTTCCAACCGTTGGAAAACAATCTGGCGATTTTTTTGAGGTTCTTGTTTCCGATGCCAAATCTCTTTTTTTCTTTCAACTGTTTAGTCCACGAACCTACCTGTTTCGGATCTTTTGTGATTTCGTACAGGAATCTTTCTATGTTGCTTGCGATCAATATGTCCATCGAGGGAGAGGGAGTTTTCACCAAAGAGCGGTCGTCGATCCTATAGACACCGCTTTCCAAAAATTCCGACAGAACGTTGTTAGCATTTGATGCACATATAAGTTTACCCACGGGTAAGCCCATTTTATATGCGTAGAACCCGGCCAGGATATTGCCGAAGTTCCCGGTCGGAATTACAAAATCCGTCTTATGGCCGAATCTTATCACCTTTTTTTTCACCAGTTGGCCATAGGCATAAAAATAATAGACTATTTGAGGAATGATTCTTCCCCAGTTGATTGAGTTGGCCGATGACAGAACCGTTGATTTTGTTTCATAGATCTTCCGATTATATCCCTTGTCGGCGAATATTTTTTTCACAAGGAATTGACAGTCGTCAAAGTTGCCTTTAATGCCGACAACCATGACGTTGTTACCCGTCTGAGTAAGCATGGCTTTTTCCTGGAGGGGAGATACGCCGCCTTTGGGATATAGTACAACTATTTTTATGTCTTTCAAATCTTTATATCCTTCAAGAGCCGCTTTTCCCGTGTCGCCCGAAGTAGCCACTAAAATAAGATGTTTAAGGGGTTTCAAGCCTTGTTTAATCCTCAGACGGTTATCTTTATCGACCGCCATTCGGAAAAGCCGTGGCATAAGTTGCAGGGCCAGGTCTTTAAAAGCGTAAGTTGGGCCATGAAAAAGTTCCAGGACAAAAAAATCGCCGATCTGAACAAGGGGAGAGATGTCTTTACTGTCAAAGTTTTTTCCATACGCTTCATTAATAGCTTTCTTCAACTGATCTTCTCCGAAATCCGTTTCAAAAACCTTGAATATCTCGAGAGCGACTTTGTTATAAGGTTGGGAGATTATGATTTTTAGCAGACGGGGGGGTATCAGGGGAATCTTTTCCGGGACAAAGAGACCTCCGTCATAAGCGATTCCCTTAAGGATGCTTTCGGAAAAAGAAACGAGTTTTTTGTCGCCCCGCGTACTTTTGTATCTGATCATATTTTTCTATCTCATTATTATATTACATATTGACCCAAAGACAATTATCTGATACGATTTTATCCATATGAATCAAACACAACAGAACTTGCTTAGGGCTTTTGCCGGGGAAAGTCAGGCAAGAAACAAATATACGCAGTTTGCCAAAATGGCCCGGAAAGAAAATCTTGAATGGATTGCCCGTGTTTTTGAGGAAACTGCCGATAATGAAAAGGCTCACGCGGAAGAACTCTTTGAGCTTATTTCCGGTCACGTCCAGACGACCGGTAATCTTGAAATAGAGCCATATAAAAAAACCAGTGACAACTTGAAAATGGCGGCCGCCGGAGAAAAGTATGAATGGACGACTATGTATCCTGATTTTGAAAAAATCGCCATTGAAGAGAAACAAGAAAAAGCTGCCAAACTTTTCGGTTCGGTCAAACTGGTCGAAGCCAAACACGAAGAACGTTACATAATAATCGCAAAAAAACTTGATAACAAAACTCTATATGACTCTGAAGCCGAACTTGAATGGAAGTGTGTTAACTGTGGGAATATTCACAAAGGTAAGCAGCCGCCGGTGAACTGTCCGGTATGCAAAAAACCGTTTACTTGGTATATGCCCTTGGGGTTGGTGAGGTAACTCTTGCAACAACTTCTTT
Source organism: Candidatus Roizmanbacteria bacterium (assembly GCA_012798265.1). GTDB lineage: Bacteria > Patescibacteriota > Microgenomatia > UBA1406 > GWC2-37-13 > JAAZNM01. Next base: position 186,215 of record JAAZNM010000007.1, on the reverse strand, counting down.
CGTATATAAAAATACCAAAGCAAGGTAGACCGGTAGACTTTGGATGATCAATCTCTCCATAGATGTTTGAAGATGAAGCTCGAGCGGAAGAGGGGTTTTCATATAGGCATAAGCATAGGCCGATATTTGTCCGAGCAGTACAACAAAAAAAATCAACCGATTTGTTTTTCCGTTGAGCAACAGATAGGTTATCTCGGTCATAATGACGACTAGAGAAGGTATGGCGATCATTCCGAACTTATTGACATTGGTAAAGTTATCCCAGAAATAAAAATAAATCAGACCAACCCTTTTAAGAGAGTTGAGGTTAAACGATCCATAATCCAGGTAATGGATGAGATGAAGTTTGTTTTTAACCGTTTCCCAGCTTATCAGGATGGCGGTCCCAACAAAGATTGTCGTTCCGGTAATAAGAAGCGTTTTTATACCGGCTTTTTTTTTCAACAAATCTTTTGCGATAATCATAAAGCTAAAAACCGTTATCAATATAAAAAAAGGCAGACCGTCATTTTTGAAACAAGCACTCAAGGTCGATCCGGCTATGGCGGTGATTAGATAACCTAAGGAGGCGTTTTTTTTGTCGTGGAAAATGACCAGAGACGTAAATGATATCAAGAAAAGAAAGGCAATGGCGATATCGGCGTAGCCGTTGTGCGAATAAATTATAAAGTCCGGCCCCAAAAATATTATCAAAGTCAAAACCAGCAATAATATCTTTTTCCGGTCGGCGAAAACTTCCAACAAAAAACCGAAAAAAGTCCAGATCAAATTAAGATAAAAAAACAGGTAATATAACTGCACCGTTTGGTCGTTTATGTTGTTGATCAGCCTGTAATAGATTGATGTCAAAAGAGGGAAGCCAATAGGATAGGCCTTGATTAAATAATCAAAACCCGGCTTAGTGTATAGATCGTTAGTCCATATGCCGGAACTTAAGTAAAAGCTGTTGGCTTTCATCAGCCACATAGCTACGCTATCCCAGCTTTTCATCGGCGTGAATAGTGCCTCTTTGGCCAAAGGGTAAAAAAAGACCAGAGTAAAGATAAAAACAACAAAATTAAGCCAATTTACACCGGTCTTTTCCTTTACCTGTCTTTTTATGACGATTGTTAGGTTTATCAGAACCGCAGGTGCGGCAAACCAATATAATTTTCCCATAGAGATCAATTCCAGATTGTTGGTTAAAGCCAAAAAATAACCGATCAGGAAGAAAAACACAGTTCCCCATAGCCAGGATAAGCCGAAACCGAGAAAAAGATTGGTGGAACGGCTGATTTTCTTAAAAAAAACCTGGAGGATCAAAAAACCGACAAGATAGACGGATGCTATGTAAACTAAAACAGCGTAAATAGGATTACTCATATGTTTCAAAAACGTGAAAAGGTTCGGGGTTTCTGTAAACAAGCCTTTTTTCGCCGTACGGGTCGGGTATTCTTTTTAGTTTGGGAAGGGTTTTTATGGGTTGATCGATAAGATCGATATCCGATATGATAACGGCTTTACCGCCGCCGTATTTTATTTTTTGGCTGAGATCGGAGTCGGAATAACAGGTATCGACGATCTTTGGATAAAAATAATAATTTATATAGAGTCCGACCTCGCTGAGATATACGTTCTGTTTTTCAGAGGAACCGTTTGATTTTTGGTTGGCATACAGCGTCGAGTTGTAGTCGAGATTCTCGGGAGAGGTCTTGTTGCTGAAATAATAAATCTTTACTCCGGATTTATCTTTGTAGTCTCTGGCGGTTTTATAAATGAGATAATAGGTGTGTTGGGTCTGTATTTCGTCATAAATATCCTTGCGGAAGTCCAGTTTTACGTAGTCGCCGATTCTTTTTTGTTCGTTTATGTAAAATCTGAAGTTACGGTAAGCGGCAAAGAAAAAGAATAAAATGACTGGCAAAAAATACAGCTCTTTTTTGGTCAATCTCAAGCCATTAAACCTCATGTTTTTATTATTATAACACCAAGCCGAAACAAACAGTCGGAAAAACCGATAGGAAAATATAGTATAATCTTTTCTATGTTTTTATTGGCTAAACCGGTTTATGCCAACTGTCCTGTTTGTATCCTTACAGTCGGAGGAGGTCTCTTCATCGCCAAAAAGTTGGGGATAGACGATCTGTTGGTTTCGATCTGGATCTCCGGATTAAATAGCGCGATAGCTTTTTGGATAGCTTCGACAATCAAAAACAGAATCATTAATAACCCCTTTCTTTGGTCGCTTATGTTTTATTTTTTTTCCATGGCCTATTTTTTTTATTCAAAACAGATAGGCCATCCGGTGAACAAACTTTATGGTCTGGACAAAATAATAGTCGGGATGACAGTCGGTTTGCTCACTTTTTTCGTCGCCTTTTTTATAGACAAATTCATCCGTTTTAAAAACGGGGGTAAGGTTCTTTTCCCATACCAGAAAGTGATTATTCCGTTAGTGGTGCTTACGGCGGTTACTTATATTTTCAGATCGGTATTATAAAGTTATTTTTTTAATATGGATCTTGACAAAAAAATAAACGATTTTTTAAACAAAGCTAAAAAAATAGAGAAAGGTAATAGACTGGATCTGTCGTCAGATGAAGACCTTTCCATAGGGGTTATGAACTTAATTTCAATAGAGGAACATCTGTTTTTTTCGGCCGGCAAAACTGGAAAAACCAAATACTACGATCTTCTTAACGAAATCAGGGAGATGCGCAAAGAGTTGTTGAAAAAACTTGTTAAAGATTATGAAGGTGAGGTCTGGTGTATAAGCAAACACCTGCTGGCGGCGTCGATGAGATTGATGGAAGTGGGGACAAAAGCTTTGACCAAAGGTGACAAAAAAGAAGCTTACGATCTGTTTAAAAAATCATACGATCTTTATAATCTTTTTTGGGGCTTGAATTTGAAGATCGTCGATAAAAAAGGAATGGAGGACGCTTTTGTATCTAAAGAGGAACGGCCGATCCCCTATGAAAAAAAAGATATGTTGGGGAAGATAAGCGGATTGATAGGTAAGGTTTTGGATTGCTGCCGTGAGTAAGAAAATCTTCATAATAATCCCGCTTTCTTTGTTATCATGAATATATGACCTTAACAGAACTTTCTTATTATTCGAGAAAAATGCTCCCTTTTGCCCTGTTGACGGGTTTGATCTTGATAATTTTTTATTTGATCATTCAGGTATTTCTTCTTTTTATCAAACTTAATATGCCGGAGAAAGTCACTTATGATGCCAAATGGGGAAAGATACCGGCCCCCCAGGTAAAAAACGCCAGTGCAAGCGGTAGTTTCCGTTTCACTCTAGACACAATTGAAGGCCAGGCTATTGAAGCTTCGGAAACGGCAAAAATATTCTATATGCCTTCGTCTTATTCGGATTTGAGTACGGAAGGAAAAGTCTATCTTATGGCTAAAAAGATAGGATTTGATACCGAGAACGTGAAATATACAAAACTCAGCGCCAGGGAGATTTCTTTTGTAGACGACAAACGGAATCTGACAATAGACGTCACTAATTATAATTTCAAATATGTCTATGATTTCAGCAGCGAAAGAAGTCTTTTTTTCGGAACCAGAATTCCCGAGCAAAAGGAGATAGAAGACAAGGCCAGGGAGTTTTTGCAAAGCGTCAACCGTTATCCGACGGAACTGGCTCAAGGGCAAACCCATATCATTTATTTGTATTATAACTACATATCCAAACAGATGTCGGTAAAAGAAAGGCCGATCGAGGCTAACGTTGTTGAGGTTGATTTTTTCAGGCCGCCAATAGACGGTTTTGAAGTGGTTTCCCCCTCTTATTACAACAGTCAGAATTCGGTCATACTGGTTTTTAATCAGACGGATTACAAAGTACTTAAAGCCGAAGTCAGTTTCTTTGAAAAATCGTCAGAACAGGTAGCTACTTATCCTTTAAAAAAAGGGTCTCAAGCTTGGTCGGAACTGCAGGACAATAAGGGGATAATCATATCTGCCCCAGCCGGAAAGAATAATATCTCGATAAAAAAAATGTTTTATGCTTATCTTGACCCTGATATTTACCAGTCCTATCTGCAGCCGGTTTACGTATTTTTGGGAGACGATAATTTTGTCGGTTATGTGCCGGCGGTAGCCAACGAGTACTTGACCGAGTAATAATCCACATTGCCGTTTAACCAATTTATTGCTTCACGGGTATCGGCAAACCTGTCTTGGCTTTTAAGAATGACCAGTATATACTCGTGTCCGTCTTTTTTGTAAAAACTTACGAGATTGTCGCCCGCTCCTTCGGTATGTCCTGTTTTTAAGCCCCCCAGTCCCTGTATCTCGCCAAGCAGTTTATTGACATTGGTCAGTTGGTGAAAGTATTTATAGTCTGCGTCAGCGATAGTGATTTCCTTGATACCGACGATTCTTGAGAGATATTTATTATCCATAAGTTCTCTGGCGGCCAGAGCCAGATCAAAGGGAGTGGTGTACTGTTGAGGGTCGTCCAGGCCGCTTGGGTTTTTGAATCGGCTGTTTCCCATGTGAAGTTTTTTGGCCTTATCGTTCATAAGTCTTACGAATTTGTCCAGTCCGTAGTTATCGGCTAGGACAAAAGCAGCGTCATTAGCAGAATAAACAAGCAGTCCGTAAAGCAGATTTTCCACCGTGATTCTTTCGCCGATGGCGAGGTTCATTATTTGGCCGTCGGCGATGGTTCTTTTTACAGTAATAATCTGGTCCGGTTTATAAATATCATAGGCGACAAGAGCGGTGATGATCTTTGTGGTCGAAGCCGGATAAAAACCCTGTTGGTGGTTTTTTATATATATTGGCGTAAAAGAAGGGAGGTCGACCATATAGATCCCTTCGGCCGACAAGTCAGGTTGGAGATTCGGGTCTTTTAAAAAAGGGATTTCTTTTATATCTAAATTATATTTTTTCGGAGGTTTGTCAAATATCGGTCGGTTGTAGGCAAAGATATGGAAATAATATGAGTCTCCAGGATAAAACAAAAACAAAAAGGTAAAGATAATGAAAAGAAGATGGAATTTAAATTTCATAACCGTTTTTCAACTGTTTTTTTGTTTGGTACTCGACAGTTTGATATCCACCCTTTCCATATCTCTCGGGAAAAGAGTGGCTTCCCGAATATTTTTTAAGCCAAGGATATTCATGGTAATTCTTTCCAGTCCGAGGCAAAATCCGCCTTCTGGGGGCATTCCGTATTTGAAAGCCTGAAGATATGGGAACTCGAAATCCTTAATGGAGCACCCCCATTTTTTTATATTGGTTGTGAGCGTTTTATAGTCATTGATCCTTTGACCGCCGGTGATCCATTCCTGGCCGCGGCCGATCATATCAAAACTCAGTGTTTCTTCAGCGTTATCTGGATCGGGATAGGTATACATTGGCCGTTTTTTGGTCGGATAATGGCTGACGAAGACGAGTTCGCTATTATGTTCATCTTGTGCCCAACGCCAAATTTCTTTTTCTCCCTCAGGATCGAGGTCGGGTTCCTGTCTGATATCCCGTCCGGTTCTTTTGTATATTATTTCCTTGGCTTCTTTTAGTTTGATCCGCGGTATTCGGCCGGTTATTTTTGGGATGGTGGTTTTGTAGGATTCCAAAATGTCGGAATGTTTATCTTCAACGGCTTTGAAGATATCTTTCAGCAATTTTTCCGCGGTTGCCATAATATCCGTCCAGTTGTCGATAAAACCCATTTCGACATCAAGACCGACATACTCGGTCAGATGACGGGTCGTCACCGACGGTTCAGCTCGATAAGCATGGGCAACCGTAAAGACTTTTTCGAAAATTGAGACCATGATCTGTTTGTAGAACTGAGGGCTTTGGGCAAGATAAGCCTGGGAATCGAAGTATTTGACAGGAAAAACTTCGGCACCTCCCTCAGTTGCGGTTGCCACTATTGTCGGTGCTTGAAATTCAAAAAAACCCAACTCCGTCATTGTTTTTCTAAAGGTTTGGACTATGGTCTGTTGGACCTTGAATATGTCCTTTATCTTTGGGTGACGGAGAGTTAATGATCGGTAATCAAGTAAAGTCGGCAAGGTCAGTCCAAGCTCCTCTTTGCTTATATCGAAGGGGAGTGTTTCGGCTTTGGCAAGAAGTTTGAAATCTTTAGCTTCTATCTCAACTTCTCCGGTTTTCAGTTTTTTATTAAATAGTTTTTCCGGTCTTTTTTTAACCAACCCCTTTATCACAATGACGTCCTCGGGATTAAGCACGGCAAATCGTTCGTCTCCGACAACCTGGACCAGTCCGCTCCGATCGCGCAGATCCAAAAATACGATTTTTTTATGGTTGCGGATGGAGTTTATCCAGCCTTTTAGTTCGACCTCAAGACCAACTTTGTCGGCCGTCTCCTCAACATACATTTTTTTCATAACCAATATAATAGTATTTTTACTCGTTAATAACAACAGTTGATTTTTGATATATTTTCAATATAATCGAAAACAACTAGTTTTTGAAAAACTACATAATGCCAAAAGAATACGGGTTAAATAATCTTCAGGAAGTCAGGGTGGTCCATAAGTTGTTTTTTCAGTATGACAGATACATAGAAGCTATCAAAAAAGGATTGGGAAACATACCTCGTCTTCAGGGTAATTACACTAAGTTCAAGGATGGCAGTCCTTGGTGTCAGATTATTCTCGGCAAGGGGACGGAGGCGGATTTATTAAAAGAAAGACCGACCACGGCTTTTGTTCCTTTTTGGATTTCTGAGCAGTTTGCTAGTCTGGGCGATAACTTGTTTGCCGTCGAGCAGGTGGGAAATGCCTTGACGCATCAGGAAAGAAACCGACCGTCCTTGGTAGACCAAATAATCGGTATCGCCCCTTATATAGAGCTCCGTCAGGACAGGGACAGTATTTCATCGGATGGTTTGAGCCATAAGGTTGGTGAGGCGATCAATGATGAGATTATAGCCAATAATTTGGCAAACAGCGGATACGGCAAACTTGTTCTGCTTGATCCTCATAGTCAAGAGTCATTAAGGCATTTTGATAGGGCCGGGATCACCCATCTTGATTTGACATCTGCTCCTTTGTTCGCCGACTTCCTCGAGAAAAAGAAATTGATCGACAAAAAATCGGCTTTTGTGGCTTTGGACAAAGGTAGTCTTCAACGCTGTCTGTATCTTTGCGATCTGTTGGGACTTGATCCAAGAGATCACATCATAGTCCTTAATAAAAACCGGTCCGGTCAAAATCATGTAGACGGTTGTGAGGTCCTTTATGGAGATCCTAGAGGTCGAAAACTGATAATTTTTGACGATGTCATCGATACGACCGATTCGATAGGAAAAACAAGCAAATCACTAATCGATAAAGGGGCGGAAAAAGGAATTGTGGTAATGGCGGTCCACGGAGTTTTATCTCATCCGGCACGGGACAATATCGAAAGATTCATAGATGAAGGAATAATCTCCAGATTGGTTTTGACCGACTCTTTGCCTAACGCGAGCTTTAATCTTGAGGGGATAAAAGGAGTCCAAGTTATCCATACCGCTTTACTCATGACGCGCATGGCCCAGTTTTTAGCCCTAACTTCACCGGAAGAAATAAAGTCCGATCCGGAACTGTCCCGATATGTTCTTGAACCGAGGAACAAAGAAGAGATATGGGAGGAGTTCCAGGCGATGTACTTAGGTTGTCCAATGACTAATTTTCCCTCTTAGTTTTTCTTTGCCGGCCCATCTGTCAATTTCGACATTATAGACTGCCCCGATCTGTTTTCCGCGAGAAAGTTCCAGATAACGGTCGGCTTCGCCGAAAGCTATCAACTCCAGTTGACCTGCCCATATTTTCAGATGATTGTTGTTTTTTCCAAAAATCTCGGCGCCGTTTACCGTGACTTTGCTGTAAAAAGAAGGGGTGGGGTTGCCGATTCCAAAAGGTTGTAGTTTTTCCATCTCTTTGACCAAGTCCAGGGTGATCATGTTAGGATCTATCTTAAAATCGGCTTCAATAGTTTTTTCCAGGTCTTTTTCGGTAAGTGTTTTATCAGCCCGTTGGTTGATTTTTTTTACGAACCTGTCAAAAATAGATTCTTCCAGGGTAAACCCAACTGCTTGTCTATGGCCACCCACTTCTTTAAGCAGATTAAGATCCCTTAAAAAATCAGTGATATGGAATGAAGCTATCGAACGTCCGGAACCTTTATAATATCCGTCGATCGGAGTCAGTACCAAGGTCGGCCTATAATATGTTTCGGTTATTTTGGCGGCTATGAGACCGATTATCCCCTCATCCCATACTTGACTTGGAGGCGGATAAAGAATAATTATCTTTGGAATTTTACCATATCCGTCTACAATTTTTTTTGCCTGGTCAAAAGCTTGTTTGACCAGATCCTGCCTCAACTGGTTTTTCTTGCCTATATGTTCGGCTAGTTGATAGGCCCTGTCTTCTTTTTTTGTGCATAAAAGCCGTAGGGCGTCGATGGCTTTTTCCAGTCTGCCGACGGCATTAATTCTTGGAGCGATGACAAAACCGACCTCATAAGGAGTTATTTTTTTACCATAGATGCCGGCTTCCTTTAGGATATGTACCAGTCCGATTCTCCCGGTCGTGTTTAAAGCCGCCAGTCCGAACTTAACCAAACTGCGGTTTATTCCCGTCAGGGGAATCAGATCGGCTATGCCGCCTATGGCGGCGAAAGCCAAATAGTCAGAAGTAAAATAATTCTTATAAATGGCCGCCTGCGGAGTTTTTTTGACAAAATAATCAAAAATATCCTTGGCAAAAAAATAAGAGACGCCGGCACCCGACAGTTCGGGTATATGAAATACGGCTAAAGCTTGTTTGGGTGCTGTTTCTGATCTCAAATGATGGTCGGTGACAACGACATCTATTCCCAGGGATTTGGCATAGATGATTTTTTCGTGAGCGGTAATGCCGTGGTCGACACTTATTATCAGAGCCGGATTATAGAGTTTTTTTACTTTATCTATTCCTTTGACGGAAAATCCGTAGCCTTCTGATTTTCTGTCCGGTACATAAGGCATGACTTTAAAGCCAAGAATATAAAGAGTTTCCCAAAGGATAGCTCCCCCGGTAATTCCGTCGGCGTCATAATCGGTATAAACAACGATCAGCCTACCTTCTTTTTTTATTTTTTCAAGGGTTCGGAATACTTTCTCCAACCTGCTTTTAAAAACGCGGCGAATGCGGATAAGATCTATATCTGTAGGCGGTTGAGGATGAGTAAACTCATGTTTATCCTTAATATCCCGGTTCTCAAGGAGGTAGTCGACGATTTTTTTTTCGGTAACCTTTTGTACTTTGGTTAGATCTTTTTTTATTCTTATCTTCATGATGAAATATGCAAAAACTATTCAAGTATTTTTTTTGATGTTTCTTTGTCGGCAATAAGATGGCTGGAGTTTATTTTTTGGCCAAGTGAGGAAAAATTTTTACCGACCTGGTTTAACTGGTTATAGGCGTTACCAATATGCCTGGAGAGAATTGAAAAAGATTCGTCGCTTTTTTGATAATCTTTTTTTATGGCTTGGAGAAGGATGAGGATTTCTTTTGCCTTCGACTGTATCTGCAATCCTTCAAAAGACATGAGAATGGCTTTTATATAAGCGTAAAAACTCATTGGCGATACGGGCAGAACTTTTTTGTTGCCGGCAAAGTCAAACAGTTCGTTGTTGTTTACGATTTCGTAATAAACGGTCTCTGAGGGAATATACATCAGTGCGTAATCAATCGTCCCTTCATCAGGCAAGATGTATTTGCGGCTGATATCCAGGATATGTTTTTTGACATCTTTTTCAAACTCTTTTTTAGCTTTATTTTTATCCTCATCTTTTTCTGAGGCTATTAGTTTTCTGAAGTTTTCCATGGGAAATTTAGAGTCTATGGGGATGATTCCTTGGCTGGTTTTTATGATGACATCGACTTTTTCGCCGTTTTTGAACTGATATTGGAGCATAAATGAGCTTTTGGGAAAATACTGCGATAAAAGCTCTTTCAATACCTGTTCACCGATGTTGCCTCTGAGTTTGGGTGATTGGAGTATTTGTTGGATATCTTTCATCGACCGGCCGATCTCGGAAAATTCGCCGATGCTTTTTTGAACATCGGCAATGACATAAGCGGCTTTGTCCAGACGGCTGTTAAACATGTTGGTGGAACTCTCGACTCTGGAACCTAGATCTTTCAGCCAAGCCACCAATTCATCTGACGGGTTGGTTTTTTGCTCTATCTGCGTAAGCCACAGGCGGATTATCACCAGAGTTATTAAAAAGAAGATAGCCGTTAAGATTATAGTAAGATTCACTCAATCATTATACCCTATGGAAGCTCAAATTAAACCACCGCTCCGAAAAATTTTTGGCTTAAGCCAATCCTGGGGAGCCGGAGTTTCCTCAACCTGAGTTTCTTTCTCAACGCTCTCAATGGGTTTGTTTGAGATAACTTCTTTGGTTTTTGATGGCGATTGGGTAAATATTTTAGGCGGTTTGACCATAAAAGGAACGCTTGGGGAAGCTACCGGTTTTTTCACGGCTTTTTTTACGGCTCCCATTCTCAAAAGTCGGCTGATGGTGTCAAAAGTATCGGCGGTTACCGAATAGGAAGTAAAGTTATTGGTGCTGGTTGATATGCCGACGTATAGATTGGTTGCCATATCCTTATCTATTTCGAGTTTCAAAAACTGAATAATTTTAAAGACAATCTCTGACAGCGAAGAAGATGTTTTATTAACCAGGTTGACGGTGCCGAAATAACCGTTGGTTAGATGCCTATCGATATTTATAATCTCTTTTCCTTGGAACTGACTTTGGTTTTCCGAATATACCTGTCCCAAAGAACTCAGGCTTGGAGCGTCGATTACAATAATGAACTGAAACAGACCTCCCGAATATGAATATTTGACTTGGCTTGGGTCAAGTTTAGGGAAACCGGCTCTTGGGGAAACGATCAGATTGAAATGTCCGCCTTGGATGTTGTAATCAACTTTATCAATCGCTCCTTCAACATAAGGAAAAGAGACCACTAAATTATCGCCGCTGACATTAAGATCGTTTTGGATTTTATCAGCTGCGGCCAGGTCGGCTGTTGCCGGAGTAGGAGAAACAATCGTCATATTTTTGCCGGCTTTTGAAAGGCCAAGATACAGGCTTGTTGCGGAAGCAAGGGTATCGGTTGAAGGATTGCCGGGAACAACAATGATTCCCGAGTTGTTTTTTGAAATGATATCGGCAATACGGATCAAAGACGGATCATTATTATCTGGATACATAATTCTATAGGATAGATTTTACCACATCACCGGTGCGGATGTCAAGTTGAGGGGAGACGATCATACCCGCTTCTTGATCTTTTTTTACCTCGGTTACTCGTTTGGCCCTTATTTTTAGAGAGACAAGTTTGCTTTTGCCTATAGGATTGTTTTGGCGATATATTTCCAGCATGTCGCCTAGATTGATCTTTCCTTTGGTAACCTTTATTCCCAGAACCTTTTCGCCTTCGATTATGAATCCGGCTTGGATCTTGGCTTCTCCTTTGAGGCTTTTTTCTTTTTCCTCCTTTTCTTTGATAAGATCGGCTACCTCATTTAGTTCTTCGAGTAGTTCATAAATAATATTATAGGATTTGATGATCACTTTTTCCTGTTTTGCCAGGTCTTTGACGGTCAGGTCCGCTTTGGCGTTGAAACCGACAATAACCGACTTGGTTGTTTTGGCAAGAAAAACATCGGATTTGTTTATGTCGCCGACAGCGCTCAAGATAATATTGAGGTTTTTGTTGTTGGCTAAGCTATGGGTAGTGGCTTCAAGTGATCCGAAAGAGTCGGTTTTGATTATGAGAGAAAGTTTTTTTTCTTCCTCAACCGGTTTAATAATCGAATCCAGATCGAAAACCTTCTTTGTTTTTACCGACTTTGTGTTGTCTGGAGAATCTGTAGCTTGATCGGTGACTTTGGCTCCAACCATTGGCAAAGACTCAAATCCCAAAAGCTCAAAAGGAGAAGAGGGTATAACCGCTCGCATAGGTTTTCCCATATCGTTTATGAGTGACTTTACTTTGCCTTTGACGTTCAGGGCGTAAACGGAATCGCCCACTTTGATTTGGCCTTCCTTAATAATCAAGCTGGCTACAATACCCCTTTTGTCTTTTTTCGTTTCGATGACGTATGCCAGCGGCGCTTTGTTTTCGTCAAAGGTGAGATTGAGATCCGAAGACAGCAGTAGGATGGTTTCAAGCAGGTCATTTACTCCTTGGCCTGTCTTGGCCGATATATTAACAACCGGTACGGTACCACCCTTACCCTCAACCATAACCTGGTGTTTAAGGAGGTCGGTCTTGACTTTTTCCGGATTGGCTTCCGGCAGGTCGGTTTTGTTCAAAACCACTACGAAAGGGATTTTGGCGGCTTTGATATGGGAGATAGACTCAACGGTTTGCGGCATAAGGGAATCTTTGGCATCAATGAGGAGCAAGGCTATGTCGGCGACATTGGCTCCTCGAGCCCGTAATTGGGCAAACGTCTCATGTCCGGGCGTATCAACGAAGGTGATCCGGTCGTTTTTATAACCTTTTATGCCTGTCTTTATCTCATAAGCGCCAATTCGTTGGGTAATTCCGCCGAACTCCTTGGCGGCGATACGGCTTTTTCTGACAAAGTCAAGAAGCGTGGTTTTTCCGTGATCGACATGACCCAGGATGGTGACAACCGGAGGCCTGACAGACATAATAAAGTATGATGAACGGTTAATTATTTAGCCTTTTCGGAATTATTTTCTGTTTGGTTATTTTTTTCAACAGGGGAGTCTGAAGTTTTTTCCTCAGTTTTCTTATCAGTCTGTATGATATCTATCTGAAAATCGGTTAATTTTGAAGCCAGATTGACGTTAATCCCCCCTTTTCCAATAGCTAGGGGCGCTTGTTCTTCATCGACTATTACTTTGGCGACGTTTTTGTCTTCATCCGTCTCGACCTGAGTGATCTTGGCTGGAGAAAGGGAGGCAATAAGGAACAGTTTTCTGTCCTTGTTCCATTGGATGATATCTATCTTTTCGTATCCCCCCAATTCGTCGGTAACCGTTTGGACCCGAACGCCTTTTTGTCCAACACAGGCTCCTACCGGGTCAACGCCACCCTGACCGCTGAAGACGGCTATTTTGGCTCTTTCACCCGGTTCCCGGACTACCTTTTTAACCTCAACCGTGCCGTTGGCTATTTCGGGAACCTCCCTTTTAAAAAGTTCTTCAATCAAAGCCGGGCTTGTTCTTGAGATGATAATACGCGAATTGTCAAATTTGTCATTGGCGATCTCTTTTATATAGACGGTAAAAGTATTATTAAGCTGGTATTTTTCGTTTTTGATCTGTTCATCTCTTGGCAATACCGCTTCAGTTCTACCGATGTCCATGTAAACGTTATATCCGTCAAAGCGGATTACCCGGCCTTTAACAATTGATCCTATTTGATTTCGGTATTGGGAGATGACGGTTTTTTTCTCGGCTTCCCTAATTTTTTGCAGAATTACCTGTTTGGCGGTTTGAGCGGCTATTCGGCCAAAACCGGGAGGGGTAATGTCTTTGCCGTCTTTCAATATCTTTGTTTCCCCGGTGTCTTTGTTTATTTTTACGGAAATACCTGTTTCTTCGGCTTCGGGATATTCTTTTTTATAGGCAGCCAAAATAGCCAGTTCTATTGAAGCAATCACATCGGTAGGCGAGATACCTCTTTCGGTTGCGACCTGATTTAATGCTAAAGAAAACTCAGATTTTATAATTGCCATTATTTTATTGTAACACAAGACGGGTAAAAATCAATTGAGATCCAGGCTGCAAAAGCCTAAAAGAAGGAGCTGTCTACCAGAGAGTCACCCAAAATTCCTGGATAAACAATATTTGTACCGCTTGCAGTAATATCAGTGTTAAAAAAACGGTTTTCGACGCTTTGGATTTGATTAAATATTGAACAGCGCTTATTGTAAAAAATGGCATGAAGAATGACCATATGCGTCCTGTTTCCGCACGGCTTAAGCCGGAAAAATTAAGAATCAGGAAGGGGATTAAGGTTGATAAAACCAAAACCGGCCGACTCTTTGTTTTTTTATCAATATAGTCAAACAGATTAGCGAAATATACGATAGCCGTTGGAATTCCCAAGAACAGAAAATAATCATATAGGTTATAAAAAATCCAGACAAGATATGATCTATGGGCTTGTCCACCGATGATTTTTATTGAGTTGGAGAAGCTGTCATAACCGATCGTATATAAAAACCCGAAAGATACGGCTATGCCGAATAAGAAAAATAATATCATCGAACCGGAACCGGAAGAGACGATCTTTTTAACGGGCTGATTTAAAAATAAAAACAATATGACCATGAGAACTATAGGTAAGAGCGAAATCCCGAAAAAAAGCCCAAGTGACAGGACCATACCTGAAAGAAATACAAGGAAATAATTATTATTCCGCCGGGCGACTGCAGCTAAAAAAAATGCTGCAACTCCGAAAACGGGAAAAAAAACATCAGGCAGGGGGGTAAATAAGACTATGGCCGGAGTAAAAATATAAAACAGAGTTGTCCATGCGGCCGTCTCTTTGTTTTTTAATATCCTGGCCAGGTAATATACCGGTATTACTCCGAGGCTTGACAAAAAAGGGATCGCCAATCCTCCAATCATTGCCCCCAGTCTTTGATAAGGGGCAAGCGACTGCCAGAGTATAAAGACGTCACCTCTCTCCGGTCGTAAGGTTGAAGGCAACAGTAGGTCGGTCGGCAACAGGCTGGATATCTTATTAACCAAGTGAAAAAACAGGATCGTTCCCGGAGGGTGGCCTTTGGCGTGCATCGGCATCTGCAAAACAACATCGCCATATTGTCGCAAGAATTCGCCTATATTTTTTATCTCAAGTGATGAGGAAAAGTATCCGTTAAGCCCGGGATTGGTTATCCTGTGGAAAAGTACATTCACGCCTGAGCGACTGAAAAAAAGGACACTCATTTGGAATAGATAGCTCAAAACGACCAATAAGGAAAGAAAAAAAACGTTTTTTTGTAAAAGTCGGCTTTTTTTGTAAAAACAACCGACTCCCATAACAAAAAGTATCACAAGACCCGGAGCCCATATCTTTGACCATGTGTTGACATAAAGATAGGGATATTGCCATTCTGGAGGATAAGGAGCCGGTCCCCGAAGAAGCGATATCGGATTCAACGCAACCAAGATGAAAAAAATCAAAGAGACAATAATCGCAACCTTGTCAAATTTACTTTTTTTCAGGTTGTTTGGGACTTGCTTTTTCTGCGGGTGGAGCATTTTTGATTGGTTCGGTGGCGGCTTCAGTGCCGGTTACTTCCTCGGTCTTTTCGGTTATTACCTCGGGCGCAGCCGCGGTAGTCTCAGGAGCAATGCTTTCTTCTTTATGGGCGATTACCGACACGATCACTTTGTTGGCATCTTCGGTTATCGCGTAATCCCCTGATTTGGCTAGGTCGGAAACTTTGATTTCCTGACCGATTTCCTTAATTTTCGATATGTCTATCTCTATATAAGACGGAATTTTTTCCGGTAAGGCCTTGATATTTAAGTTATCGCTTTGGGTAAGCAAGACTCCACCTTTCTGGGCGACCGCTTCTGACACTCCCACAGTTTTAACCGGTACAAGAGTTTCGATCTCTTTTTTCAAGTCGATCTTCCGTAGATCGATGTGGAGAAGAGAATCGTAGACAGGGTGTCTTTGGATACCCTTTATAAGGGTCGGTATTTCTTCTTTGTCAAGCTGAAGATAAACGACCGCGGTTTCTTTAGCTTTTTTATAGGTTTTTAAAAAGTCCTTGATATTTATGGAGATGGCTTTTGATTTGTAATCAGTGCCAAATATATTTGCCGGAACCAGGCCTTGTTCTCTGATTTTTTTCAGCTGTTTGCCGAAAACCGTTCTTGGAGTAACCGAAAGAGTAATTTTTTCTTCTACACTTTTTTTTAATTTTGCCATATTAATTTTATTTATCAGCGTCTTTAATTATTTCGACAAAAAATATTTTGTCAGCCGATAAATTGGTATTATAGACGATTTGATTATCTTTGACAAGAGGAGAAAAATTTTGGTTGAGGATATAAACGTTTTTGGCGACATCCAGCCTTAGCACCAAATCATTGTTGGCCGATCCGATCTGTTTTTGGATTATCAGCTGATAAAGCCCTTTGCCTTTTTTGAAAGCGTTGCCTAATTTATAGTCAATTTTGACGATAGAACTGGTTTTTGGTCTGATTCGAACCATGAAACCGACGGTCTTGAAGAGACTGTTTTTTTCTTCTACGGTTATTTCGCTTTGGTCTACGGCGGTTCCGTCTTGGGTTATATCGCCAAGCAGGGCATCCTTTGGCAGATATGTTTGAAAATAATTATGATAAGTTCCTCCTGGAAAAACGTCGTTTGGCGAGTCGTTTTTGAAGTTGACGGTGAGGCTATGGATTATTTCCCCATTTTCATCAATCTTGATTTTAATATCTATGAGGCGGTTTATAAAAAAATTTGCCTTGTTAGCCCCTAAATTTGCGTCCACAGGATAAAGGTAATCAACAACGCAGTTGTCCATTTCCTGGATGCACTTCGGTTGGGATATTTTTCCGGACCAGAACAAAGAGTCAATCGCTTCCTGAAGATCGGGATCTTCGGCATAAAAAACCATCTGTTTTTCGTCCAGAGACTTTTTCAAACCAAGAGCCATCTTTTTTGGCGAAGCATTTTCCCAGTTTAAGATGACTTGGCGCGACAGCGATCCGAGAAAGCTTTTTTTTTGAATAGATCCCGGCAAAAAGTTGTTTTCGGCATAATACTGGGTTTTTAAATAAAAATTTTTTTGGTTTATGGTTTCATTGTAGTCGGGAAGATATATGTTTCCGAATGACTCAAGAATATTCTGGACAGCTGTTGTTGTCATAAGAAAAGATCCGGCAAAACCTCTCATATTCATCTCTTTATCCAAAAAAAATTTTGCCTGTTCATAATTTTCATAAAAATCAGGGGAAAAATTTGAATCACGAAGAAACCAATGGGGCATGTTCAAATACTTTTTGATCGGGGCTGGAGGTTCTATATGGGCGACTAGTTGGCCGTCGGCATCGTAGACGTCATAAATTTTTATCTCCTGAAAGGTATAGTCTTTGACAGTCAGTACTCCGAAAGAACCGATAAAACCTCCTCCGGGTCGAAGTTCCATATTGTTGGCGAAGATCAAAAGATATTTTTTTTCCGTGTCTTTGGCCAAAATATTGTCCAAGTAAGGGATGAGTTTGTTGGCGAGGGAGAGATTTTGGGTAATCTCGGAGATTTTTTGACCCGCCTGTTTGGCAACCGGCAGTTGATTGGGTATTTTGCTGACGATTGTGCTGAGATTTTCTTCCATTTGTTTGAGATTATCCTGGAGGACCTTAACTCTGAATGCTATTTCTTGTTTTTCCTGTTGGTTTTTTGACTTGTTGGCAATGAGTTTGGCAATCTCTTTGACATTCTGGTTAGTTACGGTCAGTTCGTTGAATACCAAGTAAGCTTTTTCGTTTATTTCGATCAGATTGTCAGGGAGAATGGCAGCCGAGAAAAGCGAAAACGTCGGTCGGGACAAGGAGTATATTTCTTTGGTTATTTTGTTGGAATTGTTAAGCCATCTAAGATAGTTACCGCTTTTTTCCCAGTCTTCCTTTTTTAAAGCCGAATAAACTTGGTAAGAAAGGTAACCTGAAAACGATAGGGGAACAAGAAACGCAAAATGATAAAGAAAAAGCAACACGAGAATTAGCGGTACAATCACTTTTTTTGAAACCATTTTTTTAAGGTCAAGAGACGGTCTGAATTTGTTTTTAAACGGTTTGCTTTTGGTTAGGGCGTAGATGGACAGATACTGTTCCTTGGTTTGGGAAAAAGAAAACCAGAGTATGCGATCCACATCCATCTCGGAAAAAAAATTACCGGCGATATTAATTATTTTCAAATTCTTTAAACGCCGATGGACCAGTTTTTTTGCCGCTTTTTCCTGATTGATAAAGATGGCGACGATGTTTTTTTTAGGATACTCAATCGCTTTTTCGGCGGCCCTTTTTTCGTCTATCAAAAAACAATAGTCGAAAACGTCGATTTTTTTAGGCAACAAAGGCGACAGATAGACCTCGACATTTTTTTTTGCCAGTTTGGACTTAAGAAGTTCAATCAGATGCCCGAGTTTACGATAGACTATCAGTGACTTTTGCTTATCTTCGAGAGTTTCGACTTTTAATTTCATAAGCTTATTGTATAATTTTTCTGCCGTGAAAAAGATTATAAATAGCCGGGAAATAAACAGGTATCATGATCTTTGGTCAAAAAAAAAGACGGTATTGGTAGGAGGTTGTTTTGATATCTTTCATTACGGGCATTGGTTTTTTTTAAAAAAAGCCAAAACTAGGGGCGATTTTTTAATCGTTGTCCTTGAGTCGGATGGTTTTATTGAGAACAAAAAGAAAAAAATACCCGTCCATACTCAGGAACAGCGGGCAAAAATCCTATCGGCGTTGACAATCGTTGACTTGGTTGTCAAAATTCCTTATTTTTCCTGTGATCGGGATTATGCTGAACTTGTCAGGAACGTAAAACCGCGCGTTATAGCGGTTACCGAAGGGGATAACCAAATAAACCTGAAAAAACGCCAGGCTCAAGAGATTGGGGCGGAGATATCAGTCGTCAGTCCATTTTTAAAAAAATTTTCCGGTTCGAAAATAATTAAATATGCGCCTTTTTTTAGCGATTGACATACCAAAACCAGTAAAAGAAAAACTTTCAGGACAGGTGGCTTCTCTTAAAAAGCTATATCCGGATTTCCAGTGGGTACCGCCGAACAATTACCATATAACCGTATATTTTTTCGGCGAAACCAGTCAGTCGGATAGAATAAAGAAGGAACTTAGAGATTTACTCTTTGACGGAGAATCGTTTTATCTTTATTCTTTGAAGTTGGACCTTTTTATTAATAATAAGATACTTATATATACGGGTTTTCGTCGGGAGAAGAAGCTTGAAATTCTGGCAGGAAAAATTGAACGAAGTTTTGACACTCAAAAAAGAAGTGGCAAATACTTTCCTCATCTGACCTTGGCGCGTCATCGGATTCCCTCAAAACAGCAGTATTTCGCCCTGAAGACCAGATTAGCCAAACTTGCAATCGATATAGATTTTCCGGTCAATAGTCTGATCCTTTTTGAAAGCATCATCGTGGGGAAAACGCCGATCTATAAACAGATAGAAAAATTTGATTTGATATAAAAAAACCACTCCCAAATTTCTTTGGGAATGGCTTATTTTTAAATAAGTTTTATGCCGCTCCTATTTTATACATTCCGGTTCCGCAATCGGGGCATTTACCTTTCATAGCTGGCTTGCCATTTTTCATAGTGACTTTTTCAGGATTAGCCACTTCTTTTTTTGCCCGACATTTTACGCAATACATTGATGCCATAATCTGTTTATCACCCCCTTCAGGTTAAAATAGTTTTAAATAATTTTTAATCGTAGCAAAATAAAGGAAAAATTCAAGCGCAATCATGAAAAAGATCAGGGCAAGACTTTTTTTCAAGTCGGATTTAAAGAAAAAAACCAAAGAAGCGTCTTCTTTAGACAGGGCTTGGGGTTGCTCTTTTGTTATAGGATGTTCGATGTCGTTTGGAGGTGTATTGAGAACGATTGCGGGAGTAGGTACTTGATTGGTTTGCTGTATCATTTTTAACTTTTTCCGGTATTGGGAGATTATTTTTTGTTTCTTGGTCTTTTTTGGCATAGATAATTCTTATCATATTGACAGTCATTTGTAAAGTCGTTAAAATGATAACCAAATGAGTTCGTATTTTTTTTTGTTTATTGGCATATGGTTGGTTTTTTTGTCATGGATTTTGTATAGGACCCGAAACCATTACCAAAATCTGGTTTCCGGGACAAAAAGAGAAAAGCTTGACGGAATGTTGGAAAAACTTCTCGAACATGATCGCGGTTTGATAAGCGAGATTGGCCAGATAAACAAAAGACTCAACATTTTAGACAAAGAAAAAGAGTTTTATTTCAGTAGGGTTGGTTTGGTCAGGTTCAATCCGTTTGAAAGGAGCGGAGGGGACCAAAGTTTTGTTATCGCCTTGCTGGATTATCAGAAGAACGGTTTAGTATTAAACTTTATTTACACAAGAGACGGTTTACGGGTATACGGGAAAAAAGTAAAGAACGGCAAAGGATCTGAATACGAACTTTCCGAAGAAGAAAAAAAAGCGATCGAAAAAAGCAACTAGGCTTAATTTTTATTAATTATTAATTTTCAAACATATTTTTATGGTCGGCAAAAAATTGGGTTATCCGGTTATTGCGATTTTATTTTTTGTTTCCGTTTATTTTTCTTATGCCTTTTTTTCCGGAGGGAAAGCCTTTGGTATTAAATCATCGATCGTAAGCAACTATTCGGCTCCGAAAGGTAACGGTACAGCAAGTCAGGAGACTACTACCGTCGATAACGAACCGAAAACAGAGGTCTGCCCCTTGAACGGCGAGATGCTTAGTAAAACCCAAAAAACAAAATGGGAAAAAAGACGGCCGCTTGGGGTTATGATAGAAAACCACAAAGAGGCGAGACCGCAGTCGGGACTTTCTTCGGCCGATATCATTTATGAGGCAGTAGCCGAAGGAGGCATTACTAGGTTTCTGTCGATTTTTTATTGTAAAGACGCCGCTTATATCGGTCCGGTACGTTCGGCAAGGATATATTTTGTCAAACTTCTCCAGGAATACGGCAGTAATCCTCTTTACGCCCATGTCGGCGGAGCCAATACTCCGGGACCGGCTAACGCTCTCGGCGAAATAGAGGATATTGAATGGAGTCTTTATAACGACATGAATCAATTTTCAGTGCCTTTTCCCTATTATTGGCGGGATTACGAAAGGTTGCCGGGAAGAGTCACCGAGCATACGGTTTATTCGTCGACGACAAAATTATGGCAGTATGCGTCATCAAAAAGAAATTTGACCAATGTCGACGATAAAGGAGTCTCTTGGGATAAAAATTTTGTTTCCTGGAAGTTTAAGGACGACGGAAAAGTAAACGAGATCGGCAACGTGGGGAAAATCAGTTTTGGTTTTTGGAACAGTTTTGCCAGCGATTACGCAGTTGAATGGTTATACGACAAAACCACCAATTCCTACAAGCGTAATAACGGTGGGTCTCCCCATCTTGACAAAAATACCGGCAAACCCCTTTCGGCAAAAAACATCGTTGTCTTATTTGCCAAGGAATCACCGGCCAATGACGGTTATGAAGGAGGACATATCCTGTATAAGTTAACCGGTCAAGGAGAAGGAATCCTTTTCCAAAACGGTCAAGCAACGGAAATAAGCTGGAGCAAAAAAGACGAAGAAACGCGGATGAAGTTTTACGATAATAAAGACCAGGAAATTTCTTTCGTCAGGGGTCAGATTTTTTTTGAGATCTTGCCCGAGGGCAACAAGGTCAATTATTGATTTTTTATGTTTGAACATATTATCCCTTCGAAAACAAGAAGGAAAATTTTGGAGCTATTTTTTACTCATATTGATGAGAATTATTATTTAAGGAAAGTAGTCAGATTGATCGATGAAGAGGTGAATGCCGTCAAAAGAGAGTTGGACATTTTGAACGAAGAGAAAGTCTTAACCAAAGAAAGAAGGCTGAATAAGGTATTTTATAACATAAACAAGAACTATCGTTTTTATGACGAATTTCTGCGGATTTTTACCAAAACAGGCCAATTACCGGCCATGATCTATAGCAACTTACCTAAAATCGGTAAGATTAAATATATAGCCCTGTCCACCAAATACGCCAAAAAAATTTCAATCAAAGAAGATGAAATCTATCTTTTGTTCGTAGGAACCATAGTCATACCCGAGATTACTGCCATAATAAATGAAGTTGAAAAAAACTTCGGTCGCGAGATAAACTATACGGCAATGACAGAAGAGGAGTTTATTTTTAGAAAGAAAAACAACGATCCTTTTATCTGGCGTTTTTTAAAACAGCCAAAAATAATGTTAGTGGGAGTTGAAGAAGAACTTTTAAAATGAAAAAAATATCAACGGTTTTAGTCGGACTGGCCCTTTTTTTGATAATTTGGATAGATCTTCCAGAAAATCTTCCGATAAATTTTAAGCTGGGCAAAAACAAGGTAAGTTTTACCATCAACCCTTTATCAATTGACAGCAGTTTTTTAGGTTTAAAGATCCAAAAAAAGTTTCAAACAAAGCTAGGTTTGGACCTAAAAGGAGGCAGTCATCTTGTTTTTGAGACCGATACTTCCAAGGTAAAGTCCGAAGATCTGCAGGATGCCCTTAACTCGGTCAGAGACGTTATCGAGAAAAGGGTCAACTTTTTCGGCGTTTCCGAGCCGATAGTCCAGACGTTAAAAAGCGGTAACAAATACAGGATAATAGTCGATCTTCCCGGTATAGACAATGTCGTAAGCGCTGTTAATCTGATCGGACAGACAGCTCAACTGACCTTCAAAGAAGAGTCTCCGGCAGACAATAAAGAAGCGACGGCCACTCCGATCTACTACAGACTGACTAAGGATACCGGTTTAACAGGAAAACACGTGAAAAAGTCAACAGTTACCTTTGATTCCCAAACTGGTAAACCTCAAGTGGCTCTGAAGTTTACCGAGGAAGGAGCTAGCATATTTTCCAAAGTCACCGAACGCAACATCAATAAACCGGTGGCGATATATATAGACAACTTTATCGTGTCGGCCCCGACGGTACAACAGATTATTAACGACGGAGAAGCGGTGATCAGTGGTAATTTTTCTGTAGACGAAGCCAAAAAACTTTCGGTGTCGATTAACTCGGGAGCTTTACCTTTGTCAATCAAGTTGGTTGAACAGAGGAACGTCGGTCCGACTTTAGGTAGTCTGGAGGTAAGGAAAAGCGTTTATGCGGGAGTTATCGGATTGATGATGGTTCTTTTTTTTATGATTATCTATTATGGGAAACTGGGAGCGATAGCTTCGATGGCTTTGGTAATATACGGACTGATCTCTTTGGCTATATTCAGGATAATACCGGTGGTTATGACCCTTCCCGGTGTAGCCGGATTCATTCTTTCGATAGGTATGGCCGTCGATTCCAATATCCTTATTTTTGAACGGATTAAGGAAGAACTGAGAAAAGGCAAGGAGTTTAACATAGCTATTAAACTCGGTTTTGGCCGGGCTATGGATGCGATCAAAGATACCAACATAACGGCCCTGATAGTTGCCTTCATTCTTTTCAACCCTTTGAACTGGGAGTTTTTGCCTCAATTCGGTATGGTCCGCGGATTTGCCTTAACCTGGGCAATCGGAGTTGCCACGAGTTTGTTTACCGGTATTGTTATAACCAGGAGATTGATAGACATTCTATATAAAAAATAACTATGGTCAATTTTATGAAATATCGCTGGCTTTATTTTTTAATATCGCTTACAGTTATTGTCGCGGGTTTGTTTTCCATATACAGATGGGGATTCCGGCCTTCAATCGATTTTACCGGCGGAACTGACATAGAGTACGAATTGGATAGAGGAGTGGATAAACAACAGATCGCATCTGTTATTAAAAGCAGTAAACTTGAGGTAAACAGTTGGCGGGTAAAAGATAATCAATTAACAATAAAAGCAAAACCGATAGACGAAAAACAGGAACTTTTGTTGCGTGGTCAACTGGAAAACAAACTCAAACTGAAGGTTAAAACGCAGCGTTTTGACACGGTTGGTCCAGTTATCGGCCAGGAAGCGATAAATAAGACTATCGTAGCTGCCTCGTTAGGTATCTTGGCGATAATCATTTACATAAGCTTGGCATTTAAGGGTTTTTACTATGCCCTGTCGGCTGTTCTGGCAACGGTTCACGATTTTTTGGTTGTGATGGGCAGTTATTCGCTTATCTCTCATTTTTTCGGTGCCGAACTGGATACGATGTTTGTGACGGCACTTTTGACCTCGATGTCTTTTTCAACCCATGACACAATCATAATCTTTGATAAGATCAGGGAGTATTTTAGATCCGAGGGAAAAGCGGAGATAGACTATTTTGCCAATAAAGCGTTGACGGAAACGATGGTTCGCTCGGTGAATAATTCTATGACGATAATCTTTATGCTTCTTGCCTTGGTTCTGCTTGGCGGATCAACTATACGTTTTTTTGCTGTCACTCTTCTTATAGGAACGATTACCGGGACATATTCTTCTCCTTTTGTCGCCACTCCAATTTTGGTATGGATCGAAAAAATGAGAAAAAAGAAAAACTGATATAATAATCAAATATGAAAATTGGGGTAGACATGGATGGAGTAATTGCCAATCTTACGCCCCATTTGATAGATTTTCATAACCATACATATAATACTGCTTATAATATAACCCATCACTCAATTTACGATCTGACAAAAATTTGGCAGTGCTCAAGTAAAGAAGTAATAAAGAGAGTCCATAAGTTTTATGACTCAGTTTTTTTCCATAAGGTTTTACCGTTACCAGAATCAAAAAAAGGAATAAGCTATTTAAGCAAGAATCATTCATTAATATTAATTACATCAAGACCTCATTTTGTCGAAAATCATTCTAAAGCTTGGTTGGACAAGCACTTTCCAAATCAATTTTCAAAAATTGTTCATACTAATCAAATAACCCAAAGCCATGAGAAGAAAAAAAAGAAGTCAGATATATGTAAAGAGGAAAAAGTTGGAGTGATGATAGAAGATGCCTTAGAGTATGCATTAGATTGCGCTGTCAATGGAATAAAAGTTTTGTTAGTTGATTCTCCCTGGAATCAAAAAAACAACCTTCATCCTAAAATCAAACGAGTCTTTAATTGGAAAGAAATAATTTTGAGCATATGAATATATTTACTTATTCCCTGGGAGCGATGAAAACCAACTGTTATTTGCTAAGTGACGGAGAAAATAGCTTGATAATCGACCCGGGTGATGAAGCCGATTTTCTATTGGAACAGCTGATAAGAAAAAGACTGAGATTAAAAGCGATTATTGCAACTCATGGGCATTTTGACCATATTATGGCTGCTTACGAAATCCAAGCAAGCATCGATACTCCTTTTTATATCTTTAAAGAAGATATGTTTTTAGTTAAGAGAGTTAACGAAACTGCAAAATATTTTTTAGGTTATGATCCTCAAGCACTTTCCCCAAAAAACATTAGATATTTAAAGAAGGGCAAATTGACAATTCAAAATTTTGAATTTAATATTTTTCAGTCTCCTGGTCATACTCCAGGAAGTGGCTGTCTATATTTTAAAAAAGAAAACGCTATCTTTACCGGTGATACTTTGTTTAAAAAAGGTATTGGCCGCTTTGATTTTTCTTACAGCAATAAAAACGATCTTGACCATTCTTTGAAAAACATTTTATCGCTTCCGGAAAAGACATTAGTTTACCCAGGCCATGGAGAAAGCACAATCATCAAAGATGAAAAAAACAAGGTTTTTTAAAGATTCGTATTAATTTTCTCTAAGAGAGTTTGTCTTTCATTTTTTATTTTTCCATCGATTACCTGATCAAAAATTTCTTTAAGAATTTTTCCGATTTGCGGGCCTGGTTGCAGATTTAGTTTTTTCATAACGTCATGACCGTTGATTTTCAGATCGGTAATTTTGAACGGTTCTTTTTGGACTTCGATGATCCGTTTTTTGAAAAGCTCCAGTCGCCACGAAGTAGGCTTGGCGCCTGAACCGATGCGGTCGCCGACCCGCAAATCAAGCATATCTTGGATATATTCCTTGCCGACCTCCCGTATGAACCGGCGAACGGCCTTATCGGTAATTATCTCAGATACCGTAAATTGATGATATTTGACGAGACGAACTAGTTTTTCTTTATGAGTATTGGATAACCTGAAACGATCGGCGATTTTTTCGGCGAGTTTTGTTCCGATAACTTCGTGGTTATAAAAAGTGATCAATCCTGTTTTTTGGTCTTTGTTGAAGGCTTTGACCTTGCCGATGTCGTGGATTAAGGTGGCAAAACGGGTAATAGGATCTTTAGACGGACAGTGTTTTAATGACATGATCGCATGGGTGCCGACGTCGAATATATGATGCCTTTTAGGGCTTTTTTGCGGAATGACAAAGCAGACGTCGAGTTCCGGTAAAATTTGAGAGAGTAATCCGGTATTGTGTAAAAAAAGTACTCCCTCCGAAGGATAATCAGAAGCGAGAATTTTCAAAAACTCGTCTCTGATCCTTTCCCAGGAAATATTTTTTATCAGTCGGCAGTTTTTTTGAATGGATAACCTGGTTTTTTCTTCTATGATGAATCCGAGTTGGGAAGCAAAACGTATCGTCCTAATGAGCCTTAAGGCGTCTTCGGAAAATCTTTTATCAGGATCACCGACGCAGGCGATGACTTTGTTTTTAAGGTCATTCTGTCCATCAAAAAGATCAATAATTTTTTTCCCGTCATAGGCAATGGCATTGATGGTAAGGTCGCGTCTAGCCAAGTCTTCTTCCACCGTTTTTGCCCAAACTATCTTTTTAGGGTGGCGAAAGTCTTGATAGTCTGACTCCTTTCTGAAGGGAGTGACTTCAAAAATGTATTTTTCTTTTCCGATGTTTTGGGAAACGCCCACTGTTCCGAACTGGTTATTACAATAACCGTCGGGAAAAAGTTCAAGAATCTTCTCGGGGGTGGCGTCGGTAGCGAAGTCCCAGTTGTCAACTTTTTTGCCAAGCAGGGCGTTCCTTACCGCTCCACCCACCAAATAAATCCGATAGCCTTTTTTTTCAAAACGCCGCATGAATGTTTTTACATGTTGGGGTAAGTCAATCATGGTCTAATTATAACTTATCCGGATTAAGAAGATGATCTCAAAGCTTTCAGGATATCCAAATTTTTTTTATCAGGTCCCTGATTGTCAAATCCAGGGGTTTCGATGATAAACGGATGATTGCGAGTTTTACGATGATTAAGGATAAGTCTGAAAGCTTCAATATCAATAAATCCTTTACCGATATTGTCATGGCGGTCGCGAAAAGAGGCAAATCCATCTCGGCTGTCGTTTATATGCCAGACCTCAAGTTTTTCCAGACCTATTTTTTTATCAAAATCGGACAATAAAGCCTCAAATTTATCTTTTTTTCCGAGATTGTATCCGGCAGCATGAAGATGGCAGGAATCGAGACAAACTCTTAATCTGTCTGAGGCGACATCTTTGATTATATTAGAGATCTCCTTAAGGTTCTCCCCGATTTTGTGGTTGCCGGAATTTTCGGCAATAAGAAAAGTCCGGGAAGGAGTCGCCTCAAGCACTTCAGAGATATTCTTAATAAGAACGGAATAATATTTCCGACGATCGTTTTTTTTAAAAGATCCCAGATGAACTATGCTGCCTTTTATGTTTAATTTACCGGCAAGAGCCATCTCGTTGATTAATGTTTTTTTTGACATGAGGCCTATTTTCCCGTCATCGGCCAGGTTTATCAAATAAGTCGCGTGAAAATACACGGGATCGATGCGATATTTTTCTTTTTCTGACAAAAACCGGTCGATTTCTTGCTGTTTGGGATTTGCCGACTGCCAGCTTCTGGGAGAAGAGGAAAAAATCTGCAAACAGTTGCCGCCGATGCCAACGATTCTTTCGATGGCCCTAAAATAACCTCCGGCTATCGATTGGTGGGCACCGATTTTCATACCTTATTCTATCACGAAATTTTCCGCTTGACATCTGTTAGCAGAGTTGTTATATTATTGCTAATTGCATCGAAGACAATTTTGATTAAAATTAAATAATATGGACGAACTAACTCACAGGCAGATAGATATCCTTAAGGCGATTATCAAGGAATATACCGAAACAGGAATGGCCGTCGGTTCTGAGATAATCGAAAAAAAATACAAACTGGGGGTTTCCCCGGCAACGATTCGTAACGAGATGGTCGAACTTGCTAAAAAAAACTATCTTAAAAAAAATCATTTTTCCTCGGGCAGGGTTCCTTCGGCCAAGGGCTTTCGGTTTTACATAAAAAATATCATGAAAGAAAAAGAAATGTCGACAACTGACGAAGTCGCCTACAAAAACAGTATCTGGGATGAACGTCGGGAAGCCCACCGGCTTCTTTCTCAGGCGACAAAAGTATTGTCTCACCGTACCGGCATGCTTTCTTTGGCGGCTACCAACGTGGGTGATATTTACTATTCAGGAATAGCTAATTTGCTCGAGAACCAGGAGTTCCTTAATTTGAGCCTTTCTAAAAATCTATTTGAAAGGCTCGATGAAGTTGCATTTTGGGAAAAAATAGTTGACGATTTCGGAAAAGTTGAGGAAGAGATAATTTTTATGCTTGGCGAAGAGGATTTTCGCGATCCGAATTTTGAATCGTGTGCCAGTGTTTTCGGGGAATTTGAGGGAGAGTCTATAAAAGGGATTATCGGCGTCGTCGGACCTAAAAGAATGTATTACGAAGTAATTACTCCTCAGATCAAGTATTTTTCCAACCTGATAGAAAATATTTTTAAAGAGCAAAGGATCTAAAACTTGCAAGTTATTAGCTTATTTTATGGACAAAAAAAACAGCCAGAATAATTCGACTGATGAGAATAAAAAGACCAAAGGGGAAACGGACAGTCTGAAAAAGGAAATAGAGGCTTATAGAAATAAATATTTGAGAGCTTTGGCCGACTATCAGAATCTCGAGAAAAGAGTGTCCGAAGAAAAAGAGTCTTACAAAAAAAACGTCATCGGTCAGATGATATTGAAGATGTTGCCCGTATTGGACAGTCTGGAAAAAGCCGAAGTTTTCATAAAAGACGAAGGGCTTGCGATCGTCAAAAATAATCTTTGGCAAATCTTGTCTGGCTTAGGGGTTGAGGAAATAGCGGTTCTGAATAGGGAATTTGACCCATTTTCAGCCGAAGCAGTTGAGATTGTGGCTGGAGATAAGGACAATATGGTGGTCGAAGTCATAAAAAAAGGCTATCGGTACGAAGGTCGAGTGTTAAGGCCGGCTCAAGTAAAGGTCGGCAAAAAAACCACAAGGCAAAATTAATTATTAGTTTATTTTTTTATATCTATGAGCAAAATTATTGGTATAGATCTGGGAACAACCAACTCTTGTGTGGCCGTTATGGAAGGCGGCAAGCCAAAAGTTATCCATTCCCAAGAAGGAAGGAACGTCATTCCTTCGGTGGTTGATCCGATTAAGAGGATCGTCGGCGATGTCGCCAAAAGACAGATCGTTATCAACCCGAAAAATACGATCTTTTCTATTAAAAGACTTATGGGTCGGCGCTACTCCGATGAGTCGATTAAAAACGATGCCAAATGGTTGCCTTACAATATAAAAGAAGGTAGAGATCAGATGGCGGTAGTCGAAGTATCTGGTAAAACCTTTACTCCTCAAGAAATCTCGGCCCAGATTCTTCAAAAAATAAAAAAGGACGCCGAAAGTTACTTGGGAGAGAAGGTTGATAAAGCCGTTATTACCGTTCCCGCATATTTTGACGATTCGCAGCGTCAGGCGACCAAACAAGCGGGCGAAGTGGCCGGATTAGAAGTGGTCAGGATTATCAATGAACCTACGGCGGCATCGTTGGCATATGGTCTTGACAAAAAACACGCCCATACGATAGCCGTATACGATCTCGGCGGCGGGACTTTTGATATAACCGTGTTGGAACTGGGCGAAGGCGTCTTCCAGGTTAAGGCCACCAACGGCGATACCCATCTTGGAGGCGATGATTTTGATAAGGTTATTCTAGATTATCTGGCCGATGAGTTTAAAAAAGACAACGGTATAGATTTGAAAAAAGATGCCCAGGCGTTGCAGCGATTAAGAGACGCGGCTGAAAAAGCCAAGATAGAGCTATCTTCTTCTCTTGAGGCTGAGGTAAACCTGCCGTTTATTACGGTAAGAGACAACCAACCGCTTCATTTGGTTACCAAGCTTACCCGGGCCAAGTTGGAGTCTTTGGTTGGTCAGCTTATTGACAAGACTTTTGTTCCGGTTAAGGCCTGCTTGAAGGATGCCAAAACAGAGACAACAAAGATAGATGAGGTGGTTCTGGTCGGTGGTATGACGAGAATGCCTAAGGTAATAGAAAAGGTTAGGGAGTTTTTCGGCAAGGAACCGAATCGATCCGTCAATCCCGATGAAGTTGTGGCTGTCGGCGCCGCCATTCAAGCTGGAGTTTTGACCGGGGAGACGAAAGATGTCGTTTTGTTGGATGTCACTCCATTGACCTTGGGGGTTGAAACTCTCGGAGGAGTGATGACTCCATTGATCAGTCGGAATACGACTATCCCGACGACAAAATCGGAGGTATTTTCGACGGCCGCGGATAATCAGACCCAGGTCGAGATTCATATTCTGCAAGGAGAAAGATCAATGGCCAAAGATAACAAATCTTTGGGAAGATTCATA
Organism: Candidatus Roizmanbacteria bacterium; assembly: GCA_012798265.1. Taxonomy (GTDB): domain Bacteria; phylum Patescibacteriota; class Microgenomatia; order UBA1406; family GWC2-37-13; genus JAAZNM01. Next base: position 155,815 of record JAAZNM010000007.1, on the reverse strand, counting down.
TTGGACGGTATTCCGCCGGCTCCCCGGGGAGTGCCTCAAGTGGAGGTGGCCTTTGACATCGACGCCAGCGGTATTTTGACGGTAACCGCAAAAGATAAAGCCACGGGAAAGGCTCAGAGCATTAAAATTACCGGATCAACCGGTTTAACCAAAGAGGAGATCGACAGGATGAAAAACGAGGCGGAAAAACATGCCGACGAGGATAAAAAAGAAAAAGAAAAAATCGAGGCAAAAAACAAAGCCGAGAATATGATCTATGTTTCGGAAAAATCATTAAAAGACGCAGGCGATAAAGCTCCAAAAGAAGTCAGGTCAGAGGTGGATGGTAAGATAAAGGCTTTGAAAGATGTACTTGACAAGGGGACTCCCGAAGACATTGAAAATAAAACCAAAGACCTGTCGGAAAGTCTGCAGAAAATCGGCCAGTATATGTATCAGCAAAAACAGCCTGGCGAAGTTCCCAAGGCCGACGATAAACAAAGCGGCGATAAAAACAAAGACAAAAAAGTTGAAGAAGGAGAGGTTATTAACTAAACACACGGTTTTTTTATGAGAGATTTTTATGAAGTACTGGGTGTTTCAAAAAACGCCAGCGACCAAGAGATAAAAACGGCTTATCGCAAACAGGCTCTAAAATGGCATCCGGACCGGAATAAAACCAGCGAGGCGGAGGAGAGATTTAAGGAAATAAATAAAGCCTATGAGGTTTTGTCTGATCCGCGTAAAAGGTCAAGTTACGACGAACTGGGTCCGGAGGCTTTTTCTCGGAGCGGAGCCGCTTCTTCTTCCCAAGGTCCTTTTTCATACACTTATACCAACTTTGGCGGTCAAGGGTCACCTTTTGAAGGAATCAACTTCGAAGGTTTTTCCGATCCGTTCGAGATTTTCGAACAATTTTTTGGTGTCAGATCACCCTTCTCGTCTTCAAGATCAAGAAGCAGACGGTCGGTTTTTCAGGTCGTTCTAGACTTTGATGAAGCTGTCCGGGGTGCAGAGAAACAAACGGTGATAAAGGGCGAGAGTAAAAAAATAAGGATTCCGGCCGGCGTTGACGATGGGACCAGGATAAGGTTTTCCGATTTTGATGTTTTGGTCAAGGTTAACCCCCACCCTTATTTTAAGAGAGACGGTCAGGATATATATTTGGAAAAAGAGATATCTTATCCCTTGGCGGTTTTGGGGGGATCTGTCGAAGTCCCGACCATTCATGGTAAGGTTCGCTTGAAGATCCGTCCCGGTACCCAGGTCGGAACTACGGTCAGGCTGCGTGGCGAGGGTATTCCCTATCCCAACTCTTCCCGGAAAGGGGACCAGTACGTGATATACAGAATAAACATTCCGGAAAGGGTCTCTTCGAAAGTACGGCGGATCCTTGAAGAGCTAAAAACAGAGGCATGAAGATAATAACCAACACTGATAACCTGACTAAATACAAAATCTATATAGATGTAAAAAAATCAGTAATAGATTTTTTAAACAAAAAAAACTACCTTGAAGTTGATCTTCCGATCCTGTCTCCCAGTTTGATCCCCGAGTCATATCTGGAGGTATTCGAAACCGACTTCAGATATCTGTCGCAGAAAGAAAAGCTATATCTTACTCCTTCCCCGGAACTTTTTCTGAAGCGGTTGTTGTCATATGGGATAAAGGACTGTTTTTATCTGGGAAAGTCGTTCAGGAACAGCGATCCTTCATCCACTCTGCATTCTTTTGAGTTTATGATGCTAGAATTTTATAAGACAAAGACCGATTATTGGGGTATAGCGGACGAACTTTTGGAAATGCTTGGTTATGTCAGTCGGCATCTGTCTGCCGATAAATCTGGGGCAGGAAAAAGCAAGACGATAACATATCAGGGACAAAAAATATCACTGGGACAGTGGGAAAAAATCTCGGTGGCGGACGCTTTTGAAAAATATGCCGGAATAAAAGAGAAAGAACTGTTTGACCAGAAGGCCTTCATCAATAAGGCCGAAAAAAAAGGCTACCGTTCCAAAGGTTTTGGTTATGAAGACCTTTGGTCTCAGATCTATACATCTGAGATAGAACCGAATCTTGGAGTTAACGGTTATCCAACGCTAATATACGACTACCCGAAAGAGTTTGCCGCCTTAGCGAAGTTAAATCCTGACGGTAAGACATCGCAGAGATTTGAGTTTTATGTCGCCGGCATAGAATTGGGGGATTGCTACACGGAATTAACCGACTGGAAAGAGCAGTCAATCAGGTTCGAACAAGAAGACATAAAACGGAAAAAAGCCGGTAAGACCGGACATACCGTTGACAAAGGGTTCATAGAAGCGTTAAAATATGGGCTTGTGGATTGTTCGGGAGTTGCCGTAGGATTCGAAAGACTAGCTATGATCTTCGCCGACGCCCGTTCCATAAAGGAAATAAAATTGATTGACATTGAATAATCAATAAATTAATACTTGACATATGCGCACTAATGCCGGAAACCTAAAAAAAGGGGAGTTTGTAAAATACCAAAACGAAATTTGGCAGATACAGAAAGCCGATTTTTATTCTCCAGGCAAAGGGTCGGCGTTAATGAAAACCAAGATAAAGAATATCCTTTCGGGAAAAAATATCGACTATACTTTCAAATCAAACGAGCAGGTCGAGACTCTCGATGTCGAATCTATTGAGATGCAGTTCCTTTATAAAGACGCCGAAAATCTTTATTTCATGGATGAACGGACATATAATCAGTATCCGGTCCCGCTCCAAATCGTCGGAGAAGTGGCGTCCTTCATAAAGGAAGGGGATAAAATATATGTTTATTTAAGCAACGAAAAAGCCTTGAATATCAGACCGCCGATGAGTGTCAGGTTGAAGGTAGTTGAGACGGAAGAGGCGGTTAAGGGTGATACGGTATCAGGGGCGAAAAAACCCGCCAAGCTTGAAACCGGGGTGACGATTATGGTTCCTCTTTTTGTCAAAGCGGGTGAGGTAATTCTGGTCAACCCGGAAACCGGTACCTATTCCGAAAGAGTTAAGACTTAAAAAAAGTATGATCTCAGTAGGAGAAATGCTTAAACAGACCCGCGAAAAAAAAGGGCTGTCGCTCTCAAATGTAGCTAAAGAAATCTGCATCAGGGAAAAATTTTTAAAAGCCGTAGAGAATAACGATTGGAATAATTTTTCTTCAAAAATATACATAAGCGGAATCATCAAAAACTACGCCAAAATTCTTGGCTTGGACCATAAAAAAGCCTTGGCTTTTTTTAACAGCGATTACGAAAAAAAAGAGGATATAAGGTTTAAAAAAAAAGTTTCCGGCAAGTATCTGGCTCCGGAGACGAAAAAATATTTTTTCGGGATTTTGTTTTTTTTGGTTTCACTTTTTGTGGCGTACTTCGTTTATCAACTGAATCTTTATATGTCTCCCCCAAAAGTCGAGATAATTTCACCCAGGACCGCATATTTCAAAAAAGAAGAAAAGATAAAAATAATCGGGAAAACCGATAAAGAGGCAACCGTCAATATTTTTAATGAGCGGATATATCAAAATAAAGACGGTTTGTTTGAGTATGAGATGCCGCTACAGAAAGGGCGCAACCCTTTGGTTATTGAAGTTGTCGGAGCCAACGGAAAAAAGACCAGCATAAAAAAAGATTTTTTTATGGAATGATCTTTGACTTTAGCTGTTTTATGTTCGCAAGGTTTTTTGAACTGTATATTTGTTTAAAACCTAGTCTTTGAGCTTCGGACACGATTTTGTCTTCAAAAACGACTTTTCTCGTTTCGCCCAAAAGACCGATCTCACCGGTAAAGACTATATGTTGTTTGATGGGGACGTTTTTTAATGAGGAGATGATCGAAGCGGCTATTCCCAAATCAGCTGCCGGCGATTTAACGCTGACTCCGCCGACAACATTTATATAGACATCAAATTTATCCAGTGGGAGATTCAGATATTTTTTTATTACCGCCAGCAACAGCAATATTTTATTGTAATCGACTCCTTTTACGATTCTTCTCGGAATAGCCAGTATCGTCGGTGAGACCAGCGTTTGGATCTCGAAAAAAATAGGTCTTTTACCCTCGGATATACCGACAATCGCCATTCCGGGGGAAGATCCGTTTCCCGGCTCCAAAAATGCCAAAGGGTTATTCACCTGAGACAACCCTTTAGCCGTCATCTCAAAAATACCGATTTCTTCCGTAGTTCCGAAGCGGTTTTTGGTTGCTCTCAGTATTCTGAAATGGGATATCTTTTCGCCCTCAAACGAAAGAACGGCATCGACCATATGTTCCAGAGTTTTTGGCCCGGCCACCTCTCCTCCCTTGGTGACATGGCCTATCAGGATAACAGGTATTTTAAAACTTTTGGCCATATCGATAATTTTCATGGCCGTTTCTTTAAGCTGATTAATGTTTCCGGGAGCTCCTTCAATGCTGTTTGAGTAAATGGTTTGGATAGAATCTATTATGATGACTTGAAAAGAATTTCTGTGGTTTTTTATTCCTTCGATAATCGATTCGACCTGCTGATTGTTGGAAAAGGAGATTTTATTTTCCTTTATTCCCAATCTGTCAACTCGTTCCTTAACCTGTTCCGCTGACTCTTCTCCTGATACGTACAGGGTTTTGAGATTATGGAATGCCTGAAGAATAATAGTTGATTTTCCGATTCCCGGTTCTCCGGTAAACAATATAACTTCGTCTGGTGCCAATCCTCCTCCGATAACCCGATCAAATTCAAAAATTCCGGTTTTCAAACGGATATTGTTTATCGGCTTGACGTTGGCAAAAGAGGTGATGACGAATTTGTCGGTCGTTTTGTTTTTTTCTTTGCCGTCGGCTTGTTTTTTTAAAGTGTCCCATTGCTGGCAGTCCGGACAACGACCTATCCAAGAAGCCGACCCATAGCCACAATTGGAACAGATATATAAAGACATTACCGTCTTTTTAAATTATAAAGCCTGTTAAACAAACCGGAATCACATCCTATCAACAGTTTCTATACCCAAAAGAAATAAACCGTTTTTGACAACTTGAGCGGTGGCGGTGGTTAGCAAAAGCCTTAACCGCTTGGTTTGTTTTTCCGTTTTGATAATCGGCAATTTCTGGTAAAAATAATTGAATTTTTGGGATAGGTCATATAGATAGTTGCAGATAAGATGGGGTGACAGATTGTTCCCAGCAAGGCAGACCGTATCCGGATATTTGGCAAGGGCTCTCAACAAACTGACTTCTTCAGCTTCCAAAAACCCAATATCGTCTGGGTTTAGGTTGTAGTCAAGCTGGCAGTTCCTTAAAACCGACTGACAGCGGGCATAAGTATATTGAAGATAGGGTCCTGAATTTCCTTCCAAAGATAAAGTTTCTTTCATGTCGAATATGACATCGTGGCCGATACCGTTTTTGAGAAGGGAATACTTTATCGCCCCGACAGTGACTTTTTCGGCGATGGTTTCCCTGTCTTTTAAATCTATTTTTTTACTCTTTTCGATTATTTTCATAACCTCTTTTTTAGTCTGTTCGATCAAAGACAAACCGGTAATGATCTTTCCCGTTCGGCTCGACATCTTGCCTTCAGGCAGTTTGACCATCCCGTGGCCGATATGGACGGTTTTTGCAGCCAGATCAGGCCTTATAAGAGAAAGGCTTTTTAACAACACCTTAAAATAACCGTTGATCTCATTGCCGGTGACGACTATAGACTGATCGTAGTCGAAATCTTCGGATTTTTTTATGGCCAATCCGAGTTCTTTTGCCTCATATGTAGGCAATCCCAAAGAGTTTATAAAGACTCTGGTATGAAGTCCGTATTTTTCGCCCGGGAAAATTATCGCTCCCTGACTTTTTTCAAAAATTCCTTTAGGGATAAAAGTTTTTACCAGATCAAGTCCTTTGCCGCCCACCAGACTTTCAAAATAGTAGAAATCAAAGTGCTTGCCGCCGTGAACTGCTTTCATGCCAAGTCGATCGTAAATTTTTTCGAAATATTCAAGACTCCATCTCCGGCCTTTTTCATAGATGTCTGTTATCTCCGGGTTTTTATCATAAATTTTTTTGTTCAACTGAGTGATCTCGTCTTTTGCTTGTTGGTCTGTTTCATACAGGGTTGCTCCTAACGCATAACTTTTTCCCAGATATTTTATTTTTTCATTTAATTCTTTTTTTTCGATATCTGCCAGAGAAAGTCCGTCTTCTTTCATCTGTTTTTTTAACCCCCATATTGACTTGGCGACATGCATGCCGACATCTCCTTGATAGTTGGCCCTTTTGATATCGGCAGAGAGCGTTTGGTACAACCGAGCCAAAGATTCGCCAACGGTATTGCTGTATAGATGGCCGATATGAAACTCCTTAAACGGATTGGGATCGGTAAATTCAATCAGAATTTTTTTATTTTCATAGACGCTGGTTTTTCCGTACTCTGTTTTTTTAAGAACAATGTCTTTGGTTTGTTTCAACAGATAATCTTTGGTAAGCCAGAAGTTAACAAACCCTGGCTTAACCGCTTCGGCCTTATGAATATATTTATCGGCCAATATTTCCTCGGCTATTTTTTTGGCAATAATAAGCGGCTGTTGTTTTATAGTCTTCGCCAGTCTAAGGGCAACCGACGTCGAATAATCACCGAAGGCGCGATTTACAGGTTCTTCGATCTCAACCACCGTCACTTCGCACCCGATTTTTTTTAAAGCGTCTCGGATTTTTGCAGCGATATGATCTTTTATCATTGGCATATATCTTACCAAAAAAAACTTGTCCGATGTTGCATAATATTATTTTTTTTAATAAAATTATTTTGACCAATCTTATGAAAGTCAAACTGGCTATATTTTCGTCCTTGGTTTTTTTGTTTATTCTTTTTTTGATAGGCAGATTTATTTTTTTAGACCAACGTAATGCCACGGGTGAGTTGAAAGTTGTATCATCCCCGACAGCCAGCGTCTTTATCAACAATGTGGTCATTGGCAAGACTCCTTTTTTCGACAAATACAAGGTGGGAGAATATGTGATTAAAATAATTCCCGAAGGTACGGCGACCGAAGCGGCTTCCTGGCAGGGTAAGATTAATATCTATAAAAACGCCCTGACCTATGTCAACAGAGAACTGGGATCCTCAGACGTCAGCTCGGCCGGAGAGGTATACACGACTACCAAGATGGAAAAAGCTCCGTCCAATAAGAACTATGGTGAGATTTATGTGGAGACGGAACCTCAAGGAGCTATTGTCTATCTTGATAACGACGAAAAGGGGGTGGCGCCTTTAATATTGGCCGATGTATTGAAGGGAACTCATGAACTTTCAGTCTCAATGCCGAACTTCATCAGAAGGACTCAAAAGATAAACGTCGACTCCGGTTACCGTGTTTCGGGATATGTTAAACTTTCGATAGATCAGACCCAACCATCGATCATAAAAAAAGAAACCGGTCAGAATGCGTCGGGAAGTGCTTCATTAAAAGACTCTTCCGTACTGATCAAAGATACGCCGACTGGTTGGCTTAGGGTTAGGGTCGAGCCTTCGATCGATGCTTCTGAGGCGGCTCGGGTGAAACCAGGCGAAAAATATCCGTTACTTGAGGAACAAGGCGACTGGTATAAAATAAGGTATGAAGACGGTAAAGAAGGTTGGATCTCTTCTTCTTATTCTGAAAAACAAACACCTTGATTTTTTTAACTACTTCTTTTTCCAAACGATCTTATTATAAAAAAAGTATGAATAAGGAATGATGATAAAAGCCAATATGGCTATCTTGTAAAGATACCAGAGTTTTGCTCCAAATAGATTGGTCAATAGTTGTATCCCCACTGCCTGGATTACCAAAGCTCCGAGGGAAACTAAATTGAATTTTAGGAAACTGGAAAAAAATCCGATCGAACCGCCATCGATTTTTTTATGGGAAAAGCTCCAATAATTGTTAAACAGGAAATTCGATACGATTGAAGTTTCGGCGCTGATGGTCGTTGCCAACCAGTAAAGTTTTTTGGCTATCCTCAGTTTTTCAATCAAGGTAAAGGAAATCCCGAAATCGATAAAAGCTCCGATCAAACCTACGATAACGTATTTAACAAACGAAGAGTATTTAAAAATATAATAAAAATTATTGAGGATGTATTGAGTAAAGATAATTTTCGACTGGCCGGATTTTCTGTCGACGAAGTTGATCGGTACTTCTTTAATGTCGGCGCCTTTTTTAATGGCGAAGTCAAGCATGGCCACCTGAAAAACGTAGCCGGAGTAGTTTTTTATGTGACTGAAGGCGTCTCTAACCAACCAGGTTTTAATGGCACGGTAACCAGATGTCCAGTCGGCTATCTTAAAGTTCATGAACCCTAATCTGAAGATGAGGTTGCCGAAGTAAGAAAAGAACTTCCGGTGAATGCCCCAGTCTTGCGGAATACTGCCGCCCCTTATGTACCGGGATCCAAGGACCAAATCAGCTCCTTTTTCTATTTTATTAAAAAACTCCGGTAGGTAAGAGGGGTTATGTGACAGATCGGCATCCATCTGGACTATGGCGAATGGATTGATTTTTTTAATGACATAGGAATATCCGTCTATATAAGCTTTTCCCAATCCTTGTTTTTCAGTTTCCAATAAATAAAGGCGAGGGTAATTTTTTTGCAGTTTTTTGACGATTCCGGAGGTGTTATCTTTGGAGTGACTGTCGACTATGAGAATGCTTATATCCCAGTTGGATATTTTTTTGGTTTGATCAAATATACCGGTGATAAGTTTTTCTATGTTGCCGGCTTCGTTATAGGTAGGGATGACGACGACAGAGCTTTTCATAAAAATCGTTCTTTGAAATAACTGATGGTTTTTTTTAGTCCTTCTGTTAGAGGTATCTCCGGGTTCCAACCCAGTTTTTTTTGGGCCTTGTTTATGTCCGGTTTTCTTTTTTTCGGGTCATCTTGATCAATTTTTTCAAAAACTATCGGAGAATCGGAACCGGTAAGCTCTTTTATTAAAGTAGCCATTTCTTTTATGGATTTTTCAACGGGGTTGCCGAGATTTATAATCTCTCCGGCCAAATTTTTCCTAGAGGCCAAACCGTAAAGCCCTTTTACCATATCGCTAACATAACAAAAGGATCGGGTTTGGTTTCCATCCCCATAGATTGTGATGGGGTGATTGCTTAAAGCTTGGATTATGAAGTTTGAGACAACTCGGCCATCGTTTTTTTCCATATTCGGTCCGTAAGTGTTAAATATTCTGGCAACGCGAAGATTGATTTTGTATTTTCTAAAGTACACCATGACCAAGGCTTCGGCAAACCGTTTAGCCTCATCATAACAGGAGCGGATACCGACGGGATTAACATTACCCCAATATGTCTCTGGTTGGGGATGGACAAGCGGATCTCCATATACCTCGGATGTTGAGGAAATTACAAAAGAGCCGCTATGGCTTTTGACGAAAAAATCAAGTAGTTTTTTGGTTCCGAATGAGTTGGTGATCAAGGTTTCCTGCGGATATTTTTTGTATTGGATGGGTGAGGCCGGGGAGGCCAGATGATAGACAATGTCAAAAGTCGGCAGTTCGTCATAATCATAGTCAACAATATCGGCCTTGATAAACTTAACCAAGTTTTTGTTTACAAACGATTCAATATTTTTGTTGTTTCCGGTAATCAAATTATCGATGATCGTAACCTCATCTTTTCTATTCAAATGAAACTCCGTCAAATTGGAACCGATAAACCCGGCTCCTCCCGCAATTAAAATTTCCATAGTTTATAGGATGGTTTTTCTGCCTGTAGAAAAATATTTAAAGCCAAGTTTTTTCATATTTGCCGGTTCATAGATATTTCGGCCATCAAAAATCACCGGATGTTTCATTAATTTTTTTACTTTCATCAAATCGGCTTGTTTAAACTCATTCCATTCGGTGACGATAACCAGGGCGTCGGCGTTTTTTACAGCTTCGTATGGATTTTGGACCAGTTCGATCTGTTTCCCGAAAATCCTCTCGATATTTTTTGAGGCTATCTGGTCATAAGCTTTTATGATGAAATTATTTTTGACGAGATTCTCGATTATATATATGGAAGGGGCAAAACGTATATCATCGGTATTCGGTTTAAAACTCAGCCCCCAAAGGGCAATCTTTTTGCCGGGGGAAAACTTTTTTATCTTTTGGATAATGTTTATTTTAGCCTGTTCGTTTATATCTTCGACAGCTTGGAGGAAGTTGACGTTTATTCCCAGGTTTTTTCCGGTTTGGAGGAGGGCCTTGACATCTTTCGGAAAACATGACCCCCCGTAACCGACTCCGGGATCCATAAATATCCGGCCAATCCGGTGGTCAAAACCAACCGCATCAAGAACGGTTTCGGCATCGGCACCTGTTTTTTCGCAGAAAAAAGAAATAAGGTTGGCAAAAGAAATTTTTGTCGCCAGGATTGAGTTTGATGTGTATTTGATAAGCTCCGCCGAGGCCAGATCGGTTATAACCCTTTTGCCGTTTAAGGGTTCGTGAAGATCAAGGAGCAGACCAATCGCTTTTTTTGAGTTTGAACCGATGACGATCCGATCGGGATTTAAAGTATCGTGCAACCCGGTTCCTTCCCTTAAAAACTCAGGGCAAGACGCCACGGCTATCTCTACGTTATCCGGTTTTTCTTTAAGGAGAATCTGCTCTATCTTCTTGTTGGTGTCCACCGGGACCGTACTTTTGCAGGAAACTACGGTGAACTCTCGCCTCAGGTTTTTTGCAATTTTATGACTGACTTCAAAGACGGCGGAAAGATCGGCTTCACCGTCGGCTTTTGGTGGTGTCCCGACCGTAATAAAAATAATCTCCGATTCGGCCGCCGGTTTTTGGTAATCGGTGGTGAAATGAATCCGATCGCTTTTAAGATTTTTTTCCAGTAGTTCTTTAAGGCCCGGTTCATAGATGATCGGATCACCTTTTTTTAACCGGTCTATTTTTTCTTCGGTATGGCCGATTACCCAGACTTTGTTGCCGAAGTCGGCAAAAACACAAGCAGTCACCAAACCTACATATCCGTGTCCGACTATAGTTATTGTCATAAGTTTAAATCATACTAGACTGACTTAGGATTTTCAATCCTTGGCTAAAGGTTTTCATGGAAAAAAAGTCATTTTTTTTGCTTTTCATATCTGCCAGTTTAGGCCTTTTTGCCTTGTTTTTGAAGTATTTGTCATAACTTATGGAAGAGATTAGTCGAGAATCCAGATTGAAAGTTTCGGCGATTTTTCGGGCGGCTTGAAATGGTGACATGCTATCCTGCCCGACAATATGATAGATCTTCGGAGAGAAGTTTAGAAAAAGATGACCGAAACTTTCGGCAATATCATCGATAAATGTCGGGGTCATAAGACTGTCATTTACCATGGTTAGAGATTTTTGTTGTTCGAGAAAGGTTTTGATGGTACGGACAAAATCCTTTTTTTGGTCAAAGCGAGCTCGATATGGATAAGAAAATCTGACGATCATCGCCTGATCGCGGACGATCCTCTCTCCTTCGTATTTGGTCAGGCCGTAATAAGAAATGGGGTTGGGTTGACTATCCTCGAAATAAGGCGGTTTTTGGCCGTCAAACACAAAATCAGTCGATACGTATATAAACTTCTTGCCAAGTTTTTTTACCGTCTTAAAAACGTTTTCCGTTCCTTTAACGTTGATAACGTACGCGGCTGTTTTTTCTTTTTCCGCCCCGTCGACATCGGTGTAGGCTGCCAGATGCAGGAAGATATCAAACTCAAGGTTACTTAGGTTTTTTTCAACCTGGTCTTTGTTTGTTATATCCATCCTGTCCTGGGAAACGGGAATAAAATCAAAACGGTCTTTTAGGATCTCGATTATTCTTGAGCCAACAAGACCTGAAGCTCCGGTTAGGGCGATCTTTAGCATTTTATTTAATGTTGATACTGTTTTTTATAATATTCCTGATAGGCACCGGTTTTTATATCTTTCCACCAGTTTTGGTTGTTTTTGTACCAGGCAATGGTTTTTTCGAGCGCTTGATCAAAACTGTACTCCGGTTGCCATCCTAAATGTTCCTTAATCTTTCGCCAGTCCATAGCGTAGCGACGATCATGGCCAGGACGATCTTTAACATAGGCGATCATTTCTTCGTTATGCCCCATAATCTTAATGATTCTCCTTATAACTTCAATATTGGGAATGTCTTCGGTAAGTCCGCCGATAAGGTAGGTTTCCCCGATAACGCCTTTTTCCAAGATAAGGTCTATGGCCCGACAATGATCTTCCACGTAAAGCCAATCTCTGACGTACAAACCATCTCCGTAAACAGGGACTTTTTTTCCCTCCATAAGATTGGTGATAGCCAGGGAAAAGAGTTTTTCCGGGAACTGATATGGCCCGAAATTATTTGAACAGTTAGATATGGTTATCGGTAGATTAAAAGTGGTATGGTAGGCCCTGACCAGATGATCGGAACCGGCTTTGGAAGCAGAGTAGGGGCTACGAGGATCATAGGCGGTGGTTTCATCGAACTTTGTTTTTGAACCTAACGGCAAGGCACCAAAGACTTCATCGGTTGATATATGGTGAAATCTTTTAACTTTGTTTTTTAGGGCCGCTTCCAACAAAACATAAGTGCCTTCGACATTAGTTTTTATAAAAGGGGACGGATCCATAATGGAACGGTCTACATGAGTTTCGGCGGCAAAATGAACTATAGTTTCGATCTGATAATTTTTGATTATCAAGTCGACGGCATGAGAATTGCAGATGTCATCGTGGATAAAAAAATAGCCAGGGTTTTTTTCAACGGATTTCAGGTTTTCGAGATTACCGGCATAGGTGAGTTTGTCAAGATTAATTATTTTGTCCTGCGGATATTTTTTTAACCAATAAAGAATGAAATTGCTGCCTATAAATCCAGCGCCACCGGTAACAAGCATGTTCATATTAGATCTATTTTATCAAAAAATATAACCCTATTTCACAGATGAGCTTTGTTGATCAAATTTTCCAGTATCTGCCAACGTCTTTTTTTTACGGAATATGGGATATCATCTTTCATCAGTCGAGTCGATGCGGTTAACGGTCTGGGTGAGTATAAGGAAATGTATGCTTTTTCAAAATCAACTTCCCGGCAAAGTTCGACCGTATTTTGAAATTGTTTTTCGGTTTCACCCGGAAACCCGACGATAATATCCGTTGTTAATTTTAAATTTTCGATTCTTAGTTTTAACTGTTTAACCAGTTTGAGGTATTGGCCTTTTGTATACCAACGGTTCATCTTTTTTAAAACGGTGTTGTCTCCTGACTGAACCGGTAAATGAATGGTCCTGGAAATATTTTTATTGTTGGCGATAACCTCGATCAATTCTTTTGAAAAATCCCAAGGGTTTGACGAGAGAAAATCGACCATGTCAAAACCCATCTGAGATATCTCATGCAAAAGATGGGGAAAAAGCGTCGGAATCCTCAGTTTTCCGAGATGTTTGACATAGATAGGTTTTTTTGTCTTTGATTTACGGATATCGGCTCCGTACGAATTAACATTCTGGCCAAGCAAGGTTATCCTCTTATACCCTTTTTGCCTTAACTTCCGGCATTCTCCGATTATATCGTTATAGGGACGGCTGATTTCTTTTCCCCTGGTGTAGGGCACGACGCAGTAGCTGCAGTAGTTGTTGCATCCGCTGGAGATAGGAACCAAGGCGTTTGACTGGTCTTGTCTGACGGGCGTCTCACCGATGCCGACTTCTTCGATGGGAACAAATTCGTCGACTTCAGGAAACCTTTCCATCAAAGAAGCGAGTATTTTGCCGGATCTGTCTTTGTGGGCCAGACCGGCAAGGCAACCGGTGACGATTATCTTTAAACGTTTTTTCCTTGACGTTTTTATCTTTTTCAGGTTAATAATCAATCCATAAGCTCTGTTTTCGGCCGACTGCCGTATCATACAGGTATTAATTACCACATAGTCGGCGTGTTTATAGTCTTCTGACGGAGTCATTCCTTTTGAAGCAAGAAAGGCGGCGATTTTTTCCGAATCAGCAGTATTTTGTTGACATCCGAAGGTTTTTATAAAGTACCTCATTGCCCTATTTTACTAAAAGCGGTTTTTCTTTGTCTTTTAATTTTGTTAACCATCATGATAAAAATCAGGATAACCACGGCGATGGTGAGAAAAATTATCAATTTATAGATTCCCTTAACCCATAGACTGACCAAGCCGAGGATTAAGGAAACAGTCCAATAAAAAACGGCGATTCTTCTTTTCCCCCAGCCTATTTCCAGAAGACGGTGGTGGAGGTGTCCCCAGTCGGCCCGGAAAGGGGAGCGACGGTTTTTCAATCGACGGACTATGGTATAGAAAGCATCTATGGTCGGGACGGCCATTATCAATATAGCGGTTCCGACTTTGCCAAAAGACAATATAGACAGTACTCCGAGCAGGAAACCGGCCAATGCGCCGCCTCCATAACCGGGCATAATTTTCTGCGGGTAAAAATTAAAGGGGAGAAATCCGATATAGCTGCCGGATACAATAAATGCGAAAATAACCACCGATTCAACGCTGATGTCGTGGGCGGTAAATCTTTGGGAAAGAAGCCCGAGGAAAAAGGCCGTTATCCCGACAAATCCGGGTAGCTGGCCGTCTACCCCCTTACTCCAGTTGACCATGTTCATAGTCCATGAAAGCCAGATAATGGCCAGCAAGTCGGCCAGAACCCAAACATGATGGCTGCCTAAGAAATTAACGGCGATCTTCCAGGTGTCCAACCTGATTATTCCCCCAAAAGGATTGGAAATATATGGTATACCCAAACCAAAACCGATGGCTGTGGCCGATATGAGAATATTAGCCACAAATCTGGCATAAGGCGAAATATCAAAATAATCATCAAGCAAGCCTAATACCACCAATAAAAATCCTGCTAAAAGGATTCCAATCATAATTTTATTGATATCGATAAATATGAAACAACTGGCCAGCAGGGCAAGATAGATCGGTAAACCACCGCCGCGAGGAATAATGCCTTGATGCGTATGGGCCGGATGATATCTTTTGGTTTTATCGGTGACCAACTTGTACTTTTTGGCCAAGATTATTGTCGGGACAGTCAAGATAAAAGAAAAGAGGGCAGCAGCGGTGAAACTTAAAAAATAAACCATTTTTTGACAGCTTAAGTAACCAATAAGATAATTTTTATGAAAACGAGCGTTAGGCCGATGATTATGAATAGGTTAAGATATCTGACCATTTTTTTTATAAGAGTGTCGGTAGAAAACAAACGATTGGATACAAAATTGTTCAAAAAAAACAGGCCGTTTATAAATATAGGTACAAAAACCAACATCCAGGTATCGGCCAGTTGATCTTCTCCCCAAAGTCGCGAATAGAACAAAGGTATTTGTGGCGGAAGACGATTGAAACTGAGTAAAAAAACAGCCATTATTATCAGATTGGCTCCAATAAGAATGAATTCCATAATTTAAGGGATTGGAAAACGCAAAGCTATTTTTTTGACCTGTTGTCTGATCTCTTTCACTTTATGGTTTTTTTCGAATTCTTTTTCAAAGTTTTTTATGTAATCTTTCCTTTTATTTTTGTCCTCGGGTAACTTGTACGGTTTGAGCATCTTGACGATATCGACTATCATTTTGCCTATAGATTTCATCTCTTTCTCTTTCATACCCCGGGTGGTCGATGCCGGGGTTCCCAACCTTATGCCTGATGGATAAAAAGGCGATGAAAGTTCATTGGGGACGGTATTTTTGTTCAAAGTCAACCCTACCATATCCAGGGCTTTTTGGGCAAATATTCCGCCTCCGGCTCCAAGGGTGGTTGTCAGATCGACCAATATCAGGTGATTTTCGCTTCTGCCAGCGATTAAAGGAAGTTTTCCTTCGATTAGAGTTTTGGCCAAGGCTTTCGAATTCTTTACTATCTGAATCGCATATTTTCTGAAGGCGGGCTGTTGAGCTTCAAACAAAGCTGTAGCAATGGCGGCCGTCTGATTATCATGCGGTCCTCCTTGAAGTCCGGGAAAAACAGCGCTGTTTATCTTTTTAGGAAGGTCCAAATCTTTTTTTAGCCCTTTGTGGGTGACCATAATAATTCCTCCTCGTGGTCCGCGTAATGTTTTGTGGGTAGTAGTAGTTATTATATGCACGTAGGGAGCGGGCGAAGGATGGGCTCCTCCGGCTATCAGACCGGCAACGTGGGCGATATCGGATGCAAGATATGCCCCTATTTCGTCGGCTATTTCGGCAAACTTTTTGTAATTGAATATTAAGGGGTGAGCCGTACCACCGACCCATATTAGTTTCGGTCGATGTTTAACGGCCAGGTTCCTGATTTCGTCAAAATCAAACAGATCTTCTTTTGGGCCGATTGATTTTTTTACACCGTACTGGATGGTTTTGAAAAAAATACCGGTAGCCGAGACATTATGTCCGTGGGTAAGATGTCCACCGGCCGTAAGCGACTGACCCATGATGGTATCACCAGGTTTGCAGGTGGCTATATATATGGCTAAGTTGGCCGGCGATCCCGAATAGGGTTGGACATTGGCAAAAGGAACTTTAAATATTTTTTTGACGCGTTCTTGGGCCATTATTTCTACACGATCAACGTTTTCGTTTCCGCCGTAATATCTTTTATTTGGATATCCTTCCGAGTATTTATTTACGAAACAGGAGGACAATACTGACCTGACTTGCTTTGAAGCGTAGTTTTCTGAGGGAATTAGTTCGATTCCTTCTTTTTGTCTTTTTTCTTCCTTTTTGATAAGCCCGAGTATGTCAGAATCGGTTTTTTTAACAAAGTTCATGGTTATAAGACTATCAAAAGACTTGGCTAAATTCAATCAATAAACAGCTTGAATCGTATAGCTTCCGTTATCCTTAATCATAAAAGCCCTAACAGGATAGGTCGGCAACAGGGAAGTGATTTTTTCTTTCGGTATCAATACTTTACCGACAAAGTTGGGGATTTGCTCATACTGGTTTTCATAGATTAGAACCCGATTTTCGTCAAAATAGTATTGGGCGACGAAAAAATCAAGGACATCGGTTACGTAAATCAGGTCTTTTTTTCCGGAAATGGCCTTTATCTCTTTGATGCTTTTGGCCATATTGGTTTTTTGCAGGTATTTGGTTTGGGCAAAATCATATCGGACCGTAAAGATGAAGATGACCGCGATCGCAAGATAACGGCTTAACGGTTTGATTTTTTCAAGACCGAAGATCAGAAGGATTAAAAACCCCACTGAAGAAAAAATCAGATATCGAGACAGATATAGAGGTTTCCATATGGAAAAAATACCGACAACGGCAGGAATAACAATGGCCCAAAAAAACAGGTAAAAAAACATCTCCCGGTCCCTTTTCAAAGCAGTTTTAAGATAGGTGAAAATCAGAGAAAGATACAACAGTAAGGAAAAAAACGTATTGGCTTTTAGATAGTTTAAGAAAAGGCTGTCCCGTATATGGCCAAGATAGATGGTGGCCGGAAAGTTAAGGATGATTATCAAAATGTTGTAGAACGTTGGTTTGGAGTTGATGATCCAAAACGGTTCTTTAACCAGTATATGGAGACTAAAGACATATATCATCCACGGAACAAACAAAACCAAACAGAGGATAGGCCCTTTTTTACTATGTTTTTTTCCCCACAGACTCGTAAACAACTGGGAAAAAACTACGGCTATGGCAAAATAATGGGTAAAAAGAGAGGCTAAGGTTGAGATAAAATACAGTCTGTTTTTTTTTAACCAGTAGCTGTAGTACGAGAGGGTAACGAAAAAGGCGAGTTGGGTATACATCCGTGCCTCAAAGGCATAATACAGCAAAACAGGATTAATGGTGACCAGAAGTATGTATGGGAGACTTTTTTTGCTTTTCAGCTTAATGATTTTTGTCAAAAAAAGATAAACAACGTATACGGTGGCCCAATAAAACAAAAAAGAAAGCGATCTTAGCGCTATTTCCGAACGCCCCAACAATTTAATCCAAAAATGGAGGATAAAATAATAAAGGGGCGGGTTGAAGTCATTGGCGGTAAGACGGATTATCTGAGTCAGCCCGTTTTTGGCCAACAGATAAGAAAAGGCTTCATCTCGCCATAGACTTTGAGTCAAAAACAATAATGGTGTTTTTGTAAACAGATAATTGACCATAATCCGCATCTTTTAAACCTTTTCGGTTACCTTATATTTTATATCCTTTCCGAGCAACAGTCGAGTATGGGCCTCAAGGGCGGGTAAAGACGAAAAGAGGAAAGAAACGACCGGCAACAAGTACCATTGGACTATCAAAAAAGGTAGAGAGATCAGTTGGGTTTTTTGATTAACTTTTTGCCTTAATTTGATGTCCAGATAGACGTAAAGGCCCAACATCAATGAAGACAAGGTAAGGATAAGGCCGGCCAGCTTAGGAAGAAGAAAACCGAGTACGGTCCTTTTAAACACAGGATTAATCAAGGGTGGGATGGAAGCGCTAACGGTCAGAATAAAAAAAGAAGTCGGCCAAAGCAGATGGTTTTCAATAAGGAAAAGTATTTTGGAAATCTTAATCCTTACGCCAATCTTAGGTGTGTCAAAAAATTTTTTTATGGCGTAGCCGACATCGGAAACTCCCCATGCCCAACGTTTTTCTTGTTCGTACCGGTTAAGAGAGGTCTTGATTATCTTTCCCGAATAAACAGCGTCACCGTTGATGATGGTATACAAGGGAATAGTCCTTACCTTTTCCCCAAAGGTAAAAAAAGCCTGGAGATAGATATGCCAGTCTTCGGGTATGATATCGACATCCCAAAAGTCGATCTCTTTCAAGAGCCATAGATTGGTCGAATAGGTTGATATCTGAATGAGATTATTTTTTTGGGAGAGAAATGCCAGACGTAGTATCGATGATAAAGTTGCCTGCATCCGCAGAAAAAAAGGCAGCTTCCAAAAATTGTTGTATAAAAGAACCGGTCCCCAGTAAAAATGGTAAATCCGGTCTTTGTCCTGGCAGTAAACATAAGTAAGGTAAGAAAAATAATCTTTAGATAGGAGGCTATCGGCATCGCATATGGTAATCAATATATCTTTTCTGTCCCAATGGTTTTTTTCGACATATCTGTCAACCTGTCGGGCGGCATGAGTTTGGTTGCTGGCTTTTCCGGCGGTTTCGTTTACCCCAAGAACGTGATAGGAAACGATAATATCGTTGAAATCGTTTTTGAATTTTTTAATAAGGGATTTTGCCTTTTGGACAGCTTCGTTTTCCCTTTTTTCGAAAGCCAGGACCAGGTAAATTTTTTTGCCGGGATAATCATTTTTGACGAGGTTGCCTATGGTTAATTCGAGTTTGTAAAGAGGTTCTTTGTAGTTTGGGATAATGACAAAATGCCTGATCTTTTTTGTTTCGGGAAAAGAAGCGAGCTTATCTGCATAATTGTTTTTTTTTGCCAACTGTATTTCCTGATAGGATAAGCTGGCAAAATAGGCGGTCCTCAAAGCCTTATACAAAAAATAGATATCAAAAGCGATAATAAAATAAGCAACCAGCGCCGGATGGAATGGCGACATCCATAGGGGAAAGGTGATCAGGATCCAGGTGAGGAGGGGAACAAATTTATCAGCCAAATGGTTCAAAAACATATTGGGAATTATTATACTAGATTACTTACTGCCAAGCTTCGCAAATTATCTTGAAAGGGCAGAAAGAACACCATAAACCCGGTTTTGGAGAAAAACCGTCTTTTTTTATCCTGGCGACGGTATCGATTATTTCTTTTTTTACCTCTTCAATATCGTTATCGGTTTTTTTGATTGATATCTTTTTAAGGTTAGTGAGGAAAAACAGACTGAGGGTTATCTGGGAAATTTTTTTGTCATAAAGACCTTTTGAACTACATGCCAGGGCGTAGATGCCCAACTGAAGATTTTTGAATATCTCTTTTTCTGTAGGCTGGCGCCCGGTTTTATAGTCTATTACCTCTATTTCCGAGTTATTCAGTCTGTCAACTCTGTCGATCTTCCCGACAACCTTAATGTCCGGGGCAATCTTTATTTTGAAAAATTTTTCCAGATTGATAATCCTCAAGTTTTGGCGATGGTGGTTTTTGAAAAAACCGTCTAACATTTTTTCCCCTTCTTTTTTTACCTTGTTTTCATGAGAAGCAGAAGAATAACCTATGGGCTGCCATTCGGCTTCATAGATCTTAATAAGCCTTTTTCTGTCGATCTTTTTGTTTATCAAAAACTCCTTATAGAACTGCTCGAGGGTGTTGTGGATTGAGATACCGAGCGATTCCTGGGCGGTTGGCGTTGTCGGGATCTTAAGAATATAATAATACTTATACTGCAGAGGGCAGGTATTGTAAGTCTGTAGTTGGGAGTATGAAAAACTATCGGGCAGGTTAGTCGCCGGCTTTACCGGTGCGTTCGGCTGTTTATACTCAAATATTGACAACTGGTTTTTTTGTTCCAGCTTTGTTTTTGATTGCCTGTTGATTAACTCCTGGCCGAAGATATCCAAAATGAAAGGTGAAATTTTCGACTGTTTTTTCCCCTCACCGTATAATCTTGAACTGCTTAGGAACAGCTTGTCTTGAGCCCGTGTCAGTCCGACATAAAAAAGTCGTCTTTCCTCCTGAAGGTGGTAATCTCCCTCGGGTAAAGTTTCTTTGATAAGGTTTTGAGGTATGGGGATAACTTCCTTTTTGTCATAAGGGGGAAATCTGCCTCGCGACAGATTGACCAAAAATACGACCGGAAATTCCAGGCCTTTAGCTGAATGGACCGTTAGGATGTTTACGGCTTCATATTCTGGTAGATCGGTTTTGGCGATAAGAGGGGATTCCCCAAGTTCAAGATTCATCTCTATATGATCTATGGTCGCAAACACAGAGGTGTCTTCATGGTCGGACTCATACGTTCTCAGCCAACCGAAGAATTTGGACACATTAGTGGCGACTTTTTCTTCTTTGACGGTTTTAAAAGTTACCAGTTTTGACAGATAGCCGGTTTTATCCAAAAAATAATAAAGGATCTGTCCGGCACTTTCCTGTTTAACCAGGGAAAGGTGTTTTTTTATCAATCTGACGATTGATAGGAATCGGTTGCGGCTATCTTCCCTAAGGAGGGGCAGGTATTTTTTGTATATCTCGAACTCCTTCCGAAACAGTTCCGGATAAAAAAAGCCAAGATATATCTCAAGAGCTTGGAATAAGGGCAGATTGATTTTTTTGGAAAAAGACAATAACAAACTGAGATCCTGATGATCTATCTGAAAAATATCCATAGACAGCACTCTGAAAAATGAAGGCGAGTCTTCAAGATTGCCGAGCACCTTCAAATAAGCGATTAAGTCTTTAACCTCAGGTTGTTTAAAAAGCATACCTGGTCCCAAAAACTGGTAAGGGATTCCTTTCCTCGTCAGGGAACGGATAAATGCTTGGGCATGACTATTGGCTCTGACGAGTATCGCCAGTTCGGAAAGTCGATAACGGCTGTTTAATGATCTAATCTGTTCTCCCACCCAGTCGGCTTCTTCTTCAACCTTATCTGCTAGAAAAAAACTAACCGCCTCCGGGTCGTTTTTATTGTGAGATATCAGCTTCTTGGATATCCCCAGACGATATTCGAGGGTGTCAGGGTTGTTTTTTTTGATTAGAGTATGGGCGGTATCAAGTATGGTCTGGTTTGAACGGTAATTATCGTTCAAGGTAATCTGCTTAGCCCGGGGATAATCCTTCATAAATCCAAGGATATTGGATATCGAAGCGCCTCTGAATTTATATATCGCCTGAGAATCGTCTCCTACGACCGTCAATCGCGGTTTTTTTGTTGCAGGGCACAGTAATTTTATCAATTGGTATTGGGCGATATTGGTATCCTGGAACTCGTCGATCAGGACATAGGAAAAACGTTGCCTATAATGGTTCAATGCGCTTTTTCTTTTACGAAAAAGCATGTTGGTGTAATAAACGAGATCGGAAAAATCCATCAGTCCCTCCTTGATCTTAAGGGATTGGTATTTCAAATAAGCATGGGCAAGTTCGCCGTATTTGTCTTTTTCCTCATTTAATATCGAACGGTTTTTTTTGATTTTGTTTAACCAATCAAGGTAATTTTCCGGACTTATGTCTTCGTCTTTTAACCTTGAAAAATGTTTAATGAGGTCATATATGAATTTGTTGGGATTTCCTAACGGTCGGAAGTAGTTAAAATCAAAAACAAAAAGATTTTTTTTTATGAAGATGATCGATTCGGCCTCCGTCATCAATCGGAATCCGTGGTTAAGACCTATGTGGCCGGCTTCTTCCTTCAAGATCTTTTCTGCAAAGGCATGGAAAGTGGAGATCCACATTTGGAAATAACCGTAGGGGATAGCTTTATCCACCCTTTCTTCCATTTCCGATGAGGCCTTATCCGTAAAGGTCAGGGCTAGAATATTTTCAGGTTTGGCCAGGTTTTTTTTTATTATGTATTTTATTTTTTCAACCAGGACAGAAGTTTTTCCGGTACCGGCGCCGGCTATGATAAGCAACGGTCCCTTATTATATCTAATGGCTTTTAACTGATTTTTGTTCAAAGACAGGGGCGTTTCTTGATACATGAGGTAATTCTATCAGATTAGTCCTGGTCAAGATACGCTTCGTAGGCTCCGGCAAAGACGAAGACAATGATCATCAAAAAAAACAGAAAAGGCAAGAGGAAAGAAGGTTTAACGGTAAACTGCGTAAAGTTACCCAACCAGTTAAAAGGTTGGAAAATTATGGTCGCGTAGTCCAGAATCAAAGGCAAAGTAAACGAATGAAAAGATATCTGGACGACTTTTTTGAAATGGATTTTTTTGCGGATAAACATACTGAAAACAAAATATATGACGAGGCAGGCGGCAATCAGATAACAACCAATGGTCAGAAGCGAAATTAACGGAATGGCAATCAATAAGACCAAAAACAGGGCCGTATAGATTACGGGCAACCACTGCCTAAACTGGACAAGCGAATCGGTTATCTTGGTGATCTCTTGATGGTCGATAATCATCTTGACCGGCCAATAATCGTTAAGCGGCAGAGTGATAGGCTCTTTCTTATTAATTCCTATGACGACTTCTTTGGAAGTTATCATGGCGCTTGCTCCGTAGGTGTTAATTTTTTGAGGATAAGCGGTTTCATCTATAACAAAAAGCAGCTTTATGGATTTTTGATCGTCTATCCAAAAAAAATACGGGCGAGAATAGGAGGTAAAAAAAAGACCTTTGTTCAGATAGATTTGAAGATCTTCGGGGATATTCTTCAAACCTTTTATGGCGCTGTCTGTCAAACGGCCGATTGTTGGGTAACTGTATCTGGAGTATATATTAATTACAAATAATACATTTAATATTATTATCAGACCAATAAAATAACGAAGGGAAAAATCAAAATGCGTCTTCAATATTTTTTTATAATAGTTAGCCTGCGGGAGCAAACTATTGACAAAAACATGAAAAAAGGTCTTGACTTTTTTCATACTAAGAATTATAGTAAAGTAATATCCTAAAGAAATCAACTCCTTTTTTAAAAGAGCAGTTGCATTTGTTTATCTTTAGGTTATAATATTTTTTTTATTAATTTTAATTCTATAAAAATCATATGGCACAAGGAGTCTTTCAAAGAAACAAACCTCATTTAAATATTGGAACCATCGGTCATGTTGATCATGGTAAAACAACTTTGACGTCCGCAATTCATTACGTCCTCTCCAAAAAAGGAATGGCCCAGTTTCTGAAATACGAAGAGATTGACAAGGCTCCGGAAGAAAAAGCGAGAGGCGTTACCATCAATCTTCATCACTCAGAGTACGAAACCGACAAAAGACATTACGCCCACATTGATGCTCCTGGCCATGCCGATTATATCAAGAATATGATTACCGGAGCTGCCCAGATGGATGGAGCTATTCTGGTCGTATCAGCTCCAGACGGCCCAATGCCTCAGACAAGAGAACATATTTTATTGGCTCATCAAGTCAATGTCCCGGCCATAGTCGTCTTTTTAAACAAGGTCGATATGGTTCAGGATAAAGAGATACTTGATTTGGTTGAAATGGAAGTTAGAGACCTGTTAAAAAAATATGAGTTTCCAGGAGATACGATCCCAGTCATAAGAGGTTCGGCTTTAAAAGCTCTCCAGGATGATCCGGAAGCTATTAAGACCATCGAAGAGTTGATGAAGACGGTTGATGAGTATGTTCCTGAACCGAAAAGACCGGTCGACCAGCCGTTCCTTATGGCAATCGAGGATGTCTTTACCATCCAAGGTCGCGGTACGGTTGTTACCGGAAGGGTCGAAAGAGGTACTTTGAAGGTCAATGAAGAGGTCGAGATTGTTGGTTTAAAAGCAACCAAAAAAACCGTTGTTACCGGTCTGGAAATGTTCAGAAAGACTCTTGACGAGACAAGGGCGGGAGACAATGTCGGTCTTCTCCTTAGAGGCATTGAAAAAGACGATGTTCAAAGAGGTCAGGTAGTGGCTAAACCCGGGACGATTACTCCCCACACAGAATTTGAAGCCCAAATATACGTTTTGACAAAAGAAGAAGGCGGTCGACACACTCCTTTCTTCAAAGGTTACCGTCCCCAATTCTATATCAAAACCACCGATGTTACAGGTGAGGTTACTTTACCCGCCGGGGTCGAGATGGTTATGCCCGGAGACAACATAAAAGTTACTGGTAAGTTAATTTATCCGGTAGCTTTGGAAGAAGGATTGAAATTTGCCATTCGCGAAGGTGGCCACACCGTCGGAGCCGGAGTCGTTTCCAAAATATTAAAATAAACCTGTTAAAAGCAAAATAAGCTCTTTTAAATTATGCCAAAGGGAAGGATAAGAATAAAACTCAAGTCTTATGACCATCATCTGATAGATGACACCTGTCAGAAAATAATAGATTCGGCTATAAGAACCGGTGCTTCCGTAATTGGTCCGATTCCCTTACCGACAAAACAAGAAACTTATGTAGTCAACAAGTCCTCGTTTATTGATAAGGATGCCCGTGAACACTTTGGCTTAAAAATCCATAAAAGATTAATTGATGTCGTCAATCCCACGAATCAAACTATAGATTCCTTAATGCATCTTGAACTTCCTGCTGGAGTTGAGGTCGAGGTAAAGATGTAGGTGGTAACAATTTATCCTTGACCTAAGACGGCAAATATTATATAATTTACAGCAATGTTAATTTTCCTGTTTGGGAAAATTATAGTTTAATTTTTCCGGATTGGTTTTTTCGGATAAAAGCCCCAATCTGGGGCTATTTTTTTGTTTTAATATGGCAGGCATAATTCTTGGAGAAAAATCAGTTCAATCGCAAAAATTCAATGATTTGGGTGAGAGGATACCCACTACTTTTATAAGGACTTCTTCATGTCACGTAGTGAAGATTATTAATACCGACAAATATTGCGCCGTTAAACTTGGTTTCGGCCAAACAAAAAAAAACAAAAAATCAATCCAAGGAGAGTTGACGAAAGCGGGGATAAAAAACCCGCTTCGTTTTTTAAAAGAGTTTCGTCTCGATAGGTTTAGGGGTAAATTTTCAGTCGTTGACGAAAACGGTAAAAAGATCTTGACCTTCGGTAGCGAAAAACTGAGTCCGGGACAATTCATAAACCCCGGCTCTTTGTTTAAGAAAGGCGACTTAGTCGATGTGTCAGGCATATCTAAGGGTAAAGGTTTTCAGGGAGTTGTTAAAAGACATCATTTTGCCGGAGGGTACAGAACTCACGGTCAGTCCGATCGGGAAAGAGCCCCTGGCTCCATCGGTCAGACCACGACTCCCGGACGGATCTATAAAGGAAAACGTATGGCCGGACGAATGGGAGGAGAAAGAGTCACTGTTAAAAATCTTCAGGTGATAGAGGTGAAAGAAGACGGTTTAATCGTTAAAGGAGTTGTTCCCGGAGGTAAAAACGGTCTCTTGGAAATAAGGAGTTATTAATATTATGGAAGTAAAAAAAACCGCCAAAGCAAAAACCATCAAAACCGGTCTTAAAAAAACAGAGGTCGGATTTAGTATGGCTTTTTACGATATCAAAGGAAACGAAGAAAAAAAGATCGCCTTACCTGAAAAAATATTCGGCCAAAAAGTAAACAAATCGTTAATTGCCCAGTACGTCAAGGTATTTTTAGCTAATCAGCGTCAGGGAACTGTTTCGACCAAAACAAGAGGTGAAGTAACCGGATCAACCAGGAAGATCTATCGACAAAAAGGGACGGGACGCGCCCGACACGGCGATATCAAAGCCCCTATTTTTGTCGGTGGCGGCATTGCTTTTGGCCCAAAGCCCAGGGATTTTTCACTTAAGATTAACAAAAAACAAGCAAGATTGGCCCTGAGCAGCTCTTTATCGGAAAAATTAAAAGAGAAAGCGATTTTTGGTTTAGGCAGCGATTTTTTGAAGATGGACAAGCCTAAAACCAGCACTTTATACCGGTTTTTAAAAACGAAAAACCTGGAAAACAATCGGAATTTATTGATCATTTCGGCCAAGGATAAAAACAACAGTCTGTCCTTATCGGCAAGAAATTTGGCCAAAATGATCGTTACTCCCGCCCATTCGCTTAATGCATATTTTGTTTTAAAAAGTCGCAATATACTGGTAACGGAAGATGCCTTAAGCGAGTTAATTAGCCGTTTTTCAAAAAAGAATGAAAATTAATGAAGCCATAGTCAGACCGGTTTTAACCGAAAAGGCTACAAATTTGACCAAAGACAATGTTTATCTTTTTGAGGTTTCGACCAAAGCAAACAAACATCAGATTAAAACAAGCCTGGAAAATCTTTTGAAGATAAAGATAAAAAATATCAGAGTAAACGTAAGAAAAGGCAAAACCAGAAGGACGGGTCGACGTATGACAGTTAAACAGATGTCCGACCGCAAAATGGTGTTTGTCAAGTTGAAAGAGGGAAAGATCGACATGTTCCCTCAAACTTAAAAACATATGATAAAAATTAAAAGCACTAAAAATCCCGAAAAAAAATTGGTATCGATGCTGAAAAAGCACTCCGGTCGGGATAACTCCGGACAGATAAGCGTCAGGCATCAGGGCGGTAGGCAAAAACGTTATTACCGTCAGATAGATTTTTTAAGAGATAAAAAAGACATCGAAGGAAAGGTCATTGATATCGAACGTGATCCGAACAGGAACTGCCATATTGCCCTGATTGAATACAAAGACGGGGAAAGAAGGTATATTCTTCATCCCAAGGACTTGAAAATCGGGGATGTTATAGTATCGGGCGATAATGCAGAGATAAAAATCGGCAATGCTCTACCTTTAAAAAATATTCCCCTCGGAATCCAGGTACATAACGTTGAGATGTATAAGGGAAGAGGTGGACAGATGGTAAGGAGTGCCGGAACTTACGCAATGGTCATTGCTAAAGAAGACAAATACGTTCATTTGAAACTTTTGTCAGGAGAGGTCCGCCGTTTTTTTGCTGATTGTTGTGCCACGGTTGGTCAGGTAGGTAATCTGGAATTTAAAGATGAACCGATCGGCAAAGCCGGAAGAAAAATATTAATGGGAATTCGTCCTACGGTTAGAGGTACGGCTCAGGATCCGCGTAGTCATCCACACGGAGGTGGAGAGGGAAGAACCGGTGAAGGCATGCTACCAAAGACGCCATGGGGGAAGCCGGCCCGAGGTAAAAAAACCCGAAGCAAGAGAAAATGGAGTAATAAGTTTATCCTGCAAAAAAGGAAATAATTTTTTAAATATGGAATCAAAAACCTATATAAAAAACCTGAAAATTTCACCAAAAAAATTAAGATTTTTGTTGCCTTCTATAAAAAAAACCAGTCCTTTCGAAGCTTTAGACAGGCTCAAATATACTCCGAAAAAAGGAGCAAGAGTTTTTTACCAGAGTATCAAATCGGCTATTAACAACGCTAAAAACACTTTAAAAGCCGACGAGAGTCTGTTAAAATTTAAACTTCTGACGGTTGAAGAAGGTCAAAAACTTAAGAGATTCAAACCGGGAAGTCGGGGTACTCCTAAAACGATTATGCGGAGATTCTCTCATATAAAAATTGTTTTAGAAGCGCCGACAGACACAAGCAAAAAAGTTCATAAGTTACCTTTAGTCAGGAAAAAAACATATGGGGCAAAAAGTAAATCCTAAGGGATTGAGACTTGGAATAGTCAACAACTGGAGTTCTCGCTGGTTTTTTTCAAACAAAAAGATTTATCGTCTGAATCTTATTTCTGACTCGTCAATCAGAAAAACCTTGATGAAGAAACTCAGCTTTACTGGGGTAACTCAGATAGATATTGAAAGAGCTATAAATAAGATCAGCTTGATAATTTACTCGGTTAAACCCGGAATGATTATCGGCCGCGGCGGAAAAGGCTTGGAAGAACTGAAGAAAACCGTTGTCCAATACCTGAATAAGGGTGAAAAAAATAAAGAGTCTAAGGTCGATCTGAAGATAGAACCTGTTAAAAGGCCATATCTTAGTGCCTATTATGTTGCCCAGAATATAGCGGAGAAGTTGGTCAGGGGTTTTCCCCATCGTTCGGTTGTCCACAACGCTATGAGTCGTTCCATTGAGGCCGGAGCTAAGGGCATTAAGATACAGCTTGGTGGTCGTATTAACGGTGCAGAGATTTCCAGAAGGGAAAAATATTTCGAGGGAACGGTTCCGGTTTCAACCATCAGAGAAGACGTCGATTATGCAAAATATCCCGCTCTAACCAAATCGGGATATGTCGGAGTAAAAGTTTGGATTTGCCGTTAAATATGTTGGCTCCAAAAAGACAAAAATACCGGAAACAGTTTCGGGGAATTTGGCGAAAATTAGCCGTAAAAGGTGATCGCCTTAACTTTGGCGGTTTTGGTCTTAAGTCGATGACGGTTGGTTGGATAAAGGACAGGGAGATCGAATCCTGTCGGGTGATTTTGGCACGGGCGACCAGAAAAAATGGTAAGTTCTGGATCAGAATTTTTCCCGACAAACCATTCACCAAAAAACCACCTGAAGTGACCATGGGTGCCGGCAAAGGCGATGTTGCTTATTTTGTTGCCTCCGTGGTCCCGGGTAGGGTTTTGTTTGAAGTTGACGGTTTAACCAAGGAGGAATC
The DNA here is from genome assembly GCA_012798265.1 of Candidatus Roizmanbacteria bacterium. Classification (GTDB taxonomy): domain Bacteria; phylum Patescibacteriota; class Microgenomatia; order UBA1406; family GWC2-37-13; genus JAAZNM01. The sequence goes on along the minus strand of JAAZNM010000007.1, from coordinate 126,773 downwards.
GATGACGGTTCTTAAGAATTTGAGTTCAAAACTTTCCGTAAAAACAAAAGTTATCAGTAAGGAAATCTGATGATATGAAAAAACTGACAAAAGAACTGAAAGAAAAAACCGTCAAAGAATTGGAAAGCGAAAGAAAAACATTGTTGCTCGATATATCTAGATTGGGGTTGGAAAAAAAAGTCAAAATGGAAAAAAACACCAATGGTCTAAGACAGAAAAAGAAAAGACTGGCGGTAGTAATGACCCTTTTGACCGGAAAACATCAGTTAGATAAATAAATATGGCAAAAATATTTTTAGGCAGAGTTGTTTCCAATAAATCGCCAAAAACGGTAACGGTTTTGATTGAACGAAAACTGAGGCATCCTTTGTATAAAAAAATAATTACGAAACACAAAAGAATAAAAGCCCACAGCGAAAAGAAGGATTTGAAATTAGGCGATATGGTACAGATTAGAGAGACTCGTCCCATATCGAAAGATAAAAATTTTGAGGTAATGGAAAAAATCTCAGCTAAATAAAAATGATACAACTAAGAACGGTATTGACAGTCGCCGATAATACCGGCGCCAAAAAAGCAATAATGATTGGAATGGCAAAAAAAGGTAATCGTCGTTATGCTTATTTGGGTGAGGCGATAAATATTACCGTTAAAGAGGCTATTCCCTATGCCCAGGTTAAGGAAGGCGAGGTTCTCCAGGCCGTAATTGTCAGGACCAAGAAAGAAAAAAGACGCAAGGACGGAAGCTATATAAGATTTGACGACAATGCCTGCGTGATACTGGCTAGTAAAGACGTTAAAGATCCCAAAGGGACACGGGTTTTCGGGCCGATAGCCAAAGAAACCAAAGATGCCGGCTATAATAAAATCGCCAGTTTGGCAGAAGAGATTTATTAAAAAAATAATCGTATGAAAATCAAAAAAAAGGATAAAGTAAAAATCATATCCGGAAAAGACAAAGGTCGTGAAGGAGTAGTCGAGAAGGTATACAAAAAAACAGGAAAAGTGATTGTTCCTGGCATCAACCTTTACAAAAGACATATCAAAAAAAACGAAAAAATGCCCCAAGGAGGAGTGGTCGAGTTACCCCGGGCTTTGGACATATCTAAGGTTATGCTTGTCTGTCCTAAGTGCGGAGCGGCGGTTAAGATAGGTTATAAAGTAGAAAAAAACAAAAAATTTAGAGTTTGCAAAAAATGTCAAAGCAAAATTTAAAATACGGATATGTCAGACTTTACACCAATATACAATCAGGAAATCAGGAAAAGGCTAATGGAAGAGCTTAAGATATCAAACGCCATGGCTGTCCCCAAAATAGTTAAAATAGTCATTAATACAGGCGCGGGAGAAGCTTTAATCAATAAAAACGCTCTAGATAAGATTCAGGAACAATTGGGGCTTATAGCTGGACAAAAAGCTATTGTCACCAAAGCCAAAAAATCGATTTCCGCCTTTAAGATAAGAAAAGGTCTGGCTATCGGGGTAAAGGTTACTTTGAGAGGTAAGAAGATGTTTGCTTTTCTGGAAAAATTAATTAAAATAGTTATTCCCAGATTAAAGGATTTCCGTGGCGTTCCTGAAAGAAGCATTGATCAAAACGGCAATCTTAACTTGGGATTTTACGAGCAGACGATTTTTCCAGAAATTGAGTTTGACAAAATTGACAAAATACGCGGTTTGGAAGTTACTTTAGTTACCAATGCCAAAGATAAGCAGAAAGGAAAAAAGTTATTTGAGATTTTGGGCATTCCTTTTAAATCATAAAATTATATATGGCAAAAAAATCATCTCAGGTTAAATTTTTGAAAAAGCAGAAATACGCTGTCCGCCATCATAATCGTTGTCCTTTTTGCGGTCGGGCAAGGGGATATATGAGAAGGTTTGGCATGTGCAGGATTTGTTTCAGAGAAAAAGCCTTACAGGGTGAGATACCCGGAGTTAGAAAAGTTTCCTGGTGACAATATGAGTAGATCATTAAAAAAAGGTCCTTACGTAGACCAAAATTTGTTAAAAAAGATAATCAGACAAAAATCAGGTTCTGACAGATCGGCGATTAAAACATGGGCCAGGGATAGTCAGGTGGCTCCGGAGTTTGTCGGACACAGAATCGCCGTCCATAACGGGAGGAAGTTTATAGAAATATTCGTTTCTGAGGCTATGATAAGTCATCGTTTGGGAGAGTTTGCCCCGACAAGAACTTTTAGAAGTCACGGTAAGGTTACCAAAAAGGTAGTTGAAGCCACTTAATAATATGGGAAATTCTTATATAGATTTAATTATCAGAATAAAAAACGGTTACATGGCCAGGAAAGAAACAATAGTTTCTTCTTACTCCCGTTTTAAAGAGGAAATTTTGGCAAAGCTAAAAAAACTCGGTTTCATCAAAGAGTATAAAGTTGAGGGGGATAAAGTAAAAAAGATTTCAGTCGACCTGCTCTATGAAAAAAATCTGCCGGCCGTAACTGACGTCAAGATTTTTTCAAAACCCGGCCAAAGGCATTATGTCCAATACAAGAATCTTAAGCCGGTTTTAGGCGGCTTTGGATATGCTATCCTTTCTACCCCAAAAGGAATAAAAACAAATAAAGAAGCTAAAAAAGAAAAGACGGGTGGCGAGTTGTTATTTAATATTTGGTAAGCTAATTTACATTATGTCCAAGATAGGAGAAAAAATAGTCAGCGTTCCCAACACGGTCACGATTGAGATCAGCGGACAAAACATCAATATAAAAGGCAAGGAGGGAGAGATCAAGTTGACACTACCTGAAAAGCTGAAGATAGTTCGAGAAGAGAATAAGCTTAAGATCGTTCGGTCAAATGACGATAAAAAAACCAAAAGTTGGCACGGTCTTTATCGACAACTGATCTTTAACGCTGTCACCGGAGTCGAAACGCCATGGACAAAAAGGCTTGAAGTTGTCGGGACGGGTTTCAACGTTAAGATGCAAGGGGAAGATCTGGTTTTTAAAATAGGCTATTCCCACCCGGTTCTCTATAAAAAAATTCCCGGAATAAAGTTTAAGACGGAGGGCAACAATAAAGTAATAGTTGCTGGTGCCGATAAACAACTGGTAGGCGAAGTGGCTTATCAGATAAAAATAATAAGGAAACCGGACGTATACAAAGGAAAAGGAATCAAATATGAAGGTGAAAAATTAAGAATTAAACCCGGTAAAAAAGCTAAAGGTGCGGGGACAGGTGTAGCCTGATAATTATGAAAAAAATCAATAGCATTGACAAAAAAATAAGAAAAAAAAAGAGTATCAGAGCTAAGATATCTGGAACTTTAACAAAACCAAGGATCAGTGTTTTTCGTTCCAATCGTTATATATATGCCCAGGCCATAGACGATGAACAAAAGGTTACCCTGGCATCGGCCAACAGTTTGGATTTTAAAAAAACGAAAAAAGACGCGGAAACGAAAAAAACCGAAGAGGCAAAACGAGTCGGTCTCAAGCTGGCCGAGATATTAAAGAGCAAAGGAGTTAAAAAAGCAGTTTTTGACAGAAATTATTATATCTATCATGGTCGGGTCAGATTTCTGGCCGAAGGATTAAGAGAGGGAGGATTAATAATTTAAAAGAATATTTATGAAAGACGGAAAAATTTTCACTGAAGAAAAAAAATACGAAGAAAAAGTAGTTTTGATTAGAAGAATTTCCAAAAAAATTCCCGGAGGCAACTATGTTACTTTTTCAGCTTTAGTGGTTGTCGGTGACAAAAAAGGCCAGGTAGGTATAGGATTGGGTAAGGCCTTGGAAGTGCCTCCAGCCATTCAAAAAGCTTTAAGCACCGCCAAAAAACATATGGTTAAAATCCCAATCCGCAACAATACCCTTCTTCACGAAGTCAAGCTGAAATACAAGTCGTCGAGAATTCTCCTTAAACCGGCTCCGGAAGGTACCGGTTTGAAGGTCGGAAGCGTGACGAGGACCATACTCAACCTCGGCGGCGTAAACAATGCCTCAGGCAAGATCTTCGGTTCAAGAAATCAGATAGTGAATGCTTATGCGGTTATAGAAGCTTTAAAGAAGTTTAAGAATTTAAACAAATAATATGGCCAACCTATTATCAAATTTGGAAAAAACCGTCTTTGGAAAAGCCAAAAGACTGGGTCGGGGTTTGGGAAGCGGGAAAGGCGCAAAGTCGGGACGGGGTACTACCAGACACCAGAAAGGGCGTGAAGATATTCCTTTATATTTTGAAGGCGGCCAGGGACGCTTGGTAAAAAAATACCCGCTTCTTAGGGGCAAGGGCATCAATAAATCTATCAAAGCCAAGTCTATAGTAATAGACTTTGGGATACTTAATCAGCTTAAAGATGGTGATACGGTTACGACCGATCTGTTGATCGTAAAAGGCTTGATCGATGAGAAATCAAAGACTATCGGAGTTAAAATATTAAATAGGGGCAAATTGGAAAAAAAATTAATTATTAAGATCCCCGCTTCAAAATCAGCTAAAAAGCAAGTGGAAAAGCTGGGCGGTCGGGTTGAATTATGAAGGACATTGAGGAGAAGCTGCAACTTTTGTTGAGGGACGAACAACTAAAAAGGAAGCTGCTTTTTACCCTACTTATATTTTTTGCCTTCAGGGTATTCGCTTTTTTGCCTGTTCCGGCAATAGATCTCAATAGGTTGAAGGTCTTATTTTCCCAAAACCAGTTTTTATCATTACTCGATATTTTTTCCGGTGGGACGCTGATTAATTTTTCGGTTATGGCCTTGGGTCTTAATCCGTATATAAACGCCTCCATCATATTACAGCTTTTGACCGTAATCTTTCCAAAACTTGAACAACTTACCAAAGAGGGAGAGTATGGTCGCTATAAGATCAACCAATACACCCGTTTTTTGACCGTGCCTTTGACCATAGTCCAGACAATAGGGATCTACGCGCTTTTGAGGAATCAAAAGATAATCGGTTTTTTGAATCCGATCGAGTTTTTTTCGTTTGTCTTGACCATGGTGGCCGGTACCTTTATCCTGGTTTGGTTTGGTGAGCTTATCTCCGAGTTCGGTTTGGGTAACGGCATATCTCTTCTTATCTTTGCCGGTATAGTCGGTAGGATTCCGATCACGATCGGACGGACGATGGCGGTCGTAAACAGTCAATTAATATTCAATATCATTATTTTCATTGTGCTGGCCTTATTGGTAGTCGCTTCGATAGTCTTTATCAATGAGGCGGTTCGGCGAATACCGGTATACTACGCGAAAAGGATAAAGGGCAACCGTGTTTATCAAGGAGCGACCAACTATCTGCCCTTGAAATTGAATCAGGCGGGGGTGATCCCGATAATCTTTGCCGTTTCTTTTGTTCTTTTTCCCCAGCTTATCGGTAATTACTTTTCCTATGTAAAAAATCCAGGGATAGCCAACGTTGCCCGTTTTTTGGTCAAACTTTTTGCCCCCTCGGGATTTTTTTATAATTTTTTCTATTTCATTTTGGTAATCGGTTTTACCTATTTTTATACTATAATAGTTTTTAATCCTCAAAAGATCGCTGAAGAAATACAAAAATACGGTGGTTTTATCCCGGGTATCAGACCGGGAACGGCCACTAGAGATTATTTACAAAAGATACTGTATAAAATAACTTCAGTCGGAGCGATTTTTTTGGGAATGGTCGCTATACTGCCGGCTTTAATATCAAAGATTACCGGGATGTCTAATTTGGTGATCGGCGGAACCGGTATTTTGATAGTGGTTTCGGTTATCCTGGAAACCTTTAAGATGATCGAGTCACAACTGGTCATGAAAAGTTACGATAAATTTAATCGTTAAAAGTTATCTCGAATTAATTCTATGGCAAAAAAAGGTTCTAGAGTTTTGATCGGTTTGACCTGCAGCGTTTGCGGCAATCAAAACTATACCACTGAAAAAAACAAGATCAACACGACCGGGGCGATAAAGATAAAAAAATACTGTCGCAAATGTCGCAAACATACCGATCACAAGGAAAAAAAGAAGTTAAGTTAATGCCATGAAAATAGTTTTAATAGGTATACAAGGAGCAGGTAAATCGACCCAGGGGAATTTACTGTCAAAACAGTTGAATATTCCGTATCTTTCAACCGGACATATATTCCGCCAAATTGCCAAGGAAAAGACTCAGTTGGGACGTTATATCAAAGAAACGCTTAATTCAGGAATGTTGATACCCGACGAAAAAACAATCGAGATTGTCAACAGCTACCTGTCTCGTGAAGAATACAAACGGGGTTATATTTTGGACGGTTTTCCGAGAACGGTTAAACAAGCGGAAAAGTTCAGCAATAACGTCGATAAGATCATATATTTTGAGATTTCCGATAAGGAAGCTCTTTGGCGTTTGCTTTACCGTAATGATAATAGCCGCGGCGACGAAACTCTGCCGGCTTTAAAGAAAAGGATCGAACTTTACAAAAAACTGACGATTCCGGTGGTTGAATATTACCGGCAGTATGGGAAGGTAGTTGAGATCGACGGAACCCAGTCCATCGAGAACGTCAATCAGGAAATCCTTAAAAGCCTTGGTAAGCAGCTGATCAAAAATCACGTCAGAATTTGGAAGAAAAAACAAAAGGCGATAATCGCTATTGTCGGTCTTCCGGGAGCGGGTAAAACAGCCGCCTCGGATTACTACGCCAAAAAAGGGTTGCCCGTTATCCATTTCGGGAAAATCCTTAATGATTATGTCGACGGACACAAGTTGCCTCATACGGAAACGACCCATAAAAAGCTTAGATTGGAATGGAGAAAAAAATACGGAGATGCCGCCTTTGCCATTATGAATGAAAAAAAAATTTCTCAAGCCCTGGACAAGAACCTGGTTATAGCCATCGACGGAATGCGCTCTTGGGAAGAGTACACATATTTAAAAAACAAACTACCGAAGGTAAAAATCTATCTGGTGGCGATATTCGCCGACAAGCACTTAAGATATAAAAGGGCCTCCAGTCGAAGGCACAGGAGCGAACTGTACGGTGAAGAGAGAGATATGAACGAAATTATGGGTACCAATATGGGGCCGACAATCGCTTTTGCAGATTTTATGGTAAAGAATAATTTTTCTATAGAAGAGTTTGAGGATAAGTTGGAGGAGGTATATAGAACCGTGTATTTTTCTTGATATGTACAGCTTAAAGACAGAAAAAGAGATTGAGGCTATGATTGATGGAGGACGGAGATTAAGGAAAGTGGTTAAACAGCTATTACCCCTGATAAGACCCGGCGTAGATACCGAGACGATAGACAGAACGGCCGAACAGATGATTGTTAAGGAAGGCGGTCAGTCTTCTTTTAAAAAAGTTAAGGATTATTATTGGTCGACTTGTCTGCCGGTCAATGAACAGATAGTCCATACGCCGCCTTCGTCAAGAGTTTTGAAAAACGGCGACGTACTAACCTTGGATATAGGCATGTACTACCGGGGTTTTCATACGGACTATGCGACGACGGTTATAGTCGGACAGAGCAAAGACCGGCGGGTTGCCGATTTCTTAAGCACCGGTCAGAAGACGCTTTTTGAAGCTATTGATAAAGCGGTAAACGGATCGCATATCGGCGACATATCTTTGGCGATACAGAAAGGAGTGTCGGATAAAGGTTACCACGTGGTAAAACCATTGACAGGTCACGGGATTGGTAGGAACCTTCACGAAGATCCGTATGTCTACGGATATCTGTCAAAAAGAATAGGGAAGACGCCGCTTATCCGGCCGGGTTTGACCATAGCCATTGAGGTAATCTATGCCATGGGAACAGAAAACATAGCTTATGAAGAAGGCGACGATTGGTCTATCGTTACCGAGGATAGAAGCCTGTCAGCCTGTTTTGAACATACGGTTGCCGTTACTGATAAAAAGACTTTAATATTAACGTAATTTTGTGGTAAAATATACTTTTTATGAAAGACGGAGTAATCATAGTTGAGGGAGAGGTAGTGGAAAATCTTCCCAACACTCTTTTTCGAGTCAAGTTGTTTGATTCGGAAAAGACGATTCTCTGTTATCTGTCGGGCAAAATGAGAAAAAACTATATTAAGATTTTGCCCGGAGATAAGGTTAAAATAGAGATGACTCAGTACGATTTGGATCGGGGTCGAATTATATACAGAAAATAAGCTTATGCAAATAAGGTCATCAGTTAAGAAAATATGTGCCAAGTGTAAGTTGGTGAAAAGAAAAGGTAGTCTTTATATTATTTGTTCCAATCCCAAACACAAACAAAAACAGGGATAATTTTTCTTGAATTATGGTAAGATTGCACGGAGTAATATTACCGGACGATAAAAGAATAGAGTACGCTCTGACCCTCTTTTACGGAATAGGTTGGAGTAATTCGGGCAAGGTTCTCAATCAGGTAAAGATAGACAAAAACAAAAGAGTGAAAGACCTGAACGAAGACGAATGGAAAAAAATTACTTCCTTGATAGAGAAGGATTTGAAGATAGAGGGAGATCTGCGTGAAGAGTTGACCGAAAACATTAAGCGTCTTAAAGACATAGGCAGTTACAGGGGGATTCGTCACATTAGAAGTTTGCCGGTTCGGGGGCAAAGGACTCGTTCCAACGCCAGGACAAAAAGAGGTAAGAGAAAGACGGTCGGTGCTCTTAAAAAAGAGGCTTGGGCAAAACTAGAGCAGAACAAAACCCAGGAAACAGTCGCCGCGAAAGAAACGGCTAAAAAATAATTCCTATGATTAAGAAAAAATCAAAAAGAGTGGTCAGTAGCGGTAAAATATATATAACCGCTACTTTTAACAACACGATCGTTACCATAACGGACGAAAGCGGTAAGCCTATCTGCGTCGGTTCAACCGGAATGCACGGATTTACGGGAACGAGAAAATCGACTCCCTACGCAGCCACGACAACGACCGAGTCTGTTTTGAAGAAAGCCATGGTCGACCACAACTTTAATACGGCCGATGTTTTTGTCAAAGGTATAGGTCCGGGGAGAGAAGCTTCTTTAAGAGCTATCAAAGAATCAATGATTGAAGTCAACCGAATTATAGATATTACTCCGATACCCCATAACGGAGTCAGGCCGCCGAAGTTAAGGAGGGTTTAATTTTATTAAAGCATCAAATCTATGAGATATACAGGTTCGAGAAACAGAATAGCCAGGAGGCAAGGTGCCGACCTTGGATTGAAAACAGTCGGGACCAAGTCGCACGCCAGACTTCTGAGAAAGCTGAATGTACCGCCGGGACAGCACGGTAACCGGTTGAGGAAAAAAATTTCCGAACATGGTTTTCAATTGAAGGAAAAACAAAAACTGCGGTTCATCTTCGGCGTAACAGAAAACCAGTTAAAAAGATATTTCCTTATGGGTATTAAGAAAACCGGTAATACGGCTTTTTTCCTGAGCCTGTTTTTGGAGAAAAGGTTGGACAATGTCGTTTACCGTCTGGGATTTGCTCCCACAAGAGCTTCCTCCCGTCAATTAGTCAGCCATCACCATATAAAAGTAAACGGTAAGGTTGTCAGCTATCCGTCTTATCAAACTAAGCTGGGCGATGTCATTTCTTTTGAGAATGATAAGACCACGAAGATTCCCTATGTGGAAAAACAACTGGAAAATAAGGATCTCATTATTCCTAACTGGTTGGAAAAAAAAGCTGCCGTTGGTAAAATAATCGGCGAGCCGACGACCGAAGACATAGATAAACAGGTCAATTTGAGGTCGGTTATTGAATTTTATTCTCGGTAACAATTTTTATAAATTATATTTTTTTATGGTTATTCCAAATTTTTATACTCAAAAAATAGAAGAAACTCCTATTTACGGCAAGTATATTATCGAACCTTTGCCTTTGAGTTTCGGTCAGAGCATCGGCCATGCTTTGCGGAGAACATTGCTTTCTTCCCTTAAGGGAGTGGCCATCACCCAGGTTAAGATTGGCGGAGCCCCTCACCTGTTTACCGGTGTCAAAGGCATAAAGGAATCGGTATTAGAAATGGTCCTTAATCTGCGTCAGCTGAGATTCAAATATCAAGGGGAAGGCCCTTTCAAAATTAAGCTGGAAGCTAAAGGAAAAGGAGTGGTAACGGGTAAAGACGTTGAAGGTGAGGTTGAAGTCGTTGACAAAGACCTGTATATCGCTGAGATTACCGACGATAAGACTAAGTTGGAAGTAGAGGCGATAGTTGAGGTCGGTGTCGGTTACGTGTCGGCCGAAGAACAAGAAAAAAAAGAGTTTGGTTTTGTTCCCGTGGACGCTTTTTTTTCTCCGGTAAAAAAAGTCAATTTTAAAGTCGAAGAAGCGAGAGTAGGTCGAAAAAGCAATCTGGACCGCTTGATTCTTGAGGTTTCGACCGATGGCAGTGTCAAGCCGTCGGAGGTGGTTAGGGAAGCCTGTGAGCTGTTGTCGGGTTATTTCAATCATATTCTATCGGGTAAAGATCAACCCCAAGTTAAGTCGGAAGAATCGACAGTCGACGATAAACAAACGGTTGTTGACAAAAAATTGTCGGAAATAATCATTGACGAACTCAATCTACCTTCAAGAGTTATTAACGCTCTACTGAGAGAGAATATTGAAACGGTGGCCGATCTCATCAAAGTCGGCAAGGATAAGCTGACGACTATGAAGGGTGTCGGTAAAAAATCGATAGAATTAATCGAGGAAGAGTTGAAAAAAATGGACTTAAGTCTAAGTTAAGAATTTCAGTTTCCAATTTTATCAAATGAGACACGGAGTTAAAAAAAACAAGTTCAAAAAAGGTGTTGATGCCGGGCGTATCGTTATACGCCATCTGGTGACTAATTTTGTCAGGGAGGGGAAAATCGTGACGACCATTACCAAGGCTAAAGCCCTTAAGTCTTATCTTGATAAACTGGCCAACAAATCAAAGACGAAAAATGAAGCGAACAGGAACTATCTGATGGCCAAGATCGGCGACGCCAGAATGGTCAAGATATTTTTTGAACAGATAGGGCCGGTTATAAAAGACAAAAGCGGCGGATACACCCGTATTATAAAATTAGGAAGACGGTTAGAGGATGGGGTAGAAACGGCTAAGGTCGAATGGGCATATCCGGTAGTCTTAGAAAAAAAAGCCGAGGTCAAAAGAGAAGTTTCTCAAGAAAAAGTTGTTGAAACAAAAAAGAAAAAATAAATATGGTCAACTTAACAAAAATAACCAAACCGGTCAAAATCAGTGAGATCGTCAGAGAATGGCACGTTATTGACGCAAACGGTAAAGTCTTGGGCAGACTGTCTTCCGCTATAGTAAAAATTTTACAGGGCAAACATAAATCAAACTACTGTTCCTATTTAGATATGGGAGATAATGTGGTAGTCATTAATGCCCGGAAGGTGATCGTTACCGGAAAAAAAGCCGATACCAAGGAATATACCAGTTATTCAGGATATCCCAGCGGTCAAAAAACAGTCGCTTATAAGCGATTAATGGCAGATAATCCCGCCGAGATTATCAAAAGAGCTGTCTCGGGTATGCTTCCAAAAAATAAATTAAGGGACAGGAGGCTTACAAGGTTGTTTATCTTTGTCGATGACAATCATCCTTATAAGGAAAAATTAAAAGTAAAGTAAAGTTTTATGGCTAAAAAGATAAAAAATTTGCAGTATTACGAAGCTATCGGCCGACGCAAAGAATCGCTCGCTCGCGTTAGGCTTTATTTGGTTTCCGGCAAAGAAAAAACGGTTACGGTTAAGTCAAAAGAAGCAAAAGAACTGATTAAGATTAAACAGGGGGAGATATTTGTCAATCATAAACCGATTGCCAGCTATTTTTCTTCCAACGCGGAAAAATCCCAGTATCTTAAACCCTTAAAGGTCACCAATAATGAAGACCGTTTCGCAGTTTCTGTTTTGATAAGGGGAGGCGGTTTGGTGGGTCAGCTGGAAGCATTGGTATTAGGTCTGTCGAGGGCGATTGAAAAAGCCGATAAAGACAGTTATCGACCAATATTGAAAAAAGAAGGTTTTCTTACCAGAGACGCTCGGACTCGAGAACGAAGAAAGGTCGGTACCGGAGGTAAGGCGCGTCGGCAAAAACAATCGCCGAAGCGTTAATATTTTGACCTTTGATGAAAAAAATCTCGATCGTTATAGTTTCGTATAATACTGAAGATGTTACCCTCGACTGTCTTCGTCATCTAAAAAAGAACTTCGAACGTTTCCCTTCGGATTATGAAATCATTGTTGTAGACAACGCTTCTTCCGACCAGACGGTTTTGTCAATAAAAAAGGAGATGGAAAAATGGCCGGAGCTTAAACTTATAAAAAACGAAGCCAATGTCGGCTATGGTCGGGCAAACAATCAGGCTCTCGATATCAGTCAAGGTGAGTATATTCTTTACCTAAACTCCGACGTTATCGTTGACGGTCTTAATTTTGAAGATATTCTCAGTCTTATGGACAGTCATCAACAGATCGGAGCTCTGACCATAAAAGTGGTTCTTCCAAGCGGTCAAGTTGATCCGGCCTCACATCGGGGTTTTCCTACCGTCTGGAGATCGTTCTGTTATTTTTTTCAGTTGGAGAGGTTGTTCGGTAAAGTTCCCGGGCTTGGCCGGATCTTTGGAGGATATCATCTGACGACCCGCAGTCTGGATACGATTCATGAGATTGATTCCCCGACCGGCGCGTTTTATCTTACCCGGTCATCAATCCTAAAAAAAACCGGAGCTTTTGATAGAGATTATTTTATGTATGGCGAAGATTTGGATCTTTCTTTTAAAATAAAGTCGCTCGGTTATAAAATAATCTACTATCCTTTAGCCGAAGTTCTACATCTCAAATATGTCAGCGGCTTAAAAAACCGTAACGTAAAGGTCAGGAGCAAGACAAGATCTCATTTCTACGAGGCTATGAAGATATTTTATAGAAAGCATTATTCCTCAAAATATCCGGAGTTTTTCAACAGATTAATCTATTTTTTTATCGATATTAAAAGCAAGATATCCAAATGAAAAAAATAGGCATCGACGCCCGGCTTTATTTTCAAACTGGCGTTGGTGTTTATGTACGAAATTTACTCCATTATCTTCAAGATACGCGATTAGGGAATGAGTATTTATTTTATATTTATCTGTTGGACGAAGATTTCGACAAAATTGTTTTTTCCAACAAAAACTTTGTCAAACGCCGGGCCAATTTTCGTTGGCATAGCATCTCCGAACAGATAGGTTTTTTATCGCTTATCAAAAATGACAATCTTGATTTGATGCATTTTACCTACTTCAGCTATCCGATTTTTTACAACAGGAAATTTATCATAACTGTCCATGATCTGACACCTTATTTTCTAAAAACAGGCGTTTCTTCGACAAAAGGTTTTATAATGTATCAAATCAAGCACTTTTTTTACCGTTTGGTTATTAGGCAACAGATAGAGAAGTCATCGGTTATCGTGACGCCGACCGAAGCGGTCAAACGACAAATAATTTCAAAATTCGGCGCCAAATACAATGACAAAATAGTCTTTATCCACGAAGGCGTTAACTACGAGATTTTGGATAACAAGGACAAAAACGTCATAAAAAAAGATACGCCAAAAGGTTTTTTTATCTATGTCGGCAATTTTTATCCGCATAAGAACGTGGAAAGCCTTGTCAAGGCCTTTTCCTTGAGTAAAACCAAAGCCGATTTGTTATTGATTGGTCCGCAAGATTATTTTTCCGGACGGTTGCGTCGGCAGATTACTTCGTTAGGTCTTGACGATAGGATCAAGTTTATTTTTCGAGCCAACCAGACAGAATTAATCTATTTTTATAAAAATGCATTGGCTTTGATCCATCCTTCGTTGTCCGAAGGTTTCGGGCTGCCGATTATTGAGGCGGCTTACTTTAATTTGCCGGTAATCGCTTCCGATATCAGTGTTTTTAGGGAACTGATGGGTAAAGATTACACGTCTTTTGATCCGACGGATATAGCGGACATTAGGGATAAAATCGACGGTTTCGTCAAAAGACAAAAAAAAGGTATAAACGACATTGCAGCTCGTTTTTCTTTTGCCGAGATGTCGCGCCGGACAATGGGTCTTTATAAACAGTATGCTTAATCATAAAAAAATCGCGATCGTTTATGATTGGTTGGATAAATGGGGAGGGGTGGAAAGAGTTCTTCTGTCTTTTCACAAAATAATGCCTGAAGCGGTTTTTTATACGTCATATTACGATCGTAGACAAGCATCCTGGGCTAAGGGTCTGACCGTAAGAACTTCTTTGATAAACCGTTTTCCGAAAATAATTAAATCAAACCGCCTTTTGTCGCTTTTTTTTTATCCGTACGCGTTTGAATCTTTCGATCTGTCCGGATACGATTTGGTGATCTCGGTGACTTCTTCTTTCGCCAAATCGGTAATCACCAAACCGGGCACGAAGCATCTTTGTTATTTGTTGACCCCGACTCGGTATTTTTGGGGACAGGTAACCGATTATCTGCCCGGACATTTGACGAGATTATTGGTTTCTCCAGTTTTAAACAATTTCAGAAAATGGGATCTTATCGCAAGCCAAAGGCCTGATAAAATTTTGTCGATATCAAAAACCGTGGTAGACCGATGCCGGAAATATTACGGAAGGTCGTCTGAGGTAATCTATCCTCCTTTTGATATTGATTATTGGCAGAACATTAAAAAAATGGGAAAAACCGCCCCTGTTTTTAACAAAAAATATTATTTGGTTGTTTCCAGACTCGAGGCATATAAAAAAATTGAACTGGTCGTTAAGGTTTTTAACCAACGGCCGGATTTGAATTTAATCGTCATAGGTCAGGGGAGCCTGCAAGAAAAATTGAAAAAAATGGCTTTGCCAAATATCCGTTTTTTATCGGACCTTACCGACGTCCAGTTGTCCGGATATTATGAACAGGCAGAAGCTTTGATTATGCCCCAGGAGGAAGATTTCGGTTATACGGCTGTTGAAGCCCAGTATTTTGGTTGTCCGGTAATTGCCTGCCGAAAAGGAGCGGTTAAGGAAATAATCTCCGAAAACAAAACCGGTATTTTGTTTGATGATCAAAAAGAGGTTTGTCTGGCCAAAACACTTGAAAGATATAAATTAATGTCCTACAATTTAAAACACCAGTCAAGGGCGATGGCCCGAAAGCAAGTAGAAAGATTTTCCCAAAAGAAGTTCAAACAACAATTTTTATCATTTATATAATATAGAATATGAAAGCAATCATCTTTGCCGGTGGTACGGGAACAAGGTTATGGCCGCTTTCGCGAAAAAAATCCCCTAAACAGTTCGAAAAACTTATAAATAACAATTCCACTCTTCAGCTCGCGGTTGAAAGACTTCATCCGCTTTTTTCCCCGAAAGACATTTTTATCGCCACCAATATAGCTTACAAAAAAATCGTTCAGGAGCAGCTGCCGAAGATTCCCAAGGAAAACTTTATTTTTGAACCCGAAAAAAAAGATGTAGCCCCGGCCATTGCTTTGGTATCCGGCATATTCCGAAAAAAAAATCCCAAAGAACCGATGGTTATCTTGTGGAGCGACCATCTGGTAAAAAAAGTGGATCTTTTCAAGAAGATATTAAAAAACGCCGGTGATTATATTGCCAAAAATCCTAAGAACATTATCTTTATTTCCAATAAACCCCGTTATCCGAGCTCCAATTTGGGTTATATCCACATCGGCGGCAAGGCTAAAACCGTAAACGGAACAGTGTTGTACAGTTTTGAGGGCCTGAAGTATAAGCCGGACGAAGAAACGGCCAAGACGTTTTTCAAATCCGGGCGTTATGCGTGGAATCTGGGTTATTTTGTGACCACCCCTGATTTTATATGTGAGGCTTTTTCAAGATTTGCCCCGAACATATCCGAAAACACAAAAAAAATTTTGGATCATTATGGCCAAAAAGACTATCAAGAAATACTGAAAAAAAACTACGGCAAGGTGGAAAGCATCAACTTCGACCACGCCATTTTGGAAAACCTTGACAAAAAAGAGGCTATGGTCGTTATGGAAGATATCGGTTGGAGCGATGTCGGAGCCTGGGAAGCTTTGAAAGAGGCTCTGGAAACTCACCAGTACGAGAACATAATACGCGGCCGGGTACATATAGAACATGTTCGTGACTCTTTGATCTATAACTATGAAGACAGTAAACTGGTTGTCGGGATAGATCTTGATGAAAATATAATCGTCAATACGAACGACGTTATACTGATTGCCAAAAAGAACTCTATCTCGAAACTCCAACGTTTGGTCAAAAGCTTTGAGGGCACTGAAAACGAAAAATTAATGTAACTTATTGTTAAAATATATATAATGGTCAAAAAAGATTTTTTTTGCTACCTTTTTTTTGGATACGGTTATCGACGCTATACCAAAAGATTCATAGATATTATCGGTTCGATCTTTTTGTTGATAATTTTTCTCCCTATTAATCTCGTAACAGCTTTGGCTATCAAACTTAGTTCAACCGGTCCGATACTGGCCGACGTACCTGAGAGAGTCGGCGAACACGGTAGAAAGTTCAAGATGTTCAAATTCCGGTCAATGATCGTCAACGCTCATTATCTTTTGCGTAACGATCCCCGTTTCAAAAAACTTTTTCAGGAATATAAACAAAGCAGTTACAAACTACATAATGATCCGAGGGTTACCCAAGTAGGCAAGTTTATACGCAAACATTCTATCGATGAGATACCCCAGCTTATAAATGTGTTGAAAGGCGATATGAGTTTGGTTGGACCGAGAGCTTATTATCCCGATGAACTTGAAAATCAGCAAAACAAGTTTCCTCAGACCAAAAAACTCGTCACCAAGGTGTTGGCCGTTAAACCGGGAATCACCGGTTTATGGCAGGTGACCGGTCGGTCGGAGATAAACTTTGACAAAAGAATTGCTATTGATGCTACCTATGTCGATGATGTATCATTAATCTTAGATTTAAAAATTATATTTAAGACCCCGCTTGTGATGCTGACGGGAAACGGGGCGGTTTAATTAATTATGAAAAAAAGAATCCTATTTTTTTTTGTAGTTGTTCTTGCAATTTTTTCCTATTTTTTTATCTACACTCCTTACCAAAAGATTAAAAAAACCGCTGATCCGTTAATTGCCGCTGCCAAAGAATTAAAGACTACCTTTACCAAAAACGATATTGATCTTTTGAACAATAAACTGTCGGAGTTCGGCGATAAATACGCTATCTTTGAAAAAGAAGCCGGTTCTGTTTACTGGGCGTCTTTCATTCCCTACGTTGCCGATTTTAAAAACGGTGTTGAGGCAGGACGTTATGTGTTGACGGCCGGTCAGGAAACGGTTAAGACAATCACCCCCTACGCTGACCTTATCGGTTTTAAAAAAGGTCAGACTTCATTTGTAGAGAGATCATCCGAAGACAGGTTGCAAACGGCTATTTTAACCCTTGATAAAGTACTGGGCAATTTGGACAAAATTTCCTCGGATATCTCTGAGGCGGAAAAAAGAATAAACAAAATAGACCCGAAGCGTTATCCGGAAAAAATCGGTTCGACCTTAGTCAGATCAAAAATCATCAACGTAAAAGAACAGTTCGTCGGAATGGCTTCTTTGTTCGTCGATGCCAAACCTTTGGTTAAAAAGCTTCCTGAGATATTCGGAACCGATAAGGAAAAAACCTACTTGCTTCTCTTTCAGAACGATAAGGAAAGAAGAGCTACCGGTGGTTTTTTGACCGCCTACGCAGTTTTTAAAGTCAAAAACGGCAAGCTGAAGATCGAAAAATCAGAAGATATATACTCGCTTGATAATAGTATCTCTAGCCATCCAGAAGCTCCCCGTGAAATATTAACCTACCATAAGGATGTTTATAAGTTCAATATCCGTGACAGTAACCTTTCTCCCGATCTGCCGACCTCGGTTGATCTTTTTAACTCTCTTTACAAAAAGAGCGGATCAAGAGTCGATTACGACGGGATAATCATGCTGGACTCAAAGGTGTTGGTAGATATGCTGACGATTTTTGGCGATACTGAGGCTGGCGGAGTTGTTTTTTCCGCCTCCATCGATAAGCGCTGTGATTGTCCTCAGGTGCTTTATAAACTGTTTGATATGGTGGACCGACCTACTCCTTATTTGCGGGAAAACAGAAAAGGTATTTTGGGAGAGCTTATGTATGCTTTGTTTTATAAGGCCCTGGGTTTTTCCCCTTCCAAGTATTGGGGGACATTGGCTCAACAGATGTTCAAAAATATGCAGGAAAAACACATCCTTTTGTATTTTACCGATAAAGAACTTCAGACATCGGTGGAAAAGCTTAACTTCGCTGGAAGAATTAGGGACTTTGACGGCGACTACCTCCATGTGAATAACGTCAATTTCGCTGGAGCCAAATCAAATCTTTTTGTCTCGGAAATCATTACTTCTCAAACAAAGAACGAAGGAGGCAGGGTTGTTAGGGAAGTGACAATAGACTACCGTAATCCCTATCCTCACTCCGACTGTAATCTTGAACGGGGCGGTCTTTGCCTTAACGCTACCTTGCGTAACTGGTTAAGGGTATATGTTCCCAAAGGGTCGACCCTGCTTGAGTTCAAGGGGTCGGAAAAAAAGGTACAGACCTATGATGAGCTGGGTAAAACTGTTTTTGAAGGTTTCCTAACGGTAAATCCTCTGGGAAAGGCGACGGTAGTCGTCAGATATAGTTTGCCGGCGTCTTTGTCTGGCAAAAACGATCGGTTGCTTATCCAAAAACAGGCTGGGGCAGATGATCAAAAATTAAAAGTGGAGATTAATGGCAAAAAAGTCTATGATGGCGTTTTTGATGTTGACAAAGAGCTATAAATAACAAAATGATATTGAAAAAGGAAAAAAGTTGTTGTATATTATTATCTCAATAATGAAAAACTTGGTTTTATCAGTCATTGGTATTCTCCTTATTAACCCCCTAAAGGGCGGGAGGAGATGATGACTGTATAAAACTTTTATCAGACTTTCCCGCCGAAAGGCGGGTTTTTTTTATGGGAGAAAAAATAAGCATAAGACAATCCGAAGGAATGAAATATGTATACGCCACCAAAGGGAATCCTTTGGTTGACGATAACGAGTTGTTATATGCTCTAAAAGCTAAGGAAAAAAAATTTCCCCATATGAACGGCGGAGAACTGACGATCCATGGACACCTTGGGGAGAGCGGAGTGGTGTTAAGTAATGGTCATGGGGCGATCGTCGCCGCCGTCAAACATCCTCGACATATACCAAAGACAGAGGTGGACGGCGTAGTTGACTTCGGCGGTTGTCAATGCGATATCCATATAGAAACTTCACTGGAAAAACCCTGCGACCACGACAGAGTCATGAAAGATGCCCAGATGGTTACATATGCCTTAAACCAGGTAGAAGACCTACAACATTTGGCCGAAAATTTTACCGGTTTGACCGCCATCGGTAGTGAACCGGAAGGTTTTTATGTAGACGCTGAGGGTGATTTGGTGAAGATTCCGGGAGGAGAGTTGCAGCTGGGTATGATAGAAGAGACGCTTGAGGCGATTGCCGATCCGAGAGTGTTTTTGAGAGAGAGATCAAAACAGATCGTGTCAAGGAAAAAAAGATTTTCCGACGGTTTTGTTTTTGACTCTTCGGTACTGCCGACCAGTTCTCCGGACAAGGTTTTTATAAACGACCAGGGAGATCTTGGTCCCTATGTTAAAGCGATTCAAACAAGATTATATAATGATTATTTCAGTTTTAGTGATCCTTTGGCCGAGCAACTGATGGACAAAATAGCCGCCAATTTTGGTTATGGGAACCATAGGGAACTGCGCCAATCTCTAGGGCATATGGGTTATTGGGTGATGGCCGCTTCCCACGCCAGTTTGGGATTATATCACCGGAGAACCGGTAACGAAGCCATGTGGATACCGGAACAGGAAGCGATTGCCGTTTCCGACATACTAAATAGCGATCTTGCCACTTTAGCCGAATATTTGATGCTGTCGACTCCGGTTATTTTCGGGATGACGCCGACCGTTGAGGTAAACGGAAACAGCTATTGGCCCCGTGATTACCGTTCCGTTCTTCGTTATCTTATGGATACGACCAATCCGGGAGGATTTATAATGTCTCCGGACAAAATGCATCAGAGGATTATCGGTCTGGTAGTCGGCGGAGATACGCACACGATTGATAGGGCTTCTTACGTAACGGAAATAAACGGACGAACTGTTCCGGTGATGCACGGTCGGGTTAGAAACAGAATGGCATCGTCCGAACCCAAAAACCAAACCGGCCGGGTCGAGTACACCGGTTGTTCCTCGTCTCCATCACTCTACGATGAACTGGCCAGGAACTGTTTTGTCCAGGTTTTGGCAATTGCCGCCTATGAGGCCTTGTCGCAGGGACAGCACCCGGTTGATTATTTTGAAAATAAATTTCCCAGCCTCAGTCGTTGGGAAAACCAAAAGAAATTGCTCGTGGAAGCCTCTTTATTCGGTTTCCAATACGAACCTGTCAAAGGTTTGATTTTCGAGGGAATCCGGTTCCTTAATTATATGTCTGGAAAATATCTGGCCCTGAAAGAACCTTGCGAAATAGCCATCTCAAGGCTTAAAAATCTGCTTCTACCTTCGGCGGCCTCTTTGGAGGAGTACCAGGCTAATCCCCAGGGACCGATAAGCGAGGTCATACAAAAAGAGCTATCTTGTGGGGTCTCCCCCTTTGAATTATTGGCAAAAATCGAGTCATATCAGCTAAATATGGCGGCGGCTTTTTTGAGATTAAAGGTTAAAAATTTAACACTATCCAGTTTATGAAAGACGCGATTATTTCTTTGGCCGAACAAATGTTAAAGATAGAGTCGGTTTACAACAACCATTTGGCGTTGGACGAAATATTAACTTTGGCGAAAAAACAGACTTCGGAATATTATGTTGAAGACTATGAAAAAAACGGCGTAAAAAGTTTTCTAGTCCATAATCATAAAAACCGGTCTAATAAATTTAAGGTTATTCTGAACGCTCATCTGGACGTAGTTCCGGGAAAAAGACGTCAATTTAAACCTTTTCAGAAAGGAAATCGTCTTTACGGCCGGGGAGCGCTTGATATGAAGGCCGCCGCCGCCGCCGAAATACTGGTTTTTAAAGAGCTGGCAAAAAAATTGCCTTATCCGGTAGCTCTCCAAATTGTGATGGATGAAGAGATAGGTGGATTTAACGGTACCCGATTTCAAATAAACAAAGGGGTAAGGGGTGAGTTTGTCATCGTTGGAGAACAAACAGGATTGAGTATCGGCAACCAGGCAAAAGGGATACTGAGGGTTGATTATGTAGTTAAAGGCAGGACTGCCCATAGCGCTTATCTTTGGCGTGGAGAAAACGCCATCGTCAAGTCGAAAAAAATATTGAACCGGATTGAAAAACTCTTCCCTCTTCCCGACAAAGAAGTTTGGAAAACCACTGTCAATATTGCCGATATAAAAACCAACAACAAAGCTTCCAATCAAGTGCCGGAGGAATGTTTGATCAGCTGTGACGTTCGTTATATCCCCGAGGACAAAAACGTTATCAGAAAAAAACTTAAGCAAATAGCCGGCAATGAAGGTCTTTTAATCATAAATTTTGATGAGCCGGTTCATTTTACCGACGAAAAAAACCAATATTTGGTCAAATTGCAGCAGGCGGCGAAAAAAATTACAGGCAAGTCGATTGACGTAGTTAAAAAAAACGGCGCCTCCGATCTTAGGCACTACGGTCGGATTGGTTGTCCCGGAGTTGAGTTTGGTCCGAAGGGCGACAACCTGCACGGAGACGACGAGTGGGTTGATATTCAATCGTTAAGCGACTATTATCAGATACTGAAGCAGTTTCTTTTGGGTATCTGACATATGAGAAAGAGCATAAAAACAGAGGCGATCGTACTAACGAAAAAAAACCTTTTGGGCAGGGATTTATTGTTGGTTCTTTTTACCAAAGAGGCTGGCAAGGTCAAAGTTTTGGCAAAAGGGGTAAAAAAAATCACCAGTCGCAGATCCCCCCATATACAGAGCGGTAATTTGATCGAAGTATGGTTACATAGAAAAAAAGACATTTATCACCTTGACCAGAGTAAGTTGATATCGGGATTTACTTTGATAAAACAAAATAGCGTCAAGATAGATCTCGTCTATCGGTTTTTTTTTATACTTGACCGACTCCTTCCCGAAGAAGAAAAAGAAATGGTTATTTTTTCTGCGTCAAAAAGATTTTTGGTGGAACTGTCGAACGATCCGGACTTCAATCAGGAAAAACTAAATTCATACATAAACAGAGTTCTGCGCCTTTTAGGATATACGAAAGAAGACCTTCATAGTAACGAGTTGCTTCCTTTTATTGAGGAGATAATCCGTGAAAAAATCCCCGCCTTTGTTATATAATGAAAAAATATGGAAAAAGTCATCGCCCTGTGTAAAAGACGAGGATTTGTTTATCCTTCGTCAGATATTTACGGCGGCCTTGCCAATACTTGGGATTTCGGTCATTACGGGACTTTGCTGAAAAACAATATTCGCGATCGGTGGTGGAAACATTTTGTTCTGGATAGGGACGATATGGTCGGTATCGACGCTTCTATATTCCTTAACCCAAAAGTTTGGCAGGCTTCTGGTCATGTGACTTCTTTTAACGATGCCTTAGTCGATTGCAAAAACTGCCGTTATCGAATTAGAGCCGATCATCTGATAGAAGATAACCTCAAAAATATGAAGGTGGAGGGTCTGCCCGTGGAAAAACTGACAGAAATAATCAAAAAAAACAACCTTAAATGTCCTAAATGCGGTTCTTCCGATCTGACCGAAGTCCGTAAATTCAACCTTCTTTTTGAGACCCATATCGGCGCTGTCGAAAAACTCAAATCACAGGTTTATCTTAGGGGAGAGATCGCTCAAGGAATTTTCGTTAACTTCAAAAACATTATCGATACAATGCGGGTGAGAATTCCGTTCGGCATAGCCCAACAGGGGAAAGCATTCAGAAACGAGATTACCATGGGGCAGTTTACCCATAGGACTCTTGAGTTTGACCTGATGGAGTTTGAATATTTTATCGTTCCGGAAAAATGGCAGGAAATTTTTTCGTACTGGCAGGAAGACATGTGGAGTTTTGCCTTGTCGTTGGGTTTGGATCGTCACAAACTCCACTTTCGCGAACATGAAGAATACGAGCGTTCTCATTATTCCCAAAAAACCGTCGACATAGAGTATCACTACCCTTTTGGATGGAAAGAAATGTTCGGTCTTGCCTATCGGACGGACTTTGATTTAGCCAATCACAGCCGGCATTCAGGCGTTGATCTAAGTTATACCGATCCGCAGACTCGCAAAAAATACATTCCGCATGTGATTGAGCCGACATTCGGCCTTTCCCGTTTAACCGGAATAATAATTTTTGATGCCTATCGTGAGGAGACAGTATCTGATAAAACACGAATATATCTTAAACTTGATCCAAAACTCGCTCCGGTAAAGGTAGCTGTTTTTCCGCTGCAAAAAGACGAGAAGCTAAAAAAAATCGCTTCCGAAATCTATCATTGCTTAAAAAAAGAGATGACGGCTGAGTTTGATGATGCCGGCAATATAGGAAAAATGTACAGACGCCAGGATGAGATCGGTACCCCTTTTTGTGTTACAATAGATTATGAAACCCTGGATGAGAAAACGGTGACTGTCAGGGAAAGGGATAGTATGAAACAGATAAGGGTTTCCGTAGACAAACTGGATTCCTATCTGAAAAGTCATTTATAAATTTAGAATATGCTTATGAAAAAAAATCCTGTTGTTTTTATTGTGATAGGAGTTGTAGTGTTGTCATTAGTCGTTTTTTTGATAACCAGAAACAAAAAAAACGGTAACAATACTACGGTAGAAGCTACCCCGACCGAGATGTTGATTCCGACCGTGGATAGTTCGGTCAAAGCGTCTTTGGAGTCTCTATCAGGCAATAAGGAAGTAATGCTAAAGATGAGCGGGCTACCGAAAGGAACTTCTTCGGTTGATTATGAGCTGTCTTACCAAACCGCCCAACAGGGACTTCAGGGGGTGATCGGTACCGTTACGGTCGAAGAGGGCAACAGCGAGTATGAAAAAAAATTAACCTTAGGGACCTGTTCTTCTGGTAGCTGTGTATATCATCAGGTCGTAGGCAAGATCAAACTTACCCTGAAGTTTAATGGCGACTACGGTGAAAAGATTTTTGAAAAAGAATTCTAATTTAATAAAGTAAGGAAGGAGGTGTTACCAAATATATGCCAATAATCAAATCAGCTAAAAAAAAATTAAGGCAGGATGTCAAACGAACAAAAGTAAACCGTCGTTACGAAACCGCCTATAAAAAAGCGATGAAAGAGATGAAAAACGCCAAAAAGAGCAGTGTTTTAGATATGATAAAAAAAGTTTATTCATTGATCGATAAGGCCAAGAAGAAAAAGGTAATCCATAAAAATAAGGCAGCCAGGCTTAAAGCTCAGGCAGCCAAACTTTTGCCAAAAAAATGAGATACAAAATAAATCTTCTTAACAAAAAAAAGGAATCGGCTGTTGAGAGGATTATTTATTTTGCCTTGAACTATCTGCGGTATGTATTGGTTTTTACTCAGATTCTGGTTATTTGGGTATTTTTTTACAGACTTAAGACCGACCAGGAAATAATCGATCTGCAGGAGAAAGTCACCGAAAAAAACGAGATCATTCAAGCGATGGAACCTTTATTCAAAGAAGCCAGAGCCGTTGACCTGAAGATAAACGAATCATCATCGATCATAAAGCAGCAAAACCAGTGGCAGAATGCTTTCAGTTATTTTTTAAGTACCTTTCCCGATAAAATTTACCTGTCGAAACTTGAGTTGAAAGACAGTTCTATAATCATGGATGGCCGGGGGGAAAACGCCGATATTATAAAAAAATACTATTTGAATCTGAAAAAAGAAAGCAAGTTCAAAAACATCAATCTTAAAACGATCAAGAAAAGCGATTTGGGTTTTGAGTTTACTTTGGAGTTATCCCAGTTCAGCTCTTAAAAACCGTGGAAAGAAATAAACTGATCCAAAAAATATTCAACAAAAAAACCGTCGATTATAGTTACGCGATTATTTTTTTTCTGGTCTGTTCTTTTTTCCTGTTATTCGTGATAAGGCCGAATATCATATCGGTCGCCAGTTCAAGCCAAAAGATAGACGAATTGTCCAAAAACGACAACTTTCTCGAAAACCAAGTCCAAAACATAGTCAAGATCCAGTCTTCTTTGGAGACGAATCGCGACAATCTTTCACTTCTTGAAGAATCAATTGCCAAGACTCCCCAAGTTAATAAAATACTTTCCGATTTGAATACGGCCGTAAAAAACAACAACCTAACGATAGAAACAATGAATATCACCGACATCAACCTGAAGGATATCAGTAAGGAAAACCAACCAAAGTCGGTAAATCTGGATATTTTTTTGCGCGGCAGTTTCCCTGATTTTGTCGGTTTGGTCAAAGAGATTAGTAGTCAACGACGTCTCAAATTGGTTAAAAGCCTTTTGATAACCAAAGAAAATCAGGAAGGATCGGGCAGTGCTACTTTAAATTTCAAGTTACAGGTAGCCAGTTATTATCTATGAACCAAAAAGAACTATTTCTGTTGTCCGTGATGATCTTTATGACGATTCTAGCCTGGATGCTGCTTGATGTCTATCGGATAAAAATGACCGAAAGCACCGCAAATCCTACCTTCACCAACATAAAAAACATAAAACTTGACGGGAAGGTGTTAGAAGTTCTCAAAGAAAAGTCACCGTAATGAGTTACTCCGACTTATATCTAAACAGGCAAAAAAGAAGGATTCCGACCGTCGTGACTTTGCTGGCGGTTGTTTTTGTCATAGGCTTATTTTCCAAAATGCTTGGTGACTCCACTATGCCTTCAAAAGCGTCCGTAAACTCACTTAAAAGATTGACCGTAGTCAATCTTTCCGCCAATCAGGCGGGTATTTATTGGCAAACTGACAGAAGAGAAACGGGTTGGGTTCTTTATGGGGAAACAAATATGGGCATGACTAAGATAGCCTATGACGAAAGGGACGCCAGCAACAAAAAAGGAAGTTATCTAAATCATTACGTTACCTTAAAAAACCTGTTGCCGGGCAAAACCTATTATTACTCGATTATTGCCGATAACAAACTGGTTAACGACCAGAGCAAAAAACCGTTCAGCTTAAAGACAGTGAACGGGTTGTATTCATCCAGTAACCTAAAACCGGCTTACGGTAAGATAGTCAAAAGCAACAACCTGCCGTTAAGCGATGCGGCTGTACTCTTAACCTTTAAGAACAGTCATCCTTTATTCACTTTGACCAAATTGACGGGTGAGTGGTTAATTCCCTTAAACAACGTCATAGAAAAAGATACGGGAAAGATAAAAAGTCTTGAGAAAAACGAAACAGGCCTGATCGAGATTTTTAGCGAAGATGGAGAAAAAACCAATGTCGAGTTCAGTTTTGAAAATCTTGCCCCTTTGCCTTCAACTTTAATTATAGGTAAGGATTATCAGTTCGTCGGAAATAAGGATGTCCTTGGTGAGTCGATCGTCAGTCAGGCACCTTCAGTGACGTTAAATCCTACGGATAAAGGAGGGGTTGAGATAATCTATCCAAAGGAGAACGCCGTTATCCCGGATGCCAATCCCCTTATTAAAGGGTCGGCTTTACCAAACAGCGAAGTATTTATAACCATTCATTCGCCGGTCGCCTACTCGTTTAGGGTGCAGGCTGACGATCAAGGTATCTGGCGGCTTAATTTGTCGGAAAAGTTGAGCCCGGGAGAACATACCATTATCTTGACGACTAAAGACAGAAACGGTAAAGAAGTAACCGTAAGCCGAAAGTTTGCCATTACCAAGTCAGGAGAACAAGTACTCGGGGTGGCCACCGGCGAAGCTACACCGACTTCGCTGCCGACAGTCCCTACTACCGTTACCGCTTCTCCCGCATTAACGCAGGCACCGACTTCTGGTAGCAATATGCTTCCTCTGGCTATAACAAGCGGCAGTCTGATCATCTTGGGCTTGGGAATTATGCTTGCTTTTTAGGACCTTTTGCAGGTATCATTTAGATATGGAAGACTTGGGTTTTTTTTTGACCTCAATAAACAAAATAAGCCTGTTGGCTTTTATGGTGACTTTTGGTTTTTTAGGATACGAAATATATCTTTTCCAAAAAGAAAGGAAAGAAAAAACAAAGCCTAGAATACCAAACTTCAACGAAAATACGGTGATAAACGCCAGTCAGTCAAAAGTATTATTGACCCAGGAAGAGAAAGCCGTAAAAAAGTCTAACAATGTCGTTATTGTCGTTTTGTCGGTATTGCTTTTGGTCTTCGGTCTGGCTACGGTTATCGGTTTCAAAAAAATTAATCGGGCGGAAAACGAACCTCTTCAAGTCAGTCCGACCCCGATAGTGAATTTTATCAACTCAAAAGGCATCAAAATTCTTGATGAAAAAATGGTTCCGCTTGCCGACCTGGACCTTAATCGTCTAAAATCCGGAAACATGATCAACATCGGTATCGAAACGATCGGAGAGACGGATATAGATATGGCCAGGATAAAAGTCAACAGACAAAAATGGGAACCGGCCGATATTACAACCGCCTTTGACAAAAAAAACAATATTTTTTATATTAAATATACTGTGGCCACAGGAGAATCCCAGTTAAAAATTGACGCTCAGCTTCATTCGAAGGTTGACGGGTGGTTGGGGGAATAACTATGTTAAAGGATAAACCAAAATACCTTACCGGCCTTTTGATAGCCATGGTAGTTATATTGATGGGGACAACCTTTTACATAAGCCAGATGCTTCTTTCCGGCGGAGTTGAGGAAAACAGTCAGACGAGTACCGCCATAGCTCCGAGAAAAATCAAAGCATCGAATGTAACCTATTCAAAGTTAATTGCTTTAAATAACAATCCTTCCGGGGTGCCGTTGCCGGACGAGACCGTCAGTCCGACGGCCGTTGTTTCAATCAGCGTGTCTCCGACCGAATCTGCTATTCCGACCATGGCAACTCCTCCGGTTATTACCGAGCCTATGGCAATAACGGCAACGCCGGTACTGCTTGCTTCATCAGCCAGCGGAAGCGCCACGACGATCACGCCGACGCCGACAGAGATAATTTTAGCTTATAACAACGCATCCGCCTCTCCAAAAGTCACCTCGGTCGTTTCATCAGCCAGCCCGACAAGCGTATCCAATTTGCCGGCAACAGGGTTTATCAACAACGCAATAATTATGTTTACGATGGCTTCGCTATTAATTTTCTTTGCTTTCCTTTTTTAGCGGCTCGCAGTTTTTTTTGTTTTCTATATGACAGTTTATATACTCGTGGATTGTTTCGAAGTCGCCGCTTTCGGGAATAAGGACGTATTTTCCGTCATATAGATAATACTGAGGAACTATAAAAAAGTCGTCAGTCAAAGAAATCTGTTTTTGTTGAAAGTCTTTTTTCAAAAAAATATTTTTGGCGACGATAGCTACTTGCTGATTGGTGATATCCCGGCCGATTAGCTTGTTTAATTCTTGGTAAAGACCGCTTATTTCGTTAAGCCTACCGGTTTTCACTATGTCGACAACCTTGTTTTTTAAGGCTTTGATGACTTCCTGTTGTCTTTGTCCCCGGGCGAAATCGCTTCCTTCCGAGTCTTGGGCATGCCGGGAACGGACATATTTTAAAGCGGTTTCTCCGTCCATATGGGTCAAACCCTTACTGAAACTGATGGTTTCATAACGACAGCGATATTCCGGATCTCCGTTGCACAGATTGTTCTCTTTGCCGGCTATCGGAAACTCCTTGTCGGTGAAAGATCGGGAGACTTCAACATCCAGTCCTCCTAAATAATCGATAAGCGTCTTGAACTTGTCAAAATCTATTACGGCCGCATATTGGATAGGTTGTCCGATGATCGCCGATACTTCGGCTTTGGCGAGTTTCAATCCCCCGCCTTTTTGTTTGGCTTCTCCGTAGGCATAAGCGCTGTTAATCTTGTCTTTTAAGGTATCGCTCCAGATATCGCGGGGGATCGAAACGGTAGTCATCTGATTGTTTTTTATGTCGTAGTTGGCAACGATGATGGAGTCCGACAAATTAGGACCGTCATGGTTTTCGCCGGCTATTCCGAGGATCAGAACATTAACCTGGTCTTTATAGGTTTTTAGCGAATCTGAAGAAAACAGGGTTTTGACCGGGGATATCTTTAGAGTTTGCGTGAGGAACAAGTAATAGGGTCGGATTGACAGAAACAAGCCAAAGGATGCAACCAGAATGATTATGATGATTTTTTTGGTCATTTTAACTCTCTTTTATTATGTTAAAAAAGCTTAATGGATCTAAAGAAGCTCCTCCGACAAGGAAACCATTTATCCTATCAGATAGGGCATATTGGGGAATATTTTTTTCGTTGACGCTGCCGCCATAAATAAACTCCGTCCCATCGTTTATTTTAAGATTTTGTCTGAAATCGATTACTTTTTTAACCGGCATATTATTACCTGATCCTATGGCTTCCAAAGGTTCAAAGGCGACTAATTTGACCGGCTTTTTGAGGCTGTCCCATTCTTTTTTACAGCTTATGCAGACAATCGGTTCTATTCCGTATTTCTGGGCAAGATCGATTTTTTTGTTGACGGTTTCCTGATCTTCTCCGAACTTGAGCCTTCTTTCGCTGTGTCCTATAATGGCGTATTCGGCGATCCCAACTAGGGACTGGACTGGGTTTTCCCCGGTATAAGCCCCTTTTTCATATAAAGAAAAATTTTGACAACCTAAGCAAATATTGGTAATTCTTTTTATCCTTTCTTTTAAGGGGTAGATTAAGGTCAATGGCGGGCAGATAATGACCTTTATCAACTTCCGTTCCAGCAAGTTTTTTACCTTTTCAGATTTCTCCGTGAGCTTAAGAAAATCGTCCGACCAGGCAAGGGCATCGTCCGCATTTTTATTTGCCTTCCAGTTAGCGATGAAATACTTCATATGTTACTATTATAATTTATGGATACGGAGATATTCAATTGTCTTAATAATAACCAGAGACAGGCAGTATTCTATAACAAAGGGGCATCGATCATCTTGGCCGGCGCCGGTTCCGGAAAAACCAGGGTATTGGTGTACAAAGTGATCTATTTGGTCAAGGAACTGAAAGTCAACCCGGACTCGATCGTCATGATTACTTTCACCAATAAAGCGGCATCTGAGATGAAAAAAAGAATCTATGGCCTGATGAAAAAGAATCTTGGTTTTATCGGGACTTTTCACTCATTTTGTGTCAGAGTTTTACGCCGTCATGGCGATCTTATCGGTTTGTCCCCCAACTTCATCATCTATGACGAAGATGACCAGATAAGTTTAATCAAGAAAATATTAAAAAAAACCGATGCCGGCAGGTTTACTCCCACTTATTTTCTCAATCGTATCTCAGCCGCAAAAAACCAGTTGATAGGTAATGAGCGATATCTTAGTTTATTCTCGGATTTTAATGCTTCCCTGACGGCCGACGTTTACAAAAAATACGAAAAGGAACTCTCGGATAACCAGGCCGTTGATTTCGACGATCTGATAGTCAAAACTATAAAACTGTTTTTGAAACATGAAGAGGTATTGGACAAATACCATAAACTGTTTCGCTATTTTCTGGTCGACGAGTTTCAAGATACTAACTATGCCCAATACAAATTAATCAAACTGTTGGGGGAGAAGTACGGTCAGGTATCGGTTGTCGGCGATTTTTCCCAAAGCATCTATTCCTGGCGGGGAGCCGATATCGGTAACCTTGAAAACTTTAAAAAAGACTTCAAGAATAACAAGATTTTTTATCTTGAGGAAAACTATCGATCGACGCAAAAGATACTGGATCTGGCTTACCAGGTAATATCAAAAAACCAAGGTCATCCGATACTCAATCTTTACACTAAGAATAAACAGGGGTCGGATGTAGTTTATCATCAGACACAGAATGAAGAAGATGAAGGGCGTTACATAACCGAAGAGATAATCAGGATAGCTAATAACGATCAGACCGCCTTAATCAAACCGGGAACCATAGCCGTTCTTTATCGGACCAATGCCCAGTCTCGAGCTTTGGAGGAGGTTTTTCTCCATTACGGTCTTGCCTATGTTCTTATAGGCGGAACCCGTTTTTACGAGAGAAAAGAGATAAAGGATGTTTTGGCTTACTTGCGTTTATTACTCAATCCTGTTGAGGTTGTATCGCTTGACAGAGTCAAAAAAATCGGCAAAAAACGTTTCGATCTTTTTAAAAAATATTACCAGTCGGTTCACAAATCGCTTGCCAAAAAGACGACGGTTGACCTAATGGAGGAGATATTCGGAGCGACTGGCTATCTGGCCCTTTATTCGATTGATAGCGAAGAAGACTATTCAAGATTGGAAAACATAAAAGAGCTTAAGTCGGTGGCAGTGACCTATCCCGACCTTAACGATTTTCTCGAACAGATAGCTTTAGTCGAATCAGAATATTCTGAGGGCGAGAAAAAAAACAAAAGGCAGCAAGGGGTAACCTTGATGACCCTTCACCAGGCAAAGGGACTCGAGTTCGACCATGTTTTTATAAGCGGCGTTGAGGAGGGAATTCTACCCCACTCCCGATCGATTGACGATTATTTCCAGCTTGAGGAAGAGCGCCGGCTTTTTTATGTCGGCATAACAAGAGCAAAAAAATCTTTGCATATAACCTTTACCAGACGTCGTTTCATCTTCGGACGGAGATATGAATCGATGCCTTCCCGTTTTCTTGAAGGGGTGAATGATATATAATAAACGAATGCTGTTTAAATCAAGATATTATCAACCGGGGAGTGATAAGCCTTTTAAAATAAGCCGGTCGAAAATAGATCTTTTTGTCGAATGCGAACGCTGTTTTTATCTTGACAGGAGATTGGGAATACCAAGACCGTCAATGCCCGGTTTTTCCCTTAATTCGGCAGTCGATACCCTTCTTAAAAACGAGTTTGATATTTTGAGAAAGGAAAAAAAACCCCATGCCCTCATGAAAAAATACGGAATTGAAGCGATTCCGTTTAGCCATCCTGATCTACCTAAATGGCGGGGTGATGTTAACCGTTTTTCCGGAGCGGCGGTCCTGCACAAAAGAACCAACCTGATAGTTGACGGTTTGATTGACGACCTTTGGATTGATAAAAAAGGAGAGATAGTCATTGTCGATTATAAATCGACATCGACGGAAAAGGAAATCTCTTTGGAAGACAAATACAAACAAGGTTACAAAAGGCAGGTGGAGGTATACCAATGGATTTTTAGGCAGATGAATTTTGCCGTTTCCAAAAAAGCCTATTTTGTTTTTGCCAATGCCATAAGAAATAATCCCAGATTCGACGGTATCTTAAGCTTTAAATTGTCAATAGTTCCTTACGTAGGCGATGACCGTTGGGTAGAGGATTGTTTGGACAGAATCAAAAAAACTCTTGAAGGTGACAAAGTCCCCCAGGCGGGAAAAGACTGCGAACACTGTCTTTTTACTTCTCGACAATCTCGATTGAGTTGACGACGACCGGATCAACTGGCCGGGATTTTTCTCCGTAACCGTTATCTTTGGTTTCGCCATCGACGATTTTGTCGATCACTTCAATGCCCTTGATAACTTTTCCGAAGATAACGTATTTTTTAGGAAGGGGATAGTCTTTTTGCATAATGAAAAACTGGCTACCGTTGGTGTTTGGTCCGGAGTTGGCCATGGCGATTGTTCCCCTCAAGTATTCCCCTGTAAACGGTTCGTCGTCGAAGCGGTATCCGGGGCCACCCGTACCGTCGCCTTTAGGATCGCCTCCTTGAACCATAAAGCCCTTAATGACTCGATGGAAAATCGTGTTATTATAGAATCCTTTTTTAGAAAGGGAAATAAAGTTGTTAACGGTAACCGGCGTGTCTTTGGAAAATAGCTCAACGGTTATTTCGCCAACCGAAGTTTTGATCGTCGCCTGACTGTTTTTTTTTGAAGATTGGTTTCTTACTTGTTTGTTATCGGC
The DNA here is from genome assembly GCA_012798265.1 of Candidatus Roizmanbacteria bacterium. Lineage (GTDB taxonomy): Bacteria > Patescibacteriota > Microgenomatia > UBA1406 > GWC2-37-13 > JAAZNM01. The sequence goes on along the minus strand of JAAZNM010000007.1, from coordinate 93,819 downwards.
AAAAAAGATCATAATGCTACAACCTATTAATAAAAATCCTCCTATGAACAAAAGGTGATTTTTCATCTATCCATTGTAACAAATTGCCTAATTTTTTAAATGAAAGATTTTTTTTAAAAAATTTCCGGCTTTTTTTTTGGTCAGCAGCAATTTGATTTTATCGATCTGTTCTTCGGCTGCTTGTTCACCAAGAAGTATTCCGCTTTCGAAATCCTTACCCAATATAAATCTTCCCCAACTTAAAGATTCGGTTTTTGGACAGATAACGACATCGGCCTGTTTTTCTTCGAATTTGGCGAGATTATTCAGGATAATAGTCAGACTGTCTTGGGGCAGTCGGAAAAAATCAATTTTTTCCTTTGGAAAGTAATGGTACAGGTTAACCCCAACGGCAAAATCAGCCCCCATGTCTTTGACTGCTTTGACCGGAAGGGGAGATGACAGACCTCCATCTGCCAGAAGCCGACCGTCTCTTTGAATAGGTTTAAAGAGCATAGGAATAGATATACTGGCCCTGATGGCGTCGGTTACCCTGCCTTGGGAAATGACCTGCATCTGACCGGTACCAAGATCGGTGGTAACGGCGGCAAAAGGAATTTTCAGATCCTTAAATTCGGTATTCCCGATGATATCTTTCATAAAATTCTCAATTTTTTTGCCCTGCAAAAGACCATTTTTTAATGAAGGATCAAAAAAAAGGGAGCTGATGTTCTTCCAACTGTTGTTTGTGGCGATCTGTTCGATCAGGTTAATGTTTTTGGTGGCGGCATACAAACCACCGATCATCGCCCCTATACTTGATCCGGTTATGTAATCGATGGGTATATTATTCCTCTCCAAAACTTTGATTACTCCTATATGGGTCAAGCCGCGGGGTCCGCCACCTCCAAGAGCCAAGCCGACTTTTATTTGTCCAAACAAAGACATATGAATTTAATTATATTATAATACTTATATAGTTATGAAATTTACCGAGATAACAAGAAAGAAGGTTGTCAATCGATTAAATAACATTGCCTTGGAACTGGAGGTTTTTTTTGTCCAGCTGCTTGCCCAGATTCCTTCTCATACGTTAAGAAAAACCGTCTATCGCCTGTTTGGCATAAAGATCGGCAAAGGGTCAACCGTTCATATGGGTGCGGTTTTTTATGATCCGAAAAACATCGTAATCGGCGATGATACGATTGTCGGCGAACAGGCAGTCCTTGACGGCCGCGATAAATTGGCTATCGGCAATCATGTTGCTCTGGCTACCGGGGTGATGATATACAATTCGGATCACGATCTGAACGATCCAAACTTCAAGGCGGTTATAGCTCCGGTCAAGATCGACGACTATGTTTTTATCGGACCGAGGGCGATCATTCTTCCAGGGGTGCAAATAGGTAAAGGTGCGGTGGTTGGAGCCGGAGCCGTAGTCACCAAGGATGTTCCTCCCTATGCGATAGTCGGCGGAGTGCCGGCCAAAATAATCGGCGAGCGAAAGAACAAAAACCTTCAATATAAACTGGGCCGGGCGAGACTGTTCCGTTAAACTTCTTAGTCAGCGGTTCCTACAAGATAAACGGCCTGCCAAGGTTTAAATAGAGAGAGGAAATCTTGATCAATAATCGTCTGGTTGTCTTTGGTGACTTGATAGTGAAAACTGGCTTTTCCGCCTGAGGCGGCATAGTCGACCTGCTTTATTACTCCTTTCTTCAAAGTCGGATCATCCTGATATAGAGAAGGTGGTGGCGGAGTGAGGTCATATAAGGCAATCTTCGATATCTCTGATCTGCGATTATCCTTTTTCCCGTAAAGTTTAAAATACAATAGATTGTTTTCCTTGTCGATTTCCGTTTGAACCAATATGTAAGCCGGCGTATCGTTTTTGATCTTGAGATCGTTGGTCGGGGCAAAGACGGTTGCGTCAAAACCCGGTTGGGAATCGTTCTCATAATAACCGACGCGGTAAGCGTGGGCATGTCTTTCGACAATCGGTAGACCGGCGTTCAAGGCGGCCCGGAAAAGAGTGGTTGACACTTGACAGACGCCACCGCCGTCTCCAAGGACCGTTCGGCCGTTTTTTATTATGTATGCCGGCTTGTATCCGGTAAGAGAAGAGATGTCTCCGACGGTTTCATTAAAAGAAAAAACCTCGTTTTTTGGTATGAGGACGCCGTCAAATTTTGAAGCAGCCAAAATAATATTATGGGTCCGCTCGGGAATAGAGTGAGTGTAGTCGGATTTTCCGACGGCAATCAGTTCCTCAATCCCGTAGTTGTTGGCTTTGGCCAAGGTAATCTCTGGAACGATCGTTTTTGAAGCGATTTCGACATTAAAGTTCCCGGGTTTTTTTTCCAACCCGCTGATTTTTTTTTCGAGAGCGTTTTTGAAGGAAACACTTTCCAATCCCAGACCGTTTTCTTCGGGAGAAAAGCTGATTACCCGGCCGTTCTCAAACTTGAACAGGGCGTTTTTGGCCGGTTTGTTATATGTGTCCTCGCAGTCGCTTACGAAATCATTGACGATTGATCTGTCATACTCGATTTTGGTTTCCAAGACAAACTTCTGCTTCAATATTAAGGTGGAAATTTTCTGATATATCCGCGAAGACAGATTTGATGATCTGCCTATCATAAAAGCCCTTTCTTCCATGCCTTTGCCGTCATAATGGATATTGAGCTGTTCTCCGGAAAAAGTGGCGATCGGTTGTTGTTCGTAAGATACCGATATAACCAATTTGGCCAGCTGGGAGTTTTTTTCTGTGAAATACTTGGAGACTTTTTGCCTATCTTTGCCGCCGAAATCGATCTTGTTAACAAAAACATGCGGATAGATCTTATTTTCAAAAGATTTGTCAAGAGAGAAAAAATAATAGGCAATAAAAGAAAAGAACGCAACTAAAATTATGATGCTGGCCCACACCTTTCTTTTATTTGCTATCATAAATACTATGGATGATGATATAAAAAATCCGCCGGAAAATCAATCTACCCCTCTTCCTATTGATCAGCCAAAGACCGTCTACGAAAGTGTCCCGGTTGAAGAAAATATACAACCTGAAGAAGTTTCGGCCGATGTCAGCGCTCCGTCTACCGAAGAAGTCAGTTCTGGCCCTCCGGAAATTCCTCCCGAAATGCCTCCTCCCGTTTACGAAGAAAACAAAAACAGGTATATTTTTATTGTCGGTGGCGGCGTATTAGTCTTCGTAATTATCCTGTTTGTTATTTTGAGACTTGTCATGGGGGGCGGTAAACCAAAAGAAATAAAGCTCAGTTACTGGGGTCTTTGGGAAAGCGAAGAGATAATGAAACCTTTAATACAGGATTATCAGAATAAGAATCCGAATGTCATCATCAACTACCAAAAGATGTCACCTCAAGATTATAAGGATCGATTGGTGGTAAGGAGTAAAAACGGACAAGGTCCTGACATTTTCAGGTTTCACAATACCTGGTTACCCCAACTTGAGGAGGTAGTGGCACCTTTGCCGACCAATATAATAAATAACTCCCAATTCGAAAGTACCTTCCACAAGATTCACCAACAGGATCTAAAGTTAAATGGCCGTTATTACGGAATACCTCTTTATCTTGATGGACTGGTTTTAATTTATAACGAGAATATGCTTAAAAAAGTTGGTTTTGATACGGCTCCGGCCGATTGGAATGAGATGATTGACGTGGCAACTAAGCTGGCCGTCAAAGATAAGGATGGACAACTGATCACCGCCGGCATCGCCATAGGTACCGCGTCCAACATAGAACATTTTTCCGACATTTTTACCTTAATGCTGCTTCAGAACGGTGGCAGTCTCAAAGAGCTTGACAAGCCCGAAGCTGCCGGTGCCCTGCAGGCTTATCGGCAGTTTGCCGAACCGCCTCACGACGTCTGGAGCGAAAGCATGCCCAATTCCATCGTCGCTTTTATTCAGGAAAAGGTTGGGATGATAATCGCCCCATCCTGGTGGGTGATCAATATCAAAACCGAAAATCCCGACATAAACGTCAAAGTGGCTCCAATTCCCCGCCTGTTGAGTGGCCGACCCATCTCGATGGCCAGTTATTGGGCCGAGGGCGTATCCAAGTACAGTAAAAATCAACTGGAAGCATGGAAGTTCTTGAAATTTCTTTCGGAAAAAGAAAATATGACGAAACTTTTTCAGTTGGAGAGTCAGACACGTCCTTTTGGCGAAGCTTACTCCCGAAAGGATCTGGTATCCGTATTGGAAAATAACGAGTATTTAAAACCGGTTATCAATCAAGCGGATTATTATGTGTCTTCGCCATCGGCTGCCAGAACATACGATAACGGACTGAACGATCAGGTAATTCAATATCTTGAAAATGCCATAAACGATACCATCAGAGGAACGGCATATAGCGAAGCTTTAAAAAACATTAAGGGAAATTTGGATACGGTTTTTTCCCACTATAAAGTCAATTAAAATATAAAATATAGTCAAACGTCACATGAAATTTTTTAATTTTTTCCGCAAAAAAAATTCCCGACAAAAAAAGTTTTTGGGTTTTTTGATAAAAGAAAGGTCGGCTGTGATAATAATGATGGATGCGGATTCAGATAAGCGACTTAGGATCTTGGATCAGGAAAAAATAAGCTTTTCCAACGGTTGGGATAACATAGTCGAAGATGCCGATGAAGCGATCTTTAAGATCGAGAACCGGACGAAACAGTCGGCCGACGAAGCTATATTTTTTGTTTATTCCCATCTGGTTGACGAAAAAAACCACGATATTAAAAAAACATATTTAAGCAAGATTAAAGACCTGGTTAGAAATCTTGAACTTAAACCGTTGGGTTTTATCGAGTGTCAGGAGGCGGTTGCCAAATATCTTGAAAAAAAAGAAGATGTCCGCCTTACCGCAATACTGATAGAGTTCGATGAGGGTAGTTTGGGCGTATTTGTTTATAAAGTCGGCCAGCTGTCTTTTTCGTCGGTCGCCCCCAGGACGGACAGTTTGACCAATGATCTTTCCACGGTTTTCGGTCAAGCCAAAGAAAAGACGACTTTGCCTTCAAGGATTATAATCTACAACTCAAAAGGCCTAGACGACGAAGCCGCCAAAATTTTGACTCATCATTGGCAAGGAGATCTATTCATCCAGTTGCCCAAAGTGGAGATAATCAAGGAAGAAACAATAACAGATGCTTTGATAGAGGTTTTTTCCGCCCAGTCGTTAAGCGAAACCTCTTCCGCGCCCCTGCCGGAAAAAAAGGAAGAAAAAGAAGTGTTGGGTTTTGTCATTAATCAAGATATCAAAGAAGAGGGATTTCCGCCCCCCGTCGAAAAAAAACAAACTAAAAAACACCTGTCTTTTGACTTTTCGAAACTGCCTCATCCCGAGTTTCTCTTCAAAGGAAAACTGGTTATTCCCGCCTTCAAGTCTTCAAGGAAGATCGCCGTTTTTATCGGCCTGTTTCTTATTGTCTTATCTGTATTGATTAACGAAATATATTTCCATAAGGTTGATTTGACGGTGTTTGTTCCGACAGATAATGTCGAGAAGGAGTTGGAGTTGACAGCCGGTGTCGACGGAGGGGTGGATCTGGCATTGAAGATATCGACCGTATCGGCGGATTTTTCGCAGTCGAAAACGACTACCGGCAAAAAAGATATCGGTACAAAAGCCCAAGGAGAGGTAACCGTATACAATTTCAACAAAGAAAAGACGCTTGCTAAAGGAACGGTGATTGAGTCAAAAGGTATAAAGTTTGCCCTAGATAATGAGGTTAAGGTCGCCTCTGCCACAGGTAACGAAGGTGGACGTTTCCCGGGAAAAACAAACGTCAAGGTGACTGCACTTCAAATAGGGACGGAAAGTAATCTAAACAAAGGGCAGACTTTTGCTATCGAGTCGTTGGACTCATATTTTTATTATGCCAAAAACGAGTCAGATTTTAGCGGTGGAACCAAAAAAACCGTTCAGACCGTCAGTAAACAAGATCTAGCCGATTTGGACAGTCTTGTCATGCGGAAAGTTAAGGAAGACGGCCAAGGTAAAAATCTGCCCGTTTCAGCGAACGAAAAGATCATTAACGATCTGACCCAAACCAGTTTGGATGAGAAAAAATACTCCAAAGAAGTGGGAGAGGAAGCTTCATCCGTGGCTTTGTCCGCCAGGGCGGATACGGTTTACTACACATATGATAAGCCGGAGTTGGTCAATATACTTTACGGATATCTTTCAAAACAGGTTCGGACGGGTTATATACTACCCAAACAAAATATCAGCTATCAAATAGGTAAGGTAAAAGAGGAGAAGGGAGCGGTTGATATGAAGATTGGTGTTAAAGGCATCGCTTTGAAGGATGTTGATAAAGGCAAAATCTTGGAACTGTCCCTAGGCAAGGATAAAGATAAGCTTACTCAAATTATGAAGGACAATTTTGCCGTCAGCGGTTTGGACATCAATCTCAAGCAACCTTTACCGATTCCTTTTCTTAACAACCGGTTGCCTTTTTTCAAGAACAATGTTAAGATCAATATCCAAACTCTTTAAGTATGCCTCTTTACGTTTATCTGAAAGAAAACACCAGTTCCCGGAGAAAGGCGATCAATTACCTGTCTTATTTTTCTTTGGTAATCGGATCGATCCTTCTTTTTTGGAGTTTTTATCCGATCCTGTCGTTTGAAATATATTCGCGGTTATTCATCCAAAACAAAGTCCAGACGCCGGTACCCAACTCAAACACGGTATCTTCCCTGGAACGAGCCAACTCGGTTTTGGGAAGCTACAGTGTTTTTTCGAATAACCTCAGGGATTTTACCAACGTCAGTCTTTGGTTCCCAACCCAGTCGTCTTCAACGGAAAAAAAAGACTTCAGCGTCAAACAGTATTATCTCTCAATTCCCAAACTTAACATCCAGGAGGCTAAGGTGGTTGTCGGAGGCGAAGATCTGTCTACCAGCTTGGTTCATTTTTTGCCCAAATCCTTACCGGGAGAGTATGGAAATGTGGTTATTTTTGGACATTCGACCCTACCCCAGCTATATAATCCCAAAGACTATAAGGCAATATTCACCTATCTGCCTTCCCTGGAAAAGGGGGACAAGATAGTCTTGAAGCTAAACGGTCTTAATTACGAATACGAAGTATACGATATGTTTGTCGTGAATCCTGATCAGGTATCTGTCCTTGAACAACGCAGCGACGCCGCTTATGTGACTTTAATTACCTGCGTTCCTCCGGGAACATATTGGAAAAGATTGGTTTTAAGGGCTAAATTGACAAAATTACCCGGAGATTTATGATTGATTAATCCTATAATATATGGTAAAATACCGGAATGAAAAAAAGGTCCGCTCTAGCCGAACTGTCGTTTAAACTGATCTTCTATCTGATAAATTTTTTTATCGTTATCGGAGAGTGGACTCAAAAGATTCCTCTGTTGATTTTTTTCTTTTTTGCGAATTTTTTTAAAAAAATATTTTTGTGGACCAAAGGTGCTCTGATATTCCATTCTCCAAAAATCAATCTCCCAAAAAAAAAGCCTCTTCCGAAATTGAAATTTAAGGGTTTTAAAATCAGAAAAAAACTGAGATTTTTATCCAGACTGATTCCAAAACAACTGACATATTTTTTATTCGGTTCGATATTCACTTTGTTTGTTTTTTTCATATACCAATCTTATGTTTTCGTCAACAATCTTCCGTCCCCTTATAATATCGGCAAGATCAACTATCCTTTGACGACACACATCCTGGATCGTAACGGAAAGTTACTTTACGAAGTCTATCGTGAGCAGAACCGAACGCCTATCAAACTGACGGATCTTCCCGAATACGTCACTCAGGCGACGGTGGCAATCGAAGATAAGGATTTCTACCGTCATAACGGTGTTTCTGTTTTTTCCGGAATACTGAGGGCAATGAAAGAAAATATCCTGAAAAAAGATTTTCAGGGCGGATCGACGATTACCCAACAGTTGGTAAAAACGGCTCTTCTCAGTCCGGAAAAAACCATAGAGAGAAAAATAAAGGAAATTATTCTGGCGATTTGGGCCGAGCGGATTTACAGCAAAAAACAGATATTGGAGATGTACCTCAATCAAGTTCCATACGGCGGTTCTTCTTACGGGATAGAAGAAGCGTCCCGAACCTATTTCGGTAAACGGGCCCAGGATCTAACGCTTGAGGAGGCAGCTTTTTTGGCCGGTTTGCCGCAGGCGCCATCGATTTATTCTCCCTATGTCAATCCTGATCTGGCACTGAAAAGAAGAAATGAAGTTTTGGAAAAAATGTTCAAACAAGGTTATATAAATGAAAATTCAAAAATAAAAGGTCAAAACTCAAAATTGGAGATTGTTCCTTTGAATACCAGTATCCGCGCACCCCATTTTGTCTTTTACGTCAAATCGCAGCTTGAAAATAAATACGGGATAAGAGAGGTCGAAGAGGGTGGTTTGCAGGTTACCACCACTTTGGATATTGAACTTCAGGAAGAGGCCGAGAAGATTTTGAAAGAGGAGTTGGATAAGGTCAAAAACCTTAACGTCAATAACGGGGCGATATTGGTTACTCGTCCCAGTACCGGCGAAATATTGGCCATGGTTGGCTCGGCCGACTATTTTGCCGCGCCTTCGGGTGCTTTCAATGACACAATTGCTTTAAGGCAACCTGGTTCATCAATAAAACCGATAATGTATTCTTTGGCCTTAAGCAAAAACTACACGGCGGCTACGGTGATTGATGATTCACCAACGGTTTTTTCAGTTCCCGGATCAGAGTCTTATCGGCCGGTTAACTACGATGGTCGTTTCCACGGGAAAATACCCCTAAGGATCGCTCTGGCCAACTCTTTCAATATTCCTGCCGTTAAAGTCTTAAGTACCGTCGGCGTCAGTGACTTTGTCGATCATGCAAAAAAAATGGGGATCACCACCTGGGGCGATTCAAGCCGGTTCGGTTTGTCGCTTACTCTTGGTGGTGGAGAGGTCAAAATGGTCGATATGGCGACTGCTTTTGGAGTTTTGGCTAATAAAGGTTATCGCGTTAACCTGGAGAGTTTTACCAGTGTCAAAAAAAACAACGAACCGATTTACTCGATTACCGGAAATGGTGGAACAAAAATTTTAGACGAAGGTGTTGCTTATATTATGTCGGATATCTTGTCGGATAACTTCGCCAGACAATGGGCTTTTGGTACAAGATCGTCCCTGGAGATTTCGGGTTATAAAGTAGCCGTTAAAACCGGTACGACTGATGAGAAAAAAGATAACTGGACTATCGGTTATACCCCTGATTTTCTTGTTGCCACCTGGGTGGGAAATAACGACAATCAGCCGATGAATCCTTATCTGTCTTCAGGTATAACCGGTGCCGCTCCCATCTGGAATCGGGTAATGACTTATGTTCTTAAAAAATACAATATTAGCGGTAATAGTTGGTACAGTCAGCCGGATAACGTTATTGAAAAAAACTGCTATTTTGGCCGCAAGGAGTATTTTATCAAAGGTACCGAAAACAAAGTTTCTTGTCAGTCGTCTTTGTTCAATCAGTCTCCGACACCGACTCCGTAATCTATTTTTTCCTTATTTCTTTGAATCCTGTGTAGCCAAGAAGAGCTTTGGGCACAAGGATAGACCCGTCTTTTTGCTGGCAGTTTTCCAAAATAGCGATCAATATCCGTGGTGACGCGATGGCGGTATTGTTCAAAGAATAGCAATATTCCTTGTCTCCGTTTGATCTGCGATATCTAATGTTCAGCCGTCGGGTTTGGAAATCCCCCATGATGGAGTTGGACATAGTCTCTCCGTAGGCTTTTCTTGACGGCATCCAAGTTTCGGTATCATATTTTTTTATCTGCGGTTCACCCATGTCTCCGGTACACATGAGCAGTACGCGGTAGGGTAGTCCCAGATCCTGCAATATCTCTTCTGAGTTTTTTTGCAGTTCTTCATGGATTTTTTTTGCTTCTTCTAAATCATTTTTTGCGATAACCACTTGCTCTATTTTCCAGAACTCGTGCAGACGATACAAACCTTTGGTGTCTTTTCCGTAGGCACCGGCTTCCTTACGAAAGCACGGAGAAAAAGCAACGTATTTCTTCGGCAAAAGTTTTTCAGGAATAATTTCGTCGCTGTGAATGGAAGTTACCGGTACTTCGGCGGTTCCCGCCAAATATGCATCTTCATCATTGAGCTTGTAAACTTCCTTTTCTCCCCAAGGAAACTGTCCGGAACCGAACATGGTAAAGTTTTTGACGATGGCAGGGGCTATCAGGGGTGTATATCCTTTCGATATAAGCTTGTTAAAAACATAAAAAAGAATTGAAAAATGAAGAACGGCCCCCTGATTCTTCAAAAAATATCCCCGGAATCCGGATATTTTGGCCCCTTTTTCAAAATCGATGATATCAAGATCTGTCCCCAGCCGAAGATGGTCTTTGGCGGGAAAATCAAAACGGGGCAGGTTGCCCCATTCCTTAATGACTTTGTTTTGAGAGGCGTCTTTACCCACAGGAACTTCATCCAGAGGGACATTGGGGATTTGGATCAAAAGACTGTTCAGTTCGGTTTGATTTTTATCTAAATCATCTTCCAAATTCGAAAGAGACTCTTTTATTTTTTTGCCTTTTTCCCTGATCTCCTCATTAAAGGGCTGCTTGGCTATCGTATTCCTTTCTTCGCGGAGCGACTGGATTTTCCTGATGAGTTCTTTTCTTTGGTCGTCAAGTACAATTAAACGATCTACATCGACCGGTCTGTTTTTGTTTTTTGAAGCGCTAATGATTTTTTCCTTGTTTTTTCGGATAAACTCGAGAGATAGCATACTTCATTTTAGCACATTTTTTTTATAAGTCTTTTCAGGGCTTTTATCCGGTGGTTGATCTGGTTATGTTCCTTGTCGGTAAGTTCATCATAATATTTATTGTATTTTTCGACGATAAAAAGAGCCCGATACGGATATCCTTCGGTCGGCCGACCGCTTGGCTTGAAAGCGATATAACCCTTGATTTTTTCCTGTTCTTCCAGACAGGTTTCCGACAAAGAGTCGTAATAACAGAGGCTGGTTTGCAAGTAAGCGGTTCTTTTATCTTTGGGGATATCGGCCAGACGTTTGAGGGTGTATTTTATCAACTCCTGGTCGCTGGCTTCATATCCCAGCCAGCGTTTTGACTTAACGCCGGGTTCTCCGTTAAATATGTCGATAAGCAGACCGCCGTCGTCAGCTATGGTCGGTAGTTTTGTCAACCGGCTGTAATAGTAGGCTTTGAGCCTGGCATTTTCGGAAAAATCCTTGCCTATTTCGTCAGGTTCGTCTTTAATAGCCAAATCGTTCAAACTGATAATCTTGACTCCTTTTTCCTCAAGCGGTTTGATCCCCAGCTTCAGTTCCTTGAATTTGGCCTGATTGTGAGTAGCCAAAAGCATTTTTTTTATCATTTTAGTATTTTAATACAACTGCCGCAAAAAAACATTGACAAGAGCTTTTTTTGTTGTTACCATATCTCATGATTTGGCAAACAAGGTAATTTTTCCCAATCGGCCTTAACGGCCGATTTTTTATTAGTTAGGATATTTTTATATGGTAGTTCAGACGGAGGGGGATAAGATAAAGGCGTCGATACTGGATACAAGGCAGGCTCTCGAGATCATCGGAAAAACAGAGGTTTTAACGCCGGCCGGTCGGCTATTGGCCGAAAACGTCATCAATCTTGGCCGGGTTTTTCCTCTTGAGGGCAAACCTTCGGTGATGGTGCTTGACGTTAAAGCTTTTTTGAACCACCGGGTTGATACTAAGCTGATGATGATGATCGGCAAGGATCTGGCTCACCAGATGGAGGATCTGCACCCGGACTTTGTTTTAACCGCTCCCAGCTCCGGAATTACTCCGGCCTTTGCCGTCGCCCATTATCTAGGTGACATTCCCCTTATCTATACCCAAAAGAGTCCGCCGGTGACTTTTAACGATAGCCAGGTTTTGGAAACGGACTCCTTTTCCTATACTACCGGAACAAAAGAAAGGATGACGGCAGCGGCTTCATGCATTCCTCAAGGTTTAAGAGGAGTAGGTGTCGATGATTTTTCCGATACGGGAAAAAAATCAACTGATCTGTTGACGATTGCCGGTCAAGCCGGGGCAGAACTGGTGGGTTTTGGCTATGCGATCGAGAAGTCCGCTTACGGCGGGAGGAAAAAACTAATCGATGTCGGGTTGGACAGGGTCCACTCGGTTTTGGATATTGAAGCGATGAGACCGGGAAAGATAATGGTAAAGGGTATTCCCTACTGGCTTTCGTTGGCAAATAACGGCGGTACTTAAAATTAAAAAATCACTTGATTTTTTATTGTTCCTGGTTTAAGATTAGTTATGGAAGGGATCAGAAAAAACGGTTCATCAGCCCGCGCAAAGCGCGGCTTTTTTTTTAGACCGGCGGGTCTGCCAGAACTTCACGCCCATTTGGGTTCATCGATATCGCCCCAGACCTATTGGCATATCGCTCATACCGAAGGTTATAAACTTCCCAAACGGGAGTACCATGAGTTCGTCGACCATCTAATATTGGATCCCGGCCGGAAAATGACCCTGAAGGAATATCTGGACAAAATTTATCACCCGATTTTGGATAGGTTATCCTCCGGAGCGATGGCTTTGGAGAAAGGCATATATGACAGTTTAAGTGGTGCCTATCGGTCAAACAACATCACTCTGCTTGAACTGAGGGGTAATCCAATGAAACATAACCATGACGGTGAGGTTGACCTGGATCATGCCATTATGGCTATGTTGCGAGGTATGGAAAAAGCCTTGCTCGAATATCCGCGTCTTCGGGCGGGAATAATCTTTTGCCTGGACAGACAGTTTACCCATGAAAAAAACCGAATTATCGTTGACAAGGCTATCAAATACCATCGACGGGGAGTAATCGGAATAGATTTTTCCAATTACAATCCTCATACCTTTCATTTCCGGGATTATGTCTCTTTGGTGGAAAAAGCGCGTAAGAACGGTCTTAAAATAACTTCCCACTCCGGGGAAACGGATGACACCAATGACATGTGGGAATGTATAGATTCTTTAAAACCTGACAGAATCGGACACGGAATAAAAGCCGTCCATGATAAAAAACTCATGAAAAAAATTGCCGAACTGGGCATAGTTCTTGAGATCTGTCCTCTAAGCAATCTGATGACCAGGGCTTTGAAAGACAATCGCGAGTTGAAACACGTACTGCAGACCTTTTACCATAACGGAATAAAGTTCTGCATAAATACCGACTGGCCGGAGATGATTAGAGACGCTCATCTTTCCAAACAGTACGAATATCTGCTTAAGAATAAAATCATGACTGAGGCGCAGCTGGAAAAAACCGTTACTTGGGCTTTTGAGGCGACTTTTATAAATTTACCTAATAAAAATGGCAACCTTTACCTCTGAATCAAAAATTATCGGTCAGGGTATTACTTTTGACGATGTTTTGCTTGTTCCAAACTACAGTGCCTTTTCCAGGAAAGATATAGATTTGAGTACCAAACTGACAAAATCAATAGATCTTAAGGTTCCTTTTGTTTCTTCACCGATGGATACGGTGACCGAAAGCGAGCTGGCGATAAAACTGGCGGAGTTGGGCGGTATCGGAATTATCCATAGGAATTTGACGATAGACGATCAGGTTAAAGAAGTAAAAAAAGTCCTAAAAAAAGGTTTGATGGTGGGAGCGGCGGTTGGCGCCAATAAAGGTTTTGAAGACAGGGCGGAAGCCCTCGTAAAAGCCGGGATCACCGTTTTGGTTATTGATTCGGCTCATGGGCACGCCCTGCCGGTTATAACGGCATTAAAATCGATCAGGAAGAAATTTACCAAAGTTCAAATAATTGCCGGCAACATCTCGACTGCCGCCGGTGCCGAAGCCTTAATAAAGGCGGGAGCCGATGCTTTACGTGTCGGTATGGGACCGGGAGCAATCTGTACTACCCGGATAATTTCGGGAATGGGCGTTCCTCAGATAACGGCGTTGTTTGCAACTGCCAAGGTGGCCAGTCGTTATAAGGTTCCGGTAATTGCCGATGGCGGGATAAGGTACTCTGGCGATATGGTTAAAGCTTTGGTGGCCGGTGCGTCAACCATTATGATGGGAAGCTTTTTTGCTTCCTGCGAAGAAGCACCGGGAGAAAAAGTCATGCTTGAAGCTGCCCATGTACCATCCCGGTTCAAAAACATCCTTAAAAAAGATATAAAAACTTACCTGTTCAAGAGTTATCGCGGTATGGGGTCGGTTGGGGCGATGAAAAAAGGAGCCGATATAAAGTCAGAAGGCGAGTTTCACGGAAAAAATTATAAGGATAGAGTGTTGGTAGCTGAAGGAGTCGAAGGTTTGGTTCCGGTTAAGGGAAAGCTGAAACCTTTGATCGATCAGGCGATCGGCGGAATAAAGTCGGGAATGTATTATGTCGGCGCAAAAACTGTGGCCGATCTGCAAAAAAACGGGAGATTCCTCCAGATTACCCAAGCGTCATTGTCGGAAAGTCATCCTCACAGTTTATTAATTACCAATCCAGGAGAAAACTATGGCTGACAACATTTGTATCGTTGATTTTGGTTCCCAAACAACCCATCTTATCGGCCGACGTTTGCGCGATATGGGAATTAGGGTGGATATCGTCGATCCGGAAAAAGCGATGGAACTGATCAGAAAAGGAAAACCAAAAGGAATAATCTTGTCCGGAGGACCGGCGTCTGTCTATGAAAAAGGCGCTCCGACCGTCAATAAAAAGATATATAGTCTTAACATTCCGATTTTGGGCATCTGTTACGGTTGGCAATTGACGGCTTATTTATTGAACGGAAAAGTCTTGAAAGGTTATCGCGAATACGGTCCGACCAATTTGGAGATTGAGTCAAGCGAACCGCTTTTTCACGGGGTTGATTCTTACTCGGTAGTCTGGATGAGTCATGGCGATAGCGTTATGGAGCTGCCCGCCGGTTTTGTTCAGTTGGCAAGGACTGACAACATCCGTTACGCGGCCGCCGCCAACAATGACAGAAAAATTTACGGTATTCAGTTTCATCCGGAAGTTGAACATACTAAATTTGGTTTGGAGGTGTTGAAAAACTTTGTTGAACGAATCTGCAATCTTAAGGTAAAGAAAAAAAATATTAACACTTATTCCTTAATAAGGAAAATAAGGAAAGAAGTAGGGTGCAGTAAGGTTGTCTGTGCCGTGTCCGGTGGAGTTGACTCGACTGTCGCCGCCACCTTGATTGCCAAAGCCATCGGTTCCGATTTATACCCGGTTTACGTGGAAAGCGGATTGATGCGTCCCGGGACAAAAGAAAGAGTGATTAGGCTGTTTGAAAAACAACTTAAAGTAAGACCGATTATCGTCGAAGCTAAAAAAATTTTTCTAAAAGCTTTGAAAGGAAAAACCGATCCTGAGGAAAAACGCAAAGTGATCGGCGGTCTTTATGTAAAACTTTTTGAAAAAGAGGCAAAAAAACTTAAGGGGGTAAAATATCTGGCTCAAGGGACAATTTATTCCGACGTTATCGAAAGCAAGGGTAGTAAAAACGCCTCAAAGATAAAATCCCATCATAATGTCGGTGGTTTACCAAAAAATATGGATTTGAAACTTCTTGAACCGCTCCGTTATTTTTATAAAGACGAAGTCAGAAAGATAGGTAGACAGCTTAAATTATTGGACGGCATAATAAACGAACAGGTTTTTCCCGGTCCCGGCTACGCGATCAGAATTATCGGTGAGGTAACTAAAGAACGTCTCCAACAGATCTATAAAGCCGATAGCATCGTGATCGAAGAACTGAAGAAGGCCGGTGTTTACAACAATGTCTATATGAGTTTCCCCATAATGACGGGGGCAAAGAGTACCGCCGTCAAAGGCGATGGCCGGGTTTTTATGGAAGTTATTGCTTTACGGATAATCGAATCAAAAGACGTGATGACCACCGTTTGGTCAAGGTTACCTTATGATCTTATGCAAAAGCTTTCCTCAAGAATAGTCAATGAGGTGCCGTTTGTGTCACGGGTAGTCTATGATATAACCACAAAACCGCCGGCGACTATGGAATGGGAGTGACTTTTTTTAATTCAGGTCTTAGTGTTGGGAAAAGAATAACGTCCTTTATATTGGGCTGGTCGGTCAAGAAGGCAGTTAAACGGTCTATGCCAAGACCCCAACCGGCTGTCGGAGGCATGCCGTATTCAAGCGCCCGGATATAGTCTTCGTCAATCACCTGGTAGTCCTCGGCCCCTTTTTTCGCCAACTCCATTTCTTTAAGCCAGCGATTTTTTTGGTCTTGAGGATCGTTGAGTTCGTTGTATGCGTTAATCCATTCTTCACCGGCAACCAACAGTTGGAAGCTGGCCGCTTTGGTCAAATCGTTTTCCTTGCGTTTGGCCAACGGCTTCATTTCAACGGGATGGTCGGTTATGAACATCGGTCCGTCAAGATTGGGACGAACATGTTTTTTGTATAAGGCATCAAGGACTTGTCCGTAACCGACAAGCTTTTCTCCCGAAAGCCAGTTTCTTTCTTTGACAAGCTTAACGAGTTCGGGTTCGGTTTTTATTTTATCAATGTCAAAATCGAGGTATTTCAAAATAAGCTCCCGATAAGTTACCCTGGCCCAGGGGATTTTGAAATCATATTCTTTATCCTTATATTTGACGGACAGACTTTTTTTTATGTTTTCGATGACTGAGACAAGCATTTTTTCGGTAAAACCCATAAGTTTTTCATAGTTTGAATAAGCCCAATAGAACTCCATCTGGGTGAATTCGGGATTATGGGCCCGGCTCATCCCTTCGTTGCGGAAGTCTTTACCCATCTCATATACTTTTTCAAAACCGCCGACAATCAGTCTTTTTAGATAGAGTTCGTCGGATATTCTTAGATAAAGATCAGCGTTCAGACTGTTATGATGGGTAATAAAAGGTTTGGCCGAAGCTCCTCCGTAAACGGGTTGGAGAACAGGGGTTTCCACCTCGATAAAACCGTGATCGTCTAAGAACTGCCTAAGCAGCTTAACTATCTTGACGCGGGTGAGGAAAATTTTTTTGACACCGGGGTTGACCAAAAGGTCGACGTATCGTTGCCTGTATCTTTCTTCAATATCTTTCAGGCCGTGCCATTTTTCCGGTAAAGGTCTGATCGATTTGGAGATTATTGCATAATCTTCGACAAAAAGCGAGGGTTCGCCACGTATACTTTTTCCCACTCTACCGGTAACATACAAAAAATCGCCTAGGTCGACCAGATTCAACCGGTTAAACTTTTCTTTTAAAAGATCTTGTTTGAACATTAGTTGGATTTTGCCGCTTTCGTCTTTCAGGTCGACAAAGATGAGCTTCCCATGTCCTCTAAGGGAAATTATCCGACCCGATATTTTTACAGTCTGGTCGGTTTTGCCGATAGCGGTTTTTACGGTAACAATATCCTCAGAAAGCTGAGGATAAGGGTTTTTCAGACTCGAGGCTTTTTTGATTCTTTCCAAGCGGATCTGTTCAAGGGTTTTCATGGAAATATTTTAACAGTTTTTTTCACGAATGTAATCGGCTTTTGTGGGATTCTGATCAATCAATGGCAACGATTTTGTAGTTGACCGTGCCGGCGGGAATGTTTACAAGCACCGAGTCGCCGACTTTTTTACCCATAAGCGCCGAGCCGATCGGGGAGGTAATGGACAGTTTTTTATTCAGGGGATCGGCTTCAAATTCTCCAACCAAAAAAAACTTTTCTTGGCTGCCGTTGACCGTAACGGTTACTTTACTTCCGATACAGATACTGTCATCGTTGGTTTTATTTTCAACCACCTCGACGTTTTTCAAGATCTCTTCGATCTCTCTGACCCTTCCATCTATAAACGAGACTTCTTCCTTGGCGGCCGAATATTCGCTGTTTTCCGACAGGTCTCCCATCGCTCTGGCTTTCTGAAGACGGCTGACGGCCATAGGTTGTTTTTTTGTTCTCAACTCCTCCAACTCCAGTTGCAGTTGGCGAAAACCTTCTTTGGTTAACTGTGTTTTTTTCATGATAAAAAAAAGACCCCCCTTAATTTACTTGTACGGAAGAGGGATTTAATGCTACAATATTACTATATTTTTTGATTCAAGTCAAGCTTAAAGCCCTTATCGTCTAGCGGCCTAGGACGTTAGCTTCTCAGGCTAGAAACACGGGTTCGAATCCCGTTAAGGGCACCAATGTGTTTATATACCGCAGCCGCTGTTAGTATTGGTGGTTCCGGTCTCCGTAGGACTATCGGTTTTTGAGAATGATACGGCCACTTCGCTACTGGAGAGATCTTGACTGCAAAAAGCCGGTTTGTTTTTGCTACCGCAACAGACAATGTTTTTGATAGAGTTCGGGATTCGTCCGCCAAAATCAAACTCAGAAACCGTCTGTTTTTGGTTAAGCACAAGGGTAGGTGAGCCGCTGACGTTGAACTTACCGGCTAAATTGAAATCTGTTTGGACATATTTTAGTCCCCGGTTGCTGTCGGATACGCATTGATCCAACGCGCTGACGTCAAGACCGGCGGTTGTTGAGCATTCTTGGCTTTTGCCCTCCTGCATATAGCAACCAAGGTAGGTCCAGTATTTGTCCTTTTGTTCCTCCCGGACGCAGATCTGTTTTAGGTTTTCTTGTGCTTCTTTATCGCCGTGCATAGAGGTGATTTTTCCGCCGTCGACCGCTCCGATATAACGGACGGTCAGATATGGTATAAGTTCAGGTTGTTCGCTGATTATTTGTTTGAACAGGCGCTGCATCTGAAGACCATAGGGACAATCGGCCACAACATAAGCCGTCAACTCTGCCTTTTCCGCCTTGTCCAAATCATTGCAGGTCAATTTTTTTGCTTGGGTGGTGCTGCCTAAAGCATTGCCCATTATCTCGTCAACCTTTTGTCCGCCGGGGAAGAGCCACCGACCATCCTTACTGATAAAAGATTGATATTTTTGGCCGTTTATCAACAGATCAAAGGCATAGACTCCGCTTACTTCCTTAAAGTTGGTTACTTCGACCTTATCGCTTCCGGCAAGTTTTTTGATGACCTCGGGAACAACCGTTTTTTTAATTTTATCCTCGGAGTTGCCCTTGATTATTTTATTTACAAAAAAGATACCAACAATAACCGCAAAAACTCCGATGATGAAAAAGAGGTAATTTTTTTTAATTTTTTTAGATAGTTTTTTCATATCCACCCATTAAACTAAATTTGCCGGACAAAGTCAAACGATTTGTCTCTCAACGTATTAGCGTATTATGGTGCCGTTAGGCACTTTTTTACCTATCGGAGAGATGACGGCTTTGCCGGAAACGTCGGAAGCCAGTATCATACCGCATGAATAACGGCCAAGGATCTTTTTCGGTTCCAAATTGGCCAGGAAAGCATATTTTTTGCCGATGAGTTTTTCCGCTTTGTAATCGTTGGCGATCCCCGAGAGTATTTCAACCAGACCATAATCTTCCCCCAGATCGACCTTGAGGACAATAATGTTCCTTGATCCCTCAAGAAACGATGCTTCCTTTATTTCCCCTACCCTTATATCCAACTTTTGGAAGTCCGAATAAGCGACCTTGGTTTTTTTCATAGTTCGCCCGGCAGGTTATTTAGCATAGATGCGGAAGAGATTGCTGCCGATTTTTTCTAACTTATAAATATCGATTCTACCGATCTCGCCGGTATTTTTTACGTGGGGTCCTCCACATAATTCTTTTGAGAAGCTGCCGATAAGATAAACTTTGACAGTGTCGGGGTATTTTTCCTTAAAGAATGATTTGGCGCCGAGTTCAAAAGCGTCTTTTTTGGGAAGGATCCTGCTTTCGACAGGCAAGCGTTCCTGAATTTTTTTATTGACGGTCTCCGTTATTTTTTTTATTTCCTCATCAGTCGGTTTCCGTAACGAATAAAAATCGAACCTAAGACGGTCGGAGTTGATATTGGATCCTTCCTGTCTGACTTCGTTTCCCAAAATCTCGAAAAGGGCCTGGTGGATTAGATGGGTAGCCGTGTGATACTTAAGTGTTTGTTGCGATTGGTCGGCCAATCCTCCTTTAAATTTACCGATAGAGGCGCTTCGGGAAAGTTCCTTGTGCTTTTGAAACTCTTGGTAAAAAGCGTTTTTGTCAACCGTTTGGCCTTTTTCCCTTAAAAGTTCCTCTGTCAATTCAAGAGGAAAGCCATAACTTTGATAAAAATCAAACGCTTGTTTACCGTCGATGTCGGCAATTTTTTTTATCTCTTTCAGTCCCCGGCTTAAGGTTTTGTTAAATCGCGTAAGTTCTTCGGATACAATCGGAGTTATTGCCGAAGTGTCGTTTTTTTCGTCGAAATAAACACCGGTGTAGATATCAATCACCTTGTTGCCGATAAGATTAAAGTCCGTGGCGTCAAGCAAACCTTCTTTGAGTTGATACATTTTGACGGCGGATCGGCGCATCAGACGACGCAGTACATAACCCTGTTCCTTATTGCTGGGAAGGACGCCGTCTTTGATAAGGAATATTGCCGCTTTAAGATGGTCGGCTATAATCCGCATTGACGGAGTATTTTTGGGATCGGTATATTTTTTACCGGTGGTTGTCTCGACCGCCCTGATTATCGGTTGATACAGACTGGTCGTAAAGATATCGGGATTGTCTTCGATAGCGGCCATGATTCTTTCCAAACCGCCGCCAAAATCGACGTTTTTTTTGGGCAGTTCTTCCAAAAGACGATCTCCGGCTTTTCTGTACTGGATGAAAACGGAGTTGCCTATCTCCAAGAAACGGCCGCAATCGCAGTTTATGTGACACGGTTTTCCAGCGTGGGGAGAATTTTCATGGAATCGGTATTCGGTTCCGAAATCATAAAAAACCTCGCTGTCGGGGCCACCGGGTTCACCTTTTGGCATGTTGTCCGGAACACCGGCTCTTGACCACCAGTTTTTTTCTGCCCCATATTTATGGATATGGTCTTCACTAAGTCCCAAAGATTTCCAAATCTCATAAGACTCCCGGTCTTCGGGAACATCTTTAGTCCCGGCAAAGACGGAAACATAAAGTTTTTCTTTGGGTAGCTGCAGCAGCTTTGTCAAAAACTCCCAAAACCAAGCCAGTTGTTCTTTTTTGAAATAATCGCCAAGCGACCAGTTTCCCATCATCTCGAACATGGTTGTGTGGCGGTTGTCGCCCACTTCATCGATATCTTGGGAACGGAGCGATCTTTGGATGTTGTAAAGCCTTTGTCCAAGCGGATGGGTTTCTCCTGACAGATATGGAACCAGCTGCTGCATGCCTGATCCGGTAAAAAGGGTCGTCGGGTCGTCTTTGGGAACAAGGGGAATCGGTGGAACTTCTTTATGGTTTTTACCCGACCAGAAATCGGAAAAAAGTTGACGGAGCTTTACATGGGTTATTGTCATAATGTAAAATTATATCATCCGTCGCGTTCCAAGTGATGGGTAACCGAAATTAACAGAACAAAAATATGCAGATAAAAACCGAAAACGTCAGTTCGATAAAACCCTTTTTAAAGGGGCTTGAACTGCCTTTAGACGAAAGTCACAAAGGTCAAAACGGTCGGTTGCTGATTATCGGCGGTTCGACCCTTTTCCATTCGGCTTCGATCTGGGCGGCTGAAATCGCTTCTCATTTTTCCGATATGGTTCATTATTCCTCAACCGAGGAAAATAACGAGATAATCGTTTCTTTGAAGAAAAAATTCCAAAACGGCATGGTGGTCAACCAAAAACACCTGATCGACTATGTAAAGGAAGACGATACCGTTTTGATCGGACCGGGAATGGTTAGGACGAAGATTGCGAATAACAAATCACAGATTGCAAATAACAAATTTGAAGAGATTTTAAAGATTGAAGACGAAGGTATGTTTACTTATCATTTAACCAAATATTTTATCGAGAGCTTTCCGGAAAAAAAATTCGTCTTTGACGCTGGTGCTTTGCAGATGATGGATAAAAATTGGTTACTAAGACTGAAAACGGTTCCGATATTGACTCCCCATCAAAAAGAGTTTGAAAAACTGTTTGGTATAAATCTTTTGGGAAAATCCATATCGGAAAAAAAACGGATAGTTAAGGAAACGGCCAAAGCTTACAGCTGCGTCATAATCCTCAAAGCCGTTGTTGATTTTGTTTCAGACGGTTTTCAGGATTACATAGTAGAAGGTGGAAACCAGGGTTTAACAAAAGGAGGGACGGGCGATATCTTGGCCGGGTTGGCTGCTTCGTTTTACAGCCACGGTCAGGTAATGTCTGCTGCCGTTACCGCTTCTTTTCTCCTGAAAAAAACCGCCGATGAGCTTTTTGCGGAGAAAGGATACTGGTATAATATAGATGATCTGATCGAAATGATTCCCGAGACATTTAAAAAAATGATTCTATGAAAAAAGAAACTATAACCGCAGTTACATTAGGTATTATGTTGGGGATCGCTGTTGCCGTATTTGTGGTTTTTCGGGCCAAGGAAAACCAACTGTCGAAAAACAAACCGATCAACGGCGTAAACAAAGTCACTCCAAGCATCGCCAAGAAAAACGAAGAGGCGATTGTTCCGCTTCAAATAACCGAACCGTCCGACGGCATAATCGTTAGCAGCAAATCAATAAAAATAAAAGGAAAGGTCAACAAGGATTCTTTGATTATTATCCAGTCGCCTATAAAAGACATGGTCTTAAAGACAGATAGCGATACGTTCGATGTCGACTATCCTCTGGCGATGGGAGAAAATGCCATTGAATTGACGGTTTACTCAAAGGACAAAAATCTTGGCTCTTTTCAAAAGGAATTAAAAATTTATTCACTTGACGAACAATGAAAAAGGTACTTGTTGTTTTTAGCATCGCTTTCTTTTTGGTCGGGTCAGTCCCAAGAACGGTTACGGGGCAGACTAAGACGGCAACCGGATCGTCAAAGGCGGCTTCAGATGAAGCGGGTATAGACAGCGATACCAAAAAATTCAAGGAAAAGATAGTCAACGCGGTATCCGAGCAGTACAAAAAGGACCGGAAGGCCGTATCGGGGTTCGTCACAAAAACAAGCGACAGCCTTTTGACGATAAAAACCGATACCGACGAAGACCTTGAAGTCAAAAACGATGAGATACTGACGAAAATTTATCAAATCAGCAACGGCCAAAAAAAAGAGATAAAGATGTCTCAGATTGAAAAAGGTGATTATATAATTGCCACCGGTCCGATGATCGATAAAACCGTTACCGCCAACTTTATTTATATGGATGAAAAATATTTGGTCAAAACAGGTAAGATCACTGAAGTTAATAAAGAGGAATATTCGCTAAAGGTGTCTACTGTCGAAAAAGATGTTTTTACAATCGATATAGAAACGTCAACGAAACAACAGATTCTTAATATTAATTCACTGGTTTTGGAAAAAGTCGGTTTTTCCAAGATAAAAGAGGGGGATACGATTCATTTTACAGCCATAAAAACCGGTAAAGAAAAAGAGCCCAATCATTTTCCCGCCCAAAAGATAGTCATTATCCCCCAGGAATACTTTTTGAAGTAACAAGGGTCGTATTAGTCATTTTTTAATTCGGTTTATGTTTAATCTATTCAAGAGGTTTTTTGATTATAACGAACGTCATATCAACCGGTTGAAAAAAAAGGTCGACGAGATCAATCTTCTTGAAGATAGGGCCCGTAAATTGAAGGATTCGGACTTTAAAAAAGAAACAGCCAGTTTGAGAAAAGATATCCAGTCCGAAAAAAAAACTTTAGATGAGATACTGCCTTGGTCTTTTGCCTTAGTGAGGGAGGCGGCCCGTCGGGTATTGGGGGAACGGCATTTTGACGTCCAGCTTTTGGCGGGAGTAGCTTTGCACGAAGGTAAAGTAATCGAACAGAAAACCGGCGAAGGTAAAACCTTGTCGGCGACTACCGCTCTTTATTTAAACGCCCTAACCGATAAAGGAGTCCATCTGGTGACGGTAAACGATTATCTGGCCAGGCGTGACTGCGGTTGGATGGGAGCCGTATTTAACTTTTTAGGTCTGAAAACCTCGGCGATCATAAGCGACCAGTCTTACATCTACGATCAGGATCATAAAGATAATGAAGCCCAGGATTGGCGGTTGATCCACCTTCGACCCGTCTCAAGAAGAGAGGCGTATCTGGCCGATATCACTTACGGAATCAACAGCGAGTTTGGTTTTGATTATCTTCGTGACAATATGGCCCAAAACCAAGAAGAAATAGTCCAGAGAGGATTCTATTACGCGGTTATAGACGAGGCCGACTCGGTTCTTATCGATGAGGCGCGTACTCCCCATATAATTTCCGCTCCTTACGATGAGGATGTCAGCAAATACTATAAATATGCCGGCGTAGTCAGACGGCTAGACCAGAAAAGCGATTATCTCATAGACGAAAAATCAAGAACGGCCAATCTGACAGAATCCGGAATCAAGAAAATCGAGTCGATGATCGGAGTTGAAAATATTTATGAAAAGGATTTTGATAGTTTATATCATATCGAAGCGGCTTTAAAAGCGGCTACCCTCTTTAAAAAAGATAAGGACTATATCGTCAAAGACGGAGAGATTATTATCGTTGACGAGTTCACCGGTCGTCTTCTTTACGGCCGGCGTTTTTCCGAGGGTATTCATCAGGCTATTGAAGCCAAAGAAAACGTCAATATCCAAAAAGAGTCAAAAACCCTGGCGACGGTTTCCTTGCAGAACTATTTTAGGTTATACAAAAAATTGGCTGGTATGACGGGGACAGCGGCTACCGAAGCCGAAGAACTCCATAAAATATACAAAACCGAAGTTTTGGTTGCTCCTACCAATCGACCGATGGTAAGAGCTGACAGACCCGATATGATCTATAAAACAGAAACAGCAAAATTTAACGCCGTTGCCGCCGAGGTGGCCGAAAATTATCGGCACGGTCGACCGGTTCTTGTCGGTACCACTTCGATAGAAAAAAACGAATTATTGTCGGATATTCTAAGGAAAAAAGGTATTCCCCACGAACTTCTTAATGCAAAACAACATGAGCGGGAAGCGATGATACTGGCCCAGGCGGGTAAAAAAGGAGCGGTGACAGTGGCGACCAATATGGCCGGTCGGGGAGTCGATATTATTTTAGGCGGTGCTCCTCCCAATCGTTATCTTCTTGGCAATAAAGAGACTGAATACAAAAAAGAAAAGGAAAAATGGCAAAAAGAGCATGACGAAGTGGTTAAACTTGGAGGGTTATACGTAATCGGAACGGAAAGGCACGAATCCCGCCGGATAGACAATCAGCTCCGTGGTCGGGCAGGCAGACAGGGCGATCCGGGTGAGACGCGTTTTTTCGTTTCTCTAGAGGATGATTTGATGCGCATATTCGGGGGTGACCAGATCACAAAGATGATGAACTTCCTGAACTTTCCCGAAGATCAGCCAATCAGTCATGGAATGGTATCTCGGGCGATAGAGCAGGCTCAGGTTAAGGTTGAAGGTTTCAACTTTGATATACGCAAACATTTGGTGGATTTTGACGATGTTCTAAACAGGCAAAGAGAGATTGTCTATGGCCGGAGACGAAAAATACTGGCTCTTGGCAGTCGTGACGGAGAAGAATTCAGAGGTATGATCTTTGAAATGTTTAAGGAAGAGTTTTCCAGTCTGTCCAACTCTTTTCTGCTTGTTGATCAGGAGAAAAAAGAGGAGGACTGGTCAAAGTTTGCCCAAGAGATCAATCTGATCTTGCCGGTTGACCAAAATTCTGCAAAAAAATACTGGGAAAGAGGCGACCTTATCGGTCTCAATAACTTTCTCCAGTCAGAGTTGGAGGAACAGTATCTTAAAAAGGAAAAAAAACTGGGCAAGAATCTTTGGTCAGAGGTCGTCAAAATGCTTTTTCTTGCCACTTTTGATAAATACTGGACCGATCATCTGACGGCTATAGAAAATCTACGGGAGGGAATAAATCTAAGGGGTTACGCTCAACTCGATCCTTTGGTCGAGTACAAAAATGAGGCTTTTTCCATGTTTGAAAACCTTCTTTCCGATATAGATTTCGAGATTACTCGGAGAATCATGAAAATCAATGTTGAGGAGAGTCCCGGAACGATTGAAGAAAAAAAAATCCAATCACCAGTCGTCTACAAATCAGCCAGTTCAATCGATCCTTTTCATGACAAAAAACAATCCCCTTCTCCAAATCAATTTACGACGTCATCAGACACTTCTTCCCCGAGAAATAAGCTGGGTCGCAACGATCCGTGTTGGTGCGGTTCCGGAAAAAAATGGAAGAAATGTCACTATCCGCAGTTGGCCTAACCGAAGAAAACGGTTAATTATGCTATAATAAGGGTATTAACCGTTAGCAGACTATGCAGACAGAACATGGTTTGTTGGATGATATCGTCGGTATAGAGACGGGGTTAATCTCCGCCATATTCATCTTTTTGATCGCCCCGTTTTTAAGCATGCTTGATCAATAGCTTTACAGCTGTATGAAAAAACATCTGTTGGCGAATCTGGCTTTGTTGGCCGTTTTGGGAGCGTCGCTGGTCGGTGGAGTGCTGCCGGTATACGTCAAGATCGGTTTGAAAGTTATCCCGCCCTTCAGTTTTACCCTTTTGAGATTTATACTGGCGAGTTTATTTTTTTTACCTATTTTGACAATTAAGAAACAGAAGATTTCTTTCGGTGACTTTGTCAGTATCAGCGTTGTTTCCGCTTTGAGTACGATTAACATAATCCTTTTTTCCTTTGGGATAAGACTGACTGCCGCAAGTATCGGCCAGATGATTTATGCCGGCGTTCCGATAGTGGCGGCGGTTTTTTCGTATTTTATCCTTAAGGAAAAAATAACCGTCAAAAAAACCGTGGGCGTGTTTTTGGGTTTTTTGGGTACCCTCTTTATAGTTTTGTTGCCCCTAATAGGGAAAGCCAGCTCTTTTTCCGGGAGTTTTTTGGGTAACTTGCTTATATTTGCCGGCATGATTTCTTATTCTTTTTACGGAATCTATTCAAAAAGACTGCAAAAAAAATATACCCCGATACAGATGACGGCGGTTTTTTCGCTGTTGACCGCTTTAATTGTTTTTTTCCCGGCTTTGGGAGAGACCGTTTCCTCTCATAACTGGTGGTTGAAAATTGACCGGGAAACGGTTTTTGCCGTTTTTTATGTGGGATTAATCGGAACGGCGGTTTATTATCTTTTGTATCAATACGCCATTAAGCACGGATCAGCCCTGATCGCCTCAATGGTTTTGTACCTTCAGCCGGTAGCCACAATAGCTTGGGCAATAGTCCTTTTAGGAGAAAAAACCTCCCCGGGTTTTTTGGTAGCGGCCGCTTTGACTCTTTTAGGAGCTTATATTACTACCAGACCAAAATAAAAAAATTATTTGACCGTGACGCTTTTTGCCAGATTTCTCGGTTTGTCAGGGTCATAACCTTTACTGACAGCCAGATAATAACCCAAAAGCTGGGCGACGACTACGTTGGGAATAATAACCGCCTCTTGACAGTCGTTTACCTGAATGAATTCGTCAAAGACCGGACTGTTTTTTTCGGCTATACCGATGATATAAGCTCCTCGTGCTTTCATCTCATAGGCAGATGACAGAGTGTCTTTATAGGTTTCGTCAGTGGGATTGTAGACGATGACCGGTGTGCCTTTCTTGATTAAGGCGATAACGCCATGTTTAAGTTCGCCTGAGGCAAAACCTTCGGCATGGATATAGGAAACCTCTTTGATTTTTAGAGCCGATTCAAGAGCGGTTGGATATGAAACCCCTCGGCCTAGAACGTAGATGTGCTGACTATTTTTTAAACGATTGGCTAATTCTTTAATCTGCGTAGATTTTATTAACCTCTCAGTTTCCCCGATAGCTTTTTTTATTTGGTTTACTCCTTGATCGTAGCTACCGTTTAGACAGTGCGATAAAAGGTAGAGGACGGCAATTTTGGCCGTAAACGACTTGGTTGCCAGGACGCATTTTTCCGGTCCCGCTTGCAGAAGGATTCTATAATCGCTTATCCGGTAAAGAGTCGATCCCAAAACGTTTGTTATGGCCATAATTTTAGCTTTTTTTTCTCGGGCTTTTTTTATTCCCGATATGGTATCGATAGTTTCTCCGGATTGAGAAAGGGCAATCACCAAGGACTTTTCCGTCAGAAAGTCGGTCAGGTAACCGAACTCGGAGCCGATAGTGGCGTCAATATGGCGTTTAGCGATTTTCGCAAAAAGATAGCTTCCGGAGATAGCCGCGTAATAAGCGGTGCCACAACCAATTAAATAACTGCCGCGGGCTTTTCTGATTATCTGGCTGGTTTTTCCCAAATTGCCTCGTTGAGTATTAATAATATCTCTTAAGACTTTTGGCTGTTCACTAATCTCCTTGAACATAAAGTTGGGGTATGACCCAACTTCAACATCTTGCTTATCATAAGACAAGTTAAGATATCTAATAGTTCCATTTTTGTTTTGTTTGTCTATAAGTTTTTCTTCTTTGCCTGTAACGATTAAAAGTTCATTATCTTCGAGAAAGTAGACTTTTTTCGTGTATGGGATAATTGCCGATGCATCGGAGGCGATAATTTTTTCCTTTTTATTTTTGCCAAAAACGATTGGAGAGCCGTTTTTTATTGCATAAAATTCTTCATAGTCGGGAAAAAACACAATCAGAGCGTTCATGCCCGTAATTTGATTAAAAGTTTTGAGTACCGCCTGACTTCTACTTTTTTGTTTTTTTAGTTTTTGCTCAATCAGATGAGCGATGATTTCGGTATCGGTGTCTGAGATAAAATGGTGTCCGGATTTTGACAAGACATTTTTTATATGGGCAAAGTTCTCAACGATGCCGTTATGAACAACGAAGATTTTTTTTTGACAGTCGTGATGGGGGTGGGAGTTTTTTTCCGTTACTCCGCCATGGGTTGCCCAACGGGTGTGTCCAAAACCGATTGATGAATTAGTGTCGGGGAGAATCGCCTGGCCGATTTTTCCGACAGCCTTTTTCAGATAGATTTGCCCGTTGTTTTTTTTAAGAGCGACTCCCCAGGAATCATAGCCTCGATACTCAAGCGAACGGAGACCGTTGACAATTAACCGGCCGCTTTCACGGCTTTCTCCAGTATAAGCAAATATACCGCACATAGATGTACAAATAGAATTATTAAAGAAGCTTAGAAAAAGCAGTCGTTACCGTGTTTGTTTTTTTCCGTTCTTAAGTTGCCTTAAGACTTTAAAACAAACACTTTAGGTTAATAACGCTTAACCTGAAGGTTTCCGCAGATACTCCCCACCTTAAATCGGTAGGGGTCCGATTGTCTGATTTCGGTCAGACCCTTCTTCCTCGTCTTCCGCCAAAAACGGCGGACCACGCGCTGTTTGTTTATAAAACCGCTTTTTAAAGCCGTTATTATTATAACAAATTAGAAAAGTCCAAGTTGTGGTGTCGACGAGGATGTTTTTTTAGGGACGACGTTTTTTTTGTTTTTAAACAGCCGATTGGTCAGGGCAAACATTTCGTATCGGAGCAGAAACTCTCTTAACGGTTCTTTAAAACCATGATATTCCGCCTGTTCCAGTTTGATATCCAGGTTAAGGTTTTCGTCTATTTCAGCCAATTTTTTGGCGAGGACAATATCCTCTTTAGATCTGATAAGCATCTCTTTTGTTTTTTCCGATTTCACTTGTTTTATCTTCTTAAAAAGATTTTCAACGTTACCGAATTGATTTATCAGTTGACTGGCAGTCTTTGGTCCTATACCCTTGGCTCCGGCATAGTTATCCGACTGATCGCCGGCCAGGGCCTTATAATCGACCATTTGTTTTGGGGTAAGATTAAACTGTTCATAAATTTTCTGCCGATCATAGATCTTGGTTTTGGCAAAACCAATATGGGGGGTAATCACAAACACCTTATCGTTGACAAGCTGGAGAATGTCCTTGTCCCCTGAAAGGATAAGAATTTTGTCTACCAGGCGGCGAAATTCATGGGCGGCCGATCCGATGAGATCATCCGCCTCATAACCTTCCATTTCCCTATAGGCGATCTTGGCAGCAACAAGACTTTCTTTAACGAGCGGTATCTGAATCTTGAAATCATCGTCGATCTTTTTTCTTGTTGCTTTATAGTCGCTAAACATTTTTTTTCTGAATGTCGGTGCGGGAAGGTCAAAACAGATAATCAGATGAGTCGGATTAAAATCCTCAACGGCTTTATGGAGAATGGAAATGAAACCGTACAGGACATTGGTTATCTGTCCCGTTTTGGTTTTAAAGGGAGGAATGGCGTGATAGGCCCGGTGCATGACTGCGTTTCCGTCGATAAGCAGTAATGTTTTCATTTTTTCGCCAAAACATGTATTTTTTCTTTTGGCCCGACGATTTTTTCAAACTCTTCCTGATCTAAACTTTCATGAACGAGTAAAGCCTGGGCAACCCTGTCCAACAGGTCCTTTTTTTCCCTTATGGTCGAGGCGGCTTGGCCGTATCCGTCGGTAATGATTTTCTTGACCTCTTCGTCAATTTTTGCCAGCATTTCTTGGGATATTTGACCTTGTTCCATATATGATTTACCCCATTCGGTAATATCGTTGGTCGGACCGAAGTTGATCGGACCGAGACTGCTCATGCCGAACTCGGCCACCATGGCTTTAGCTATCTGGGTTGCTTGGTCAAAGTCATTGGCGCCTCCAGTGGTCACTTCGTTGAAGACGGCTTCTTCAGCGGCTCGGCCGCCCATCATGACACTTATTTTTTCAAGCAGATGGGTTTTAGTTTCATGAAGTTTGTCTTTGGCCGGTGGGATCAAGGTATAACCCAGGGCCATACCGCGCGATACGATCGATATCCGGTGGACCGGATCGGTATGGGGAAGAAAATGCGATACTATGGCGTGTCCGGCCTCATGGTAAGCGGTCAATTTTTTATCAAGATCAGATTGGAGCCGTTTCTTTTCCGGGCCGAGCTTCACCTTGGTGGCGGCTTCTTCAATATCTTCCATGGAGATCTTGTTTTTGTTCTGTCGGGCAGCATGAATAGCGGCTTCGTTAAGCATATTTTCAAGGTCGGCTCCGGAAAAACCAACGGTTCTTTTGGCGACTTTGTCCCAATCCAGTTCTTCAAAGGGTTTGCCACGGGCATGGATTTTGGTAATCTCTTTTCGGCCCTCGACATCAGGATAATCAACGATTATCCGGCGGTCGAAGCGACCCGGTCTAAGAAGGGCGACGTCGAGTAAATCGCCCCTATTAGTAGCGGCGACCACCACTACCTGTTCGGTGGGAGTAAAGCCATCCATTTCGACCAGTATTTGATTTAAGGTTTGCTCCCTTTCGTCGTGCGAGGGCATGACTCCGACGGAACGGGCGCGTCCGATAGCATCAATCTCATCAATAAAGATAATTGAAGGAGCACTTTTTTTGGCGGTTGAAAAAAGGTCGCGGACCCTGGCTGCTCCGATACCGACAAGCATCTCCATAAACTCCGATCCGGCGATGGAGAAAAAGGGGACATTGGCTTCTCCGGCCACCGCTTTGGCAAGCAGGGTTTTTCCGCATCCCGATGGCCCCACAAGTAAAACTCCTTTTGGGGTGCGTGCCCCCAACTTTTTGTATTTGTCGGGATGTTTCAAAAAATCAACGACCTCTTCCAACTCTTTTTTAGCTTCCTCAACTCCGGCAACGTCATTAAAGCTAATCTTCGGCATATCTTTGGAAAAGCGCTTGACTTTGGCCTGACCGAAGGAAAAAACCGAGTCCTGGGCTCCTTTTGCCTGGCGGAAAAGAAAAACAAAAAAAGCCACCATCAGGATGGTCGGGATAAGATTGCTTAAAAAATTAACAACACCCGAGGAAGTTTGGGTGTCTTTGATGACGATATTGATTCCTTCGGGATTAATACCTGCGTCTCTTACTGTTTTTAAAAAACTGTCACTTGGTTCTTTGTAGCTTATGGCCATGGTGTCGTTTTTGTAATAGGCAATGATGCGATTGTCAAGTACCTCGACCTTGCTGATTTTTTTGTCCTTAATGTCCTTAACGACGGCGGTGATTGATTTTTCCGGCATTGCCTTTTTGAACTCCTGAGAAAAAGACCTAAAAGCGTAGAAAAGAAAAAGGATTATAAAGATAGTAATGAAAAGCTTTTTAATGTCGAAATTCATTTTGAACTCCACCATTTTCTGCAAATCCATTTTATTTTTATTGTTTTTTTTGTTTATCATGGGTTAATTTTAGCAGAATTTTGATAAAATTAGGATCGAAGTTAAGTTAGGCTTATTCCCCAATTTTGATACGATCGTATCAAAATTGGGGAACATTATAGTCAATTATGAAAATAGTCAGTTTAGAAAAACTCGTGTCGGAAGATATCATCAACATGGTTATAAAAGTCTTAAAACACGGCGGGTTAGTTGTTTTTCCTTCGGATACCGTATACGGCTTGTTGGTCGACGCCACAAACAACGCCGCCGTAAGCAAGCTTATCGAATTCAAAAACCGACCTCCGGGAAAGCCGATATCGGTTTTTGTTTGCGATTTGACAATGTCTGACAAAATCGTACGAATTGGCAACAGGCAAAGACAGATTATAAAAACTCTTTTACCCGGTCCCTTTACCTTGATTTTAAATTCGAAAGGCAAAGTATCTCCCCTGCTTGAATCGGAGAGTAAAACCTTGGGAATAAGGTTGCCTGATTACGATCCGGTTTTGCGCTTGGTTTCAAATTTCGGTCGACCGATAACCGCCACCTCAGCCAACCTTTCCGGACGATCTCCTCATTATTCGGTAGGAAGTCTGCTTAAAGGTCTGCCGAAAAACAAACAACGTTTGATTGACCTTGTTGTCGACGGTGGCAAGCTGCCAAGAAACAAACCGTCGACGATTATCGATCTGGTCGCGCCCAAGATAAAGATATTAAGGCAAGGAGAGATTGTTTTTAGGAACAAAAAAAACTATCTTACCAAAACATCGGGACAGACTCGAAAACTAGGTGCTTTTATTCTTGGTCGCTATCTGAATGAAGCTAAAAAAAAACCGTTGATCTTCATAATTGAAGGAGAGATGGGGGTCGGCAAGACGATTTTAGTCAAAGGTATGGGCGATTATTTCGATATCAAAAATATCATCTCGCCTTCTTACGTAATCAGTTACGAATATGACGTCAAAGATGACTTAATCCGTAAACTTATCCATTTTGATCTCTACAATCTTCAGGAAGAAGGGGAGCTGAAGGATCTGGGAATAGAAAATTGTCTTAAAAAACATAACCTTCTTTGTTTTGAGTGGGGTGAGAAGATCGGAACTTTATGCAAAGTTTTAAAAGGAAAGGGTAAGATAGTCTATATAAAAATGAAATATTTGGGAGAAAAGGAACGGGAAATAACAATTACCGACTAAAATTACCAACAATGATCTTAATTATAAAATGAATATCTTGGCGATTGATACATCTTGTGACGAAACGTGCGCGGCGATCACCAGCGGCCAGCAGGTTATGTCAAACGTAATCTATTCCCAGATTTTGATCCATAAAAAATGGGGCGGAGTGGTGCCATCGTTGGCCAAAAGAGCTCATGAGGAAAAAATCGACATGGTGATCGAGGAGTGTTTAACAAAATTTGGCGGATCGTTTTCAAACATCGATGCCGTTGCCGTTACCTATGGTCCGGGTTTGGCAGTTGCTCTCGAGGTCGGAATAAAAAAAGCCAGATCTCTGGCTAAAAAATATAAAAAACAACTTATAGCCGTAAACCACTTGGAAGGCCACATATACTCTCCTTTCGTCCAAAACTCAAAAGGCAATCCGAAGATAAAGATAGAATATCCATACCTGTCCCTAATTGTTTCGGGCGGTCATACGGAACTGGTGGTCGTCAAAGGTCATCTAAAATATGAGGTGGTCGGTGAGACTATAGATGATGCCGCTGGCGAGGCACTCGATAAAGCGGCAAAATTGCTGGGTTTGGGTTACCCGGGAGGGCCCGTGATTGAAAAACTGTCTGAGTACGCTGGACATGCAGACAGGTACCGTTTTCCCAGGCCGATGATAAGATCTACCGGTATGAATTTTTCTTTTTCCGGTCTAAAAACCGCTTTTTACTACCATCTTAAAAAAACCACTGAGGATGACAAAAGCAAGAATATTAACTATCTGGCCAGTTCTTTTCAGGCGGCGGTTTTTGATAGCCTTTTAAACAAAACGGAAAAAGCCGTTAAAAGAACCGGCATCAAACGTCTGCTCTCCGGAGGTGGAGTGATCGCCAATCTTTATTTGAGAAAAAAATTAAGGGAGCTTGCGGAAAAGATTGGCGGAGAAATACTGTTTCCTCCGTATCCTTATTTGACAGGTGATAACGCCGCTATGATCGGCGTGGTTGGTTTTTTTAAGGCAAAGCAGAATATTTTTGTAAAAGAAGTCGAAAAACTTGATCGGATACCCCGATTAACATTGGGTTGACAGAGGATTTTTTTTATTTTAAACTATTACCAAATAAGTATATGTTAACAATCAACAAACAGTCGGATTACGGAATGTTATTAATATCTCTTCTTGGATCCGGAACTGACTTTGTTTCTTTGGGTGTTTTGGTTGATAAGACAAAACTTCCCCACCGTTTCCTGGCCAAAATCGCCGCCGCTTTAGCCAAAAACAAAATTCTGCTTAGTAAAGAGGGCAAGGAAGGCGGCTACAAACTGGCTGGTAACTGGCATAACGTTTCCCTCTACGATTATCTGCGGATTTTTGAGGGAGACATGGCCGTTTGCGGCTGCCACGAACAGCACGATAGTTGCCATTATCAGCATATCTGCCAGCATCGGTCATTTCTCGAAAAAAAGCTGACGGGATTGGTCACCACCCAGTTAAAAAAGATCAGGTTGGGCGAATTATTCAGTTAACAATCAATTGCTATGAAAAAAAACATCTATCTGGACTACGCGGCCACTACCCCGGTTGATCCTCGGGTACTAAAGTCGATGTTTCCTTATTTTTCGTTGAGGTTCGGCAATACCGCCTCCGGTCATAATCTCGGAAGAGAGGCGGCCATAATTTTGGACAGGAGCCGCCAGGAGATAGCCGATTTTATCAACGCCGAAAAAAAGGAAATTTACTTTACCGGTTCGGCAACAGAGAGCAATAATCTGGTTCTAAAAGGAATAGCCTTTGCCAACCGGACGAAAAAAAATCATTTGATCGTCAGCGAGATAGAACATGACTGTATTCTTGAAAGTAGCCGTTGGTTACAAAAACAAGGTTTTAAGATCACTTTTCTGCCGGTTGACCGTTACGGATTAGTCAGTTTGGAAGATCTGGAAAAAGCCATGACTCCGCAGACGGCGCTTGTTTCGATCATCCACGGGAATAACGAGATCGGTACAGTTCAAGATATCGCAAGTATCGGCAGGCTTTGCCGCGAAAGGAAGATCTATTTCCATACCGACGCCAGTCAGAGTTTTGGGAAGATCTCCATCGACGTAAGACGAGATTTCATCGATCTGTTGACGGCGTCGTCCCACAAGATATACGGTCCCAAAGGAGCGGCTTTGCTTTTCGTCAGATCGGGAACCGCCATAGAACCGATTCTTCATGGCGGCGGTCATGAAAACAGGTTGAGGTCGTCGACCGTCAATCTGCCGGCGGTGGTCGGTTTTGCCAAGGCGGTTGAGATACTCAAAAAAGAAGGGAAGGAGGAAGATAAAAGATTAACCCGCCTCAGGGATTATTTGATAAACGCCATTTTGAAAAACATCAAAGGCACCCATCTAAACGGACATCCAAAAAAAAGACTGAACAATAACATAAACATCTCTTTTGCCTCGGTTGAAGGAGAATCTTTGATGATCGAGCTGGATCTCCATAATATTTTGGTATCGACGGGATCGGCTTGTTCGTCAAATACTTTGATGCCGAGCCATGTTTTAATGGCCATTGGTTTAAAGCCTGAGGAAGCCCATGGTTCACTAAGGATAAGTCTGGGACGATTCACAAAAAAAAGCGATCTGGATTATTTTATTAAAATTTTGCCTAAGATAGTCGACAGACTAAGGCAGATATCACCTTTTAAAATATGACCGGAAACACTTTTTATAGCGATAAAACCCTGGAGCACTTTCGCAACCCCCATAACTACGGAGAGATAAAGAATGCCGACGGTATCGGTTCGGCCGGCAATATCGTCTGTGGCGACGTCATGTCCTTATATCTGGTCGTAAAGAAAAACAAGGGTAAAGAGGTCATTAAGGAGGTTAAGTTCAAAACTTACGGTTGCGCGGCCGCAATTGCAACAAGCAGTGCTATCACCGATCTGGTCAAGGGGAAAACGATTGATGAGGCCTTACGGATAAGTAAAAAAGACATAGTCGATTTTTTGGCCGGTTTGCCGCCAATTAAAATTCATTGTTCGCTTCTGGCGGTTGACGCTTTGGGGGAAGCCATATTCCAGTATCTTGTCTCCCGTAAAAGACCGGTTCCGGAGATCCTGGCAAAAAAACACGAAAGAATTGAACGGGAAAAAAAGGAAATAAACGAAAGATACAAAAAATGGATGCAAGTAAAGGGAAAATAAGTTATCATATTATTAATTAGTAATTCCAATATTTATGGACAATAATAATTTGAAAGACCTAAAAAATCCTTCCGGACCGGTATCGGTCCGCAACTTAAAAGTTATTGTCGATCGCAACCTTTGTATCGGAGCCGCAACCTGTGTCGCTGTCGCTCCCAATACCTTCCAGTTGGATGGTGAGTCTAAAGCGGTCATCATGAACACGACGGAACAGGATCTTGACCAGACCATTATTGATGCGGCTAAATCCTGTCCGGTCGCCGCCATTATTATAGAAGACGACAAGGGTAATAGGATATTTCCCAAATAATACATTATTTACCAGATGGAAAAAACCCTTTGGAAGATAGGCGGTGAAGCAGGATATGGGATAATGACGACCGGCTTGGCTTTTTCAAAGATAGCCAGTCGTTCGGGCTATCGTCTTTTCGATTGCACCCAATATCCTTCGCTTATCCGGGGTGGTCACAACACTTACGAAGTTGTTTTTTCCGAAGGAGAGGTATCTTCGACAAAAAAAAAGGTAGATTGCCTGATTTGCTTGAATAAAGAGACCTATGACCTCCATAAAACAAGACTCCATAAGGAGTCTTTGGTTATCTTCGATCCTGATGATGTCAACGCCGGCGATGAAGGAAAAAAAATACCGGTGCCTTTTAAAAAGATTATTAACGAATTGGCCGGTCAGGCAATAATGGCAAATACAGTGGCTTTGGGGGCTTCAGTTGCCGCTTTGGGCGGTCAGGAAGGGGTATTGATGAAGGTACTTGAAGATCAGTTTTTAGACAAGGGTAAAACGGTCATCGAACTCAATCAAAAGTTTGCCAAAGCCGGTTACGATTACGTAGTTAAGAACTATCGATCGTCGGTAAAACATTCTTTACAGGGAGTTACTTCAAAAGACGAGCAGCTGGTTATTACCGGCAACGAAAGTTTTAGTTTGGGTAGCGTTATGGCCGATTGCCGTGTTTTTGTCGCCTATCCGATGACTCCGGCGTCATCGGTTTTGACAGTTTTGGCCGGTTGGCAAAACAAAACCGGTATGGTTGTCCGTCATGCCGAAGACGAGATATCGGTCATAAATACCGCCATAGGCGCCTCTTTTGCCGGAGCAAGGAGTGCGGTAGCGACATCGGGTGGAGGATTCGCCCTGATGACCGAAGGTATTTCCTTATCCGGGATTACCGAAACCCCCCTGGTCGTTTTTATCGCCCAACGTCCCGGTCCGGCTACCGGTATGCCGACCTGGACAGAACAAGGCGATCTTTTGTTTACCGTTCATTCCGGCCATGGTGAATTTCCCAAAATAGTTCTGTCAGCCGGAGACGTTGAAGAAATGCTCGATCTTACCCTACAGGCATACAATCTTGCCGACATTTACCAGACGCCAGTATTTGTACTTTCAGACATGCTTTTGTCAGAATCCCACCGGACCCTTTCCAAAACAACCGTAGACAGACTGGTCAAAGAATACTCCGTTAATCGGGGGAAATCTTTGGCGAAAACAAACGGAGAAAGATACCTCAGATATCGTCTTGCCGATGACGGTATCTCGGCACGGTTGCCAGTCGGAACGAAAGGATTTTACTACCAAGCCAATTCTTATGAGCATTTGGAGGACGGTCATACGACCGAGGAGTCGTCAACAAGGAAACAACAAGTTGACAAAAGACAAAAAAAAGCCGAAGCTTACATAAAAAACGATTTTAGACCGCCCCGGATATACGGGGATATTGATTCGGAAACGGTATTTGTTACATGGGGATCGGTTAAAGGATCGGTTTTGGCGGCCATGGAAGCTTTAGCCAGTTTTGGTAAAAAAACAGCCCTTATTCATTTCACCCATCTTTATCCCCTTGACGAGAACAGGATAAAGCCTTTTTTTTCAAAGGAAAAAAGATATATTCTTGTTGAAAATAACAGTCAAGGACAGTTGGGTAAACTGTTGAGGCAGGAGACGGGAATAGAGATAAGGGAAAAGTTGTTAAAATACGATGGCCGATTTTTTTGGCCGGAGGAAATTGTAGACTATGTCAACAATAAATGATTTTTCCGGTTATCAGCCGACCTGGTGTCCGGGTTGCGGTAACTGGGCTATAGGCGTGGCGGTAAAGACGGCCTTGGTTCAGCTGGGTTTTGATCCTTCGTCGGTGACGGCGGTTTTTGGAATAGGTTGTTCGGGTAATGCCAATGATTTTTTGAACTGCTACGGTTTTCACGCTCTTCATGGACGGGCTATCCCAGCAGCTATAGGCATAAAAATCGCCAACCATAAGATGCCGGTTCTGGTACTTTCGGGAGACGGCGACAGTTATGGAGAAGGCGGAAACCATTTTCTCCATGCCTGTCGCGGAAATCACGATCTGACGGTTATCATCCACGATAACTGCGTTTACGGTCTGACTACCGGTCAGGCGGCTCCTACCGCCAAAAAAGGCTATGTTTCAAAATCGACTCCGAACGGAATCATTGAAAATCCGGTTAATCCCCTGGCTTTAGCCCTGACTCAGGGGGCGACATTTGTTTCCCAGGCTTTTGCCGGAGATACGCCTCAGCTAATCGATATAATCAAAAAGGCCGTCAGACACAAAGGTTTTTCTTTGGTGAATGTCCTCCAACCCTGCATAAGCTTCAATAAAATAAACACCTACGGATATTATAAGGAACATACGTACAAACTGGACAATGACTATAAAAGGGATGACTATCGGCAGGCATTGGAAAAGGCTTCGGAACTAAACGAAGAAAAATTTCCTCTAGGGGTCATCTACGAAGTCGACAGACCCGACTTTACCGGTGAACTTCCCCAACTTGATGGTGAGGTTTTGACTGAAAAAAAGAGATTTACCGGTTTTGACTTACTGATTAAAGAATTTATATAAAATTTGCTTGACACTTAGCAATTAATTTGTTACACTGCTAATTATGTCTATTTTATCCAATCCTCTTGAACAAACAAGTTATCCTTTGATCCCGATCAGGGATGGTTTGGTTTTCCCTTCCACCGAAAATGTTTTGGTTTTTGGCAGACCAAAGAGTATTAACGCCGTCAACGCATCTTCAAAGAATGACAAAAAAATAGTTCTGATGATGCAAAAAAATCCAAATCAGGATGATCCAAAATCCCAAGACCTTTATCAGACAGGAGTTCTCGCCTCTATCGAGAAAATAGTCATCGGAGAGAAAGGTGAGATAAACGCTTTGGTTAAAGGTTTGTCAAAAGTTAGAGTTGCCAAATATCTTCAAGAAGATCCCTTTTTCGAAGTAAAAACCGAAAAGGTGGAAGATAAAAAATACCCCGACAACAACGAAGAGATTATGGCGATGGTCAGGCATATCTCATCCCAGATCAAAAAGGCCATAAATCTTGGCAAATCGGTTGATTTCGCTTTTTTGGTCAATATCCTCAATATCGGTAAACCTGAGGATTTTGTTAATCAGATAGCCATGATTATCGATCTTAAGGCTAAAGAAAAACAAGAGTTGTTGGAAGAGTCCGACCTGAAAGAAAAACTGAAAAAGGAAATCGACGCCATCGGTAAGGAGATGAAAATCCTTGAAATTGAGCAAAAGATCTCGTCAAAGACGCAACAGAAATTTGAACAGGGGATGAAAGAGACTTTCTTGAGGGAAAAGATGAAGACGATAGAAGAAGAGCTGGGCGGCAAAAGCGAAGATAAGGAGTTGAACGAATTTCGGGAAAAAATAAAGAAAGCCCAGATGCCAAAAAAGGTCGAAGAAAAAGCGATAAAGGAGCTCAAGAGACTTGCTCAGATGTCTCAGTTCAATCCCGAAGCCTCGTATATTAAAACCTACTTAGATTGGTTGACTGATATTCCTTGGTCAAACGCCTTAAGCGGGGCAATCAGTCTTAAAGAATCACAGAAGATCCTTGACGACGATCATTACGGATTGAAAAAAATCAAGGAGAGAATAATGGAGTACTTGGCCGTAATGGAGTTGCAGAAGATCAAGGGCGAGAAAAATAAAAAAGAGCATCAGCCGACGATTCTTTGCTTTGTCGGTCCGCCCGGCGTCGGTAAAACTTCGCTTGGCCGATCGATCGCCCGGGCCCTTGGGCGAAAGTTTGTAAAGATTTCTTTGGGAGGGATTCGCGACGAAGCGGAGATCCGCGGCCATAGACGAACCTATGTCGGTGCTATGCCCGGTCGGATTATCCAGGGTATAAAACAGGCCGGTACCAAAAATCCGGTATTTATGCTTGATGAGATAGACAAGATAGGCCGTGATTATCGCGGAGATCCTTCGGCAGCGTTGCTTGAAGCGCTTGATCCTGAGCAGAACCATGCTTTTTCCGATCATTATCTTGAGGTTGATTTTGATCTGTCCGACGTTTTTTTCATCACGACTGCCAACATTCTTGATACAATACCGGAGGCACTGCTCGACCGGTTGGAGGTGATACATTTTCCAGGCTATACCGAAGATGAAAAATATGCCATTGCCAAAGAGCATCTTATCAAAAAACAGCTGGAGGCCCATAATCTTTCCGATCGGGAAGCCAAAATATCAGACAGAGCGATCAGAACGATAGCCAGACGTTATACGAGGGAGGCGGGAGTACGTGATTTGGAAAGGCAAGTAGCCTCGATTTTCCGGAAAATCGCCCGGCAGATAGTAGAAAAAGAAATCAAAACAAAAACGGTAAGTACAGAAAATCTGCCGAAGTATCTCGGTCCGTACAAATTTGCCTCTCAGATGATCGAGGAAAAAGATACGGTCGGTATCTCGACTGGCTTGGCCTGGACCCAGGCCGGAGGAGATATTCTTTTTATTGAGGTGGCAGTTATGCCGGGGAAAGGTAGTTTGACATTAACGGGACATCTTGGTGATGTTATGAAAGAATCTTGTCAGGCGGCCCTTTCATATATAAGGGCTCGTTGGGACAAGTTCGGATTGGAAAAAGATTTTTTCCAGAAGATAGATATCCATGTCCATGTTCCCGAAGGGGCGGTCCCGAAGGATGGTCCGTCGGCCGGGGCGGCTATTGCAACCGCCATGTTGTCGGCTCTAACTAGAAAACCGGTGAAAAGAGATGTTGGTATGACCGGCGAAATTACCCTAAGGGGACGGGTACTTGAGATAGGCGGGATCAAAGAAAAGGTGATCGCTGCTCACCGAGCCCAGATAAGAACCGTCATTATGCCAAAGGAAAACAAAAAAGACCTGGAAGATATTCCCGAACATGTCCTTGGTGACCTTCGGCTTGTTTTTGTTACCCATATGGACGAGGTGACAAAGGTGGCTTTTGCCAAGACCTAAAGTGAGCTCCTTTTCAGTCCAAGATAAAATTTTCTTGCTTTTTCAGCCAGATTATAGAAGCGGTAAAACAAGGGATTGATAATCAGGTCATAACTGCCGACCATCTGGGTAAATTTAGCTCCGTAGCCTTCCTTAAACCGGGTAAAGCCAGACCAGGGATGTTTGAAACTGTATCTGGGAGATAAAGAACCCCACATATCAAATTGTTTTGCCCCCAGTTTTTTACCAAGCTTTATCGCTTCCCACATAAGAAGATTTGATGCCATGAGATTTCTGTGGTTTAACGATGTTCCTCCGTATGGATAGTAGAATTTGTTTTTAAAATGAAAAAGCTCGTAGGCAGCCAGCGGAGTTTTATCGTAAAAAGCAATCAAAATATGGCTGAGATGGTTTTTCAGATTGTCCCAGATGATTTTATGATAGCGGTAATTGTGTCCGAAGTATTTTTGTCTGCTGCAGGT
The DNA here is from genome assembly GCA_012798265.1 of Candidatus Roizmanbacteria bacterium. GTDB lineage: Bacteria > Patescibacteriota > Microgenomatia > UBA1406 > GWC2-37-13 > JAAZNM01. The sequence goes on along the minus strand of JAAZNM010000007.1, from coordinate 51,574 downwards.
TTCGAAGTAAAGCTTGATAAACACCCCAAAACCGTTATTGTCCGACATTTCTTTGACGGTAACGCCTTTTTTTTCCGCCAGTCGGATATTATACCTTGTTTTTGGCTTCATCCCGTCAAGCAACTCTTTTTCCGATTTTCCAAGATCCAAGGTCATTGTCCATTCGGGAAAAAGTGGATGGGATGAACGGCAGATAGCAGTCTTTGTTTCGGCAAATTTTTGTCCGCCGGTTTCTTCATCAGGTTCGATCTTGAAAAAAATTATTTTATTTTTCTTCCCGTAAACCCTCAAAAAATCTAGAAGACTTGTCGAAGGAAAAAACGACCGAGGCAGGTATCCGATTCTGTATCCTGTTTTTGGTATAGAATGAAGAGTCATTTGATAAACTTTGTCTATAAGATTGTCTTTAAAATCGGCCAGGCGGACAACTTCAATCCCCATAGCTTTTCTCGCCTCTCCCCAGTACCATGATTGAAGAGGGTGGTTGGCGAGTTTCTCGTATCTTTCGATATCGAATCCGGACGGCAGAATCTCAGTTTTCATGGACGGATTTTAGTACGTTTAAGGTTTGTTCGGCACAGTCTTTCCAGGAAAACAGCTTGATCCGTAACTTGCCTTTTTTTGTCAGCTGGGATCGGAGTCCTCCGTCTTTTTTCAACAAACGCAGTTTGTCAGAAAGATCTTTGAGGTTTTTCGGATTGAAGTATAAACAGGCGTCGCCTCCAACTTCAGGCAGGCTGGATGAAAAAGAGGCGATCACTGGACAGCCAAAGGACATCGCCTCAAGCACGGGGATACCAAAACCTTCGTAGAATGAAGGCAGGACAAGGCAAAAAGCATTTTGATAAAGATAAGCCAACTGTCGGTCTGAGATGTAATCGGTAAAATAAACGCTGTCAGACAGGCCAAGTTCATTGACTAGATCAAATACGCTTTCAAAAAGCCAGCCTTTTTTTCCGGCTATAATCAGCTTATATTCCTCGTTTTCTCGCTTAAAATCGGCAAAGGCTTTGATGAGGGTATCGATGTTTTTCCTGGGTTGTATCGTTCCGACATAAAGGATAAATGGTTGTTTTCCGTTAGTCTCCTTAAGCCTTTTTAAGGCTATTTTGTTTTTCAGTTTTTTTTCATAACCGTTATATATCACCTTTATCTTGTTTTCTGGGACGGGATAGTTCTTGAGGATGTCTTTTTTTGTGCTTTGGGAAACGGCGATGACCGAAGCGGCGTTTTTAAGGGAATAGCTGGTCCACTTTTTCAGTTTGTAAAGGTCTTTTTTTAAAAATTCGTCAGGATAGTAGAGATAAGCCAGGTCATGAATCGTAACTACGTAAGGCACGGAACAGAAGCGCGGTGCATAGTGAGCCGGAGAAAAAAAAATATCGATGTCTTTTTTTAGATAAAGGCGGAGCGGTAAAAAAAACTGTGACCAAAAAATCCGACCTTTAATGACCTCATAGCGGAAAAAACGGTTTTGTCGGGGCATAGTTTGGCAAGGATCGTTTTTCAGGAATATTTTGAATCTAAGTTCTGGTCCGGCGTTTTGATGAAAGTAATGGAGAAGATTGTCGGTGTAGGTTGAGACTCCGACCTTTTGAGTGACATTGGCTTCGTTGCCGTCAACGCCTATAATCATGGGCTGTATTTTTTAATTTCTAATCCTTCAATCAGATTATTATAATACCTCTTCCAACTAAATTGTTTCGATTGTTCCAATCCTTTTTCGGATAGACTTTTCCTTATCGTTTTTTCTTCGGTCATTTTTTTAATAGCTTGGGATATCTCATCCACTTTAAGGGGGTTGAAAAACAATACCGCCTGTCCGCCGAGCTCCATTAATGAAGAAACTTTGGCGCAGGTTACCGGAGCGCCCAAGCGCATAGCTTCGACTATCGGATAGCCAAAACCTTCCCAGATTGAAGGCATGATGAAAAAAAGGCAAGAACGGTAAAAAGAAAACAACTCTTCGTCGGAAACATGGTTGATTATTTTTATATGTGCGTTTTTCGCGTTAAGTTCCTGCCAGCCTTTTGGTCCGATGATAATAAGATCGATGTCGTCGTATCCTAAAAGACCGAAAGCGTCAATCAACCGGTTATAATTTTTCCTCGGTTCAACCTTCCCGACTGACAGGACAAAAGGTTTGTCTATACGGTACTTTTTCAACGTTTTTTCGACGGTCGCTTTATCGGGAACGGCGACATCGACGCCGGGGTAGTTGACGACTACTTTGTCTTTTTGCATATCCAATAAGTCAATCAGATCGTTCTTCGTCTGTTGTGAATCGGCAAAAATTATCCGCGACTCTTTCTTTACCCACTTGAGACGTTTTTTTTGGGTTTCTAGAATGGTTTTATCTACGGTTTCTGGAAAACGGAGATAAACAAGGTCGTGGACTATGGTTGCTTTTTTTATTTTTTTGGCAGGAGGTTCGGTCCAGTCTGAAGATATAAACCAATCAAGCTGTCCAACCAGCGATTCAATCGGCAAGGTATGGATTTGATTCCAAAAAAAAGAAAGAAGTGTCGGGGGCATTTTGCCTTTGACAATACAGATCCCTTTTTGCCTTATTTCTTTTTCCAGATTAGGATCTATGTTCCTCCTTAAAGATGCGAAAAAAAAAGTCCACTGGTTATCGGAGTCATATCGGAGAATGGCATCAACCAGTCCTTTGGTAAAACGGCTTACCCCGGTACCCTGATAGACTATCTGAGAGATATCCAAGCCTAGTCTCATTTTTTAGTCAATTTTTGATAAACAACTTCCAAATTTTTGGAAATTTTTTCCCAGTTGTAAATCCGGTCGATCAACCGGTGGGCATTTGACCTGATCGTTTCATACTGTTTTTCATCTCTCAGGATGGACCCTATTTTTTCGACAAACTCCATTGGAGAGTTGGCTATCATGACCTCCTGCCCATCTTTGACATCAAGTCCTTCGACGCCGATTCTTGTCGATACTACCGGTAGACCGCTGGCCATGGCCGCCAATATTTTTAACCTGGTGCCGCCCGGGCCGAATATGGGGGCTATAAAAAGAGTGGACTCTTGGTAAAGATTTTTGACCAGATGATTGTTTTTTGATTCGACATCGATAACCTCGATGTTTTTTTCGGATAGCGGTTTGATTTTTTTGCTAGCCGATTGTCCGGCGATAATCAGCTTAAACCGATCAAGCCTGTTTTCCAGCAGCGGATAGATCTTTTCCACCAGGTAATTGGCGGCTTCTGTGTTCTGAAGCCAAAGAAAGTTCCCTTGGAATAAAAGTACCGGCATTTGGTTTTTTTTCTTGCTTAAGTTTTTGACGATCATCTCGTCACCGGCACCGTTGGGGACAATCGTCGGTTTGATCTTGCCTTCAAGCGAAGTGATAATTTTTTTATCGGATTCGCAAACTGCCGCGACCATGTCGGCCTTGTTCCAATAATATCTTTCCCAATATTTGAGTTTGACGATATCGGTCAAAAAGAGGAACCTGATAAAAAATGGTAAGGAATCGACAAAATGCCGGTAGACCTCATATTCGATTGTCTGTTCGACCAAAAGGATCGGGGTGTTTGTTTTCGGAAGATGGGGCATGACGTAAAATGTTTCTACATGAATGACATCGAAATTTTCGTCGGAAAAAAGTTGTTGCAAAACGTTTTTGGCTTCCTCGGAAAAGTTTCTGACTATCAGAAAAGGTTGGCTGGAAAACACCGCCTTGAAAATGGTTTTTATCTGCCACGGTTTTTCCGGGCGGCGGCAAAAATATATTTTCTTACAATAAGGTCGAAGGAATGACTCATACTGTTTTTCTTTGTCGAATTTGTAAAGGCACACCAATACAATCTCGTTTTTCCTACTAAGGTACTTGAGCAAATTAAAAGTCCTGATCTGGCCCCCTGAAGAAGTAGGGTAAGGAACATAGGGGGTAATCATCAAAATCTTCATAGTTCAAATAGGGCGAATTTATCATTTTCAAAAATCACCGGATGCTTTTTTTCCTGTTTCATACCGGTTATAACCGATTGGTTAAAGGTGACGAAACAACAATAGCCGCTTTTTTTAAGCTCGTCCATTTCTTTGTACGGTGCCGGCGCTCCTTTTCTGTCTATAAGATAAAGCAGGGTCGTATCTCCGGTTGAGTCGGTGACGACTTTGTCGGTGTCCTTGGTTAATGAGGAAATGATTTTGACTATCTGAGGCAAGTCGGAAGAATAACTGTAAAAATCCTTTACCCGGTAATAAGAAAAGAACCAGGAAAAGGCGAAGATGATCAGGACAAGCGTATAAGCAAAAAAACTATTTATCGATGTCTGACCTTTTTTCAAAACGAAAGCAACCCCTAGCCCTACGAAGATGGCGATCGTTGGTAAAATCAGTATCTGATAGTATTCGTGTTGGACGTTACCGCCCTGAAAAACGAAAAGATAAAACAGTGACGAAAAAAGAAAACTGTAAAAAAAATTTCCTTTTGGTTTGGCGATTATTCCCAAAATAAAGAAAAACACAAGATAGCCGCCAAGGATAAGATTGTTGATTCTTTCAAAAAATATCCAACGGAAAAATGCCGGTTTGAAAAAAATCTTTTGCATACCGGATGCGGTGTTGACCGACGTCAGCAACCATTCGCTTCCCGGTATGCCTTCAGGATATTGGAGTATATAATTACGCCAAAGAAAAATAGGGATAACCGCCAGTATAAAAAAAAGATAAAAATCCAACTTTTTGACTAGGGAGAATCTGTAATTTACGGCAAATAAATAGAAAAGGACGACGGAGAAAAAAATGGCGGTTGGTTTGACCAATATGGATGCGGCAAAAAATACGAGTCCCGCCGTCCAAAGAAGTGCCCTGACAAATCTTTTTTTTATCTGGAAATATCCGTACAGAAATAGTATTGCCAGGATACTTAAGGCAGTCGCGGTTGTGTCAGGCAGTATCACTCGTGAAAAAAATACGAAAAACGGCATAACGGCGTATGTAAGTGCAGCAAAAAAAGCAGCTGTCCGTCCGGCTTCCTTTAGGGCCAAAAAGTAAATGGCGCCGACAATCGCCAACGAAAATATTATGCTTACGAGTCTTCCCCAGATCTCAATAGGTAGGCCAGGAATTTTTTGGAAGGCAAAAGCAAAAAAGGCATTGTAGATAGGAAATTCAACCATCCGGTATCCTTGGGGATTTTCTTTACCCGATCCGATGTTCGACAGATCGTCATAACGGGGGTGGAGCAGGTCGTAACCGTTTCTTGCGAAGTTGCGGGCGACTGAGGCGGTATCGGCCTGACGCCAAGAATGGAGATCGGCCAAAGGAATATCGATTTTATACAGCCTGAAAGCCAAAGCAACAAACAAGACCGTCATCACTATCCAAAAATCAAGGATACGAAAATTATTTTTTTTCATAAGCGGATAAATCTTTCATGGTGCTTTGGGAAAAAGCGGCAAAAATACCACTGACGATCCAGAAAATGTAAGCGACTTTTGACGCCTCAAAAACATCGATATAACTGGCGTTAACCATCAGTCCGAAAACCGAAAAGACATAGCCGAGCAAAATGTAACCGGTGGTTTTGTTTGTTTTTCTGTATTTGTCATACACGGACTTTGTCATTTTGAAAATTATCCCGAAAAAGGCCAAAGTTCCCCAAAGGCCGAATTCGCCGAGCCATCTTAAATAATCGTTGTCGGTGGCTTCGGTGATCGATGACGGTCCGGTCCCGAGGATAATATTTTTTTGGAAAGCGGCAATAGCCCGTGGCCATTCCACCTGGAGTCTGGTGGCAAAAGAGATGTCTGAGGCAATCGTGTTGATAGGCTTAAGGCTGGCTGAAATTGAGGATAAAAGTACTTCCTCCTCTTTTTTTGTCAATACCTTTCCTTCCTTTTTGGCTTGGCTGCGGATATCTTCGAGAATCTGTTTTTTGACGATAAGTTGTTCGTCCTTGGTCATCGTCGGTTGACTGCCCGAACTGTCCGGGTTATCTTTTTTGTCGACGTTGACGTAAAAATTGCCGGCCGGCAACTCTTTGGTCGTGATGGTTTGAGGCATAATTACCTGACCGGTTTTTTCGTTGACAAAGACCCTTTTTACCTGGAAGGTCCTTTTTATCCTAGATGTCAGGTTTTGGGAGAAAAAAGTCAAAATTACCGTCATGGCGAATACGGCTAAAAACGTCCTTATTTTTTTGTTTAACAGCAAAAAAGGAAAGGCCGAGACAATATAGGCAACATAGGAGGCGCGTGAAGCGGTAAAAACCAGAATCATCAGCGATAGGATAAACAGTATAAAGTAAAACACATGACCATTAAGAATAAAATAAGCCAGCACCAAAGGGATCAAAAAAATAAGGTAGGCAGCCAGATCATAGTGTCCGGCAAAGGTCGAAGAAACTCTGGCTTCGGGAGTCAGATAAAGGAGATATCCCTTGGCGTATTCGGGATTCATAGTCTGGACAGCCGGCCAACCGATGAACTTTTGGCCGAGGCCGTAGATATTAACAAACAACAGACCGACCAAAAGACCGACGATCACATCGCGGAAATCCTTTTTGGATTTTATCACCGAAAAAGCAATAAAGAAAAGAGACATGTACTCAACTCTCCTTAGCGCATGCAAAAAACCGAGATTTTTGATGACTATGGTATGTTGGACATATATTCCGTATAAAGCCGAGGCGAAAACCCCGGTCCAAAAGACGACAAACAAAGGCAGGTATCTGGTCGCCAAGTTGACTTTTTTCCTGAAAAGCTGTATTAAAAAAACCAAAAAGATTATGACAAAAAAAACATCATCCATCCTAATGGCAATATAGGTATAGTTGATCATTTTCAGGGGTAGTTTTGGATAAAGGGGTATTAAAACAGAAAAGGCAATCAACAGTATCTTGACCAGATTCTCATCCAACCAGTTGGACCATTTTGTAGGCTTCGCCATAGGTTTTTTTTAGATATTGGTTTTGGGTCACAAGACCAATAAAATAAGCGGTAAACGCTTTAATTTTTAACAATAACTTAAGAATCAATAAGGATATTTTAGAGCAATGTTTACCGTAAAAAAACAGGAAACCTTTAAAAACCTGAAGAATGGGAAAGGTTTTGCCGTTGCTGGACGAAGAACCAAGATGGATGATCTGGGCTTTGGGATAAATATAAGTAGCCCAGTTTTTTTTGGCGGCCCGGTATAGAAGATCAACCTCTTCCATATACATAAATATGGTTTCGTCAAAACCGCCAAGGCTCAGGTAAAGTTTTTTTGAAGTCATAATGCAGGCACCCGATATCCAGTCGACTTTTTTGACTTTGTCCGGTGAGAATCTGGTCAAACCCCAGTAGTCTCCTTTTAAAAACAGAGCGGCAAAGATGACCGGGAGCGAGAAAAAAAACGCGGCCGACGGTTGGGGGGTCAGATCGTAGTTCAAAAGTTTTGCCCCGACGAATTTCACTCTTTTTTGATTCTCCCTATAGAAGGAATATAGTTTCTCTATAGATCGGTTAAGGACGACGGTGTCGGAGTTCAAAAGAAGTATGTGCTCTCCGTAGGCTTTTTTGACTGCCTGGTTATTGGCCCGGCCGAAACCGACGTTTTCCTTATTGGCTATGAAAACCAGATTAAGTTTTTTATTTTGTGAAAGACGGGCAAGCATCTCCGGCGATCCGTCACTTGAGTTGTTGTCGACGACGACGATTTCGTAACGTATCTTTGATCCCTGCAGAGATCGCCATACCGACTCCAAACATTTTTTGGTCACTTCTTTGGTATTAAAAGAAATGATTATTATTGACAGCTCAACATTTGCCATAATGCTATATTATAATATATTATCAGTCAGCATAGCTCAGCGGTAGAGCAATCGTTTCATAAGCGATCGGTCGCAGGTTCGAATCCTGCTGCTGACACCGATATGAAGATCATAAACGTCAAGTCAATAATTTTTCCCGAAATTAAAGTCGTGACCGTCCAACGTTTTGTCGACGAAAGGGGCTTTTTTACCGAACTTTACAAAAAAAGTGATCTAATAAATCTTCCGGAACTTGATTTTCTTAAAGGATTTGATTTGGTCCAAGCCAATCTCAGCTACTCGAAAAAAAAAGTTTTTCGTGGTCTCCATTTCCAATGGGATCCTTATGTGGAGAAGCTTGTAAGAGTTCCGCAAGGTCATATAGTTGATTTTTTTTTGGATATTAGAAAAAACTCCTTGACCTACGGCAAGATCGGGGCTTATGAGATGAGATCTGAATTTGTCGATGCTACGCAGGATTGGATTTATCTGCCAAAAGGTTTTGCCCACGGCTGTTATTTTTTGGCCGATTCCTCACTTGAGTATTTTTGCAGCGGCGAATACAATCCCAAAACAGAAGCGGGTATTACCGTTATGGACAAAGAAATCGATTGGTCGCTCTGCGACCCTTTTATATCAGATATCAAAAAAGAGATCCTCGAGTCGGGGTCGATCATCTCGGAAAAAGATAAAAAAGGATTGACTTTATCTTCCTGGACAAAAGACCCCAACTCCGAGTTTTTTAAATAACCTTAAGCCAGTTTGCCATTTAGATAATCGGTATAGCCGTTAAGGTCCAGAAGACCGTGGCCGGAAAGGTTAAAAACAATTACCTTCATCTGTTTTTTTCTCCGGCATTCTTTTGCCTCGTCAATAACCGCTCTTATCGCGTGGGCGGATTCCGGCGCGGGAATAATCCCTTCGGTTCTGGCGAAGATAACGGCTGACTCAAATACTTCCTCCTGTCCATAGGCACGTGCTTCGGAAACCCCCTTTTCATTCAAAAACGACAGTATTGGAGCGTTGGCATGGTAACGTAAGCCGCCGGCATGAATCTTGTCCGGTATGAAATCCTTTCCTAAGGTCTGCATTTTTAGGAGAGGGGTTTTACCGGCGGAGTCTCCAAAATCATAACGGTATCGACCCTTGGTCATTTTAGGGCAAGCCTTTGATTCTACGCCGACGAATCTCAGCCGTTTTTTTTCGCCGGAGATTTTATCGATAACAAACGGAATTGCCAGACCGGCAAAGTTACTACCGCCGCCGACGCAACCGATGACGATATCGGGATAGTCACCGATTTTTGCCAGTTGGGTCTTTGTTTCCTGGCCGACAATCGTCTGATGGAGAAGGACATGGTTTAGGACGCTGCCCAGGCAGTAACGGGTCCGCTCTTTTTTGAGAACGAGCTCAAGCGCCTCACTGATCGCGATCCCCAAGCTTCCCGGACAGGTTGGGTCTTCTTTCAATATTTTTCGGCCGAACTCGGTTATCGTCGAAGGACTGGCATGCACTTGACCGCCAAAAAGCTCCATGACGGTTTTGCGGTAAGGTTTTTGTTCGTATGATATCCTAACCATAAAGATCCGGCAGTTAAGTCCAAAAAAATGACAGGCGACGCTTAAAGCCGAACCCCACTGGCCGGCGCCGGTTTCGGTCATAAGGGTTTTTATCCCTTCTTTTTTGTTATAAAACGCTTGGGCAACGGCCGTGTTTATTTTGTGGCTGCCGGTCAGGGTTGCCCCCTCGTTTTTAAAATAAATTCTGGCCGGCGTTTTAAGATATTCTTCCAGTCTGCGGGCACGAACCAGAGGTGTTGGCCGGTAAAGTCCGTATATCCGTCTGACCTCATCAGGTATTTTGATCTTTTCTTCAAGGGTCATCTCTTGCCTGATGAGCTCTTTAGCAAAGATTGCCTCAAGGTCTTTGCCTTCGACCGGTTTTTTGGTTATCGGGTGGAGAGGCGGGTCGGGCAGTTCCCCCAGATATTTTTTCAGATAAAAATTTATATTGACGAAATGAGTGGGAATGTTTTTCATTTTTATTAGTAAATTGATAATAATATTGTTTCCAACCGACGGGGTGGTTGACAGTCCGGTTTTTTCGCCAGAATGACCTGGTCCACCAGATGATGGAAAAAAAATAATTTTCAGATACTCTTTTGTTTTCACCCATAAAAAAATCCGCCTCTAATCGGCGGATACGCCCTCTTTTATCTTGAGGGAAAAATTAATTATTACATAAGTTTATTACCCTCAAGTAAAGAAGGCTTAAACTGCCAGTTTTTTCGGGTAATAAACGTTAACATATTGAGATTATACCAAATCGGCGTCATTTATGCGTTTATTAATTTCCTCGTCCAGTCGATATAGGCTCTGGACAGCGTTTTCCAACTGATAATAATGGAAAACGTAAGGGATGAACAATGCTATCAAAAGAATATCGACCAAGATGAACTCGACCTGACGCAGCCAGACGGTAACATATATGGAAATAATGGCATAAAGACCGACAAACAGGGTAACAAGCAGGTGTATGAGCCGCTCGTGTTGAAAAAAAGAAATTCGGGTACGGTTGTATTTCGCCAGTTTTTTCCAATCGTAGTCGGTCTTGGTTTCCAGTATGTTTGAAATTTTGTGGCGATGGTTTTCCAAGTATCGGTACATAAAAACATTCTACCGTAAAGTGTGGGTTACTTCCAGTCGGGCAGGTAATATCTGCGGCCTTGGAGATTTTTCGGCATGTACTCTTGGTTGATTTTTTGTCCGGACTGTTTTTCCGCAAGCCACGGGTAGCGGACGTGATTGCGTCCATAACCTAAAGCTTTCATCACCTTGTTTGAGGGGTTGCGGAGATGGAGCGGGATCGGATCAAGATTTTTTTCGTCTATATCCTGCAGCGCTTGTTGGATGGCGACCGTCGAGGCGATCGATTTTTTGGCGGTGGCCAGATAGGCAGCAGTTTGAGCCAGGATAAGCGTTGCTTCAGGCATACCGATCATGTGGACCGCCTGCATGCAGGAGGTAGCTACTACAAGAGCGGTCGGTAGGGCATTGCCTATATCTTCTGAAGCGAAAATGACCATCCTTCTGGCTATAAAAACCGGATCTTCGCCGGCTTTGATCATTCGGGCCAGGTAATGGAGGGCGGCGTTGGGTTGACTGCCGCGAAGGCTTTTTATAAAGGCGGAGATCGTGTCATAATGCCAGTCGCCTTTTTTGTCATAATAGATGGCTTTGCGCTGAACGGCTTCTTCGGCCGTTTTTAGGGTGATTTTTTTGCTTAAGGAAGCTGCCAACTCAACGGCGTTTATGGCGGCTCGGGCATCGCCGTTGGCCGTTTTGACTATATGTTGGACAGCTTCTTTTTCAAAGACGTTATTTCCGCAAAAACCAACGGCTTTTTTTACAATCATCTCGATCTCTTTCTCGTTCAAAGCGTATAAGACATATATTTGGCTGCGTGAGACAAGCGGAGCAATCACCTCAAACCCGGGATTTTCCGTGGTGGCGCCGATTAAAGTAATAGTTCCGTCTTCAACATAAGGTAGGAAAGCATCCTGTTGCGCTTTGTTAAAACGATGAATCTCGTCGACAAAAAGAACGGTATTTTTTTGGAAAAGTCCCTGGTCTTTTTTTGCCTGGGCAATAATTTTTCTTACTTCGGGTACGCCGCCGCCGGCGACGGTTGAAAACGGGACAAAATTAGCGTCGATATAACGGGCAATTATCCGTGCCAGGGTAGTCTTTCCGGTACCGGGCGGTCCCCACAAAACCATGGAAACGACCTTTTTGTTTTCGATCATCTTCCTTATCGGCCTGTTTTTGCCGACAAGATGCGTCTGTCCGACGAATTCATCAAGATTTTTCGGTCTCAGCTTTTCTGCCAGCGGTATGTTCATACTTTTAGGTAAACAAGGTAAACACTTGTTCACTAACATAATATACCGGTAATCTAGCTTTTTCAAGAGGTATTTGACTGTTCCCTTTTTTTGATACGATCGTAGCGTTTTTGGGGATTTGTTATATATTCTTGCTGTCGACCATAATAGTTACCGGACCATCATTGTGGATGATAACGTCCATATATTCCCCGAATTTTCCGGTAACGACATCGACGCCTTTTTTCTCAATTTCAGTCTTAAGCGACCGGTAAAGTGTTTCCGCTTCTTTTGGTTCTTTGGCTTTGATAAACGATGGCCGTCGGCCACCGCTGACATCGGCACAAAGAGTAAATTGGGAAACGAGAAGAACTTTGCCTTTGGTATCTGTAATCGATCGGTTCATCTTTAGCTGTTCATCGGACATTATTCTCAAGTTGACAATTTTGTCGGCCAGTTTGACTACGTCTTCATAATTGTCTTCCCGAAATATGCCTAAAAGGATGACATATCCATGGTCTATCTCCGAAAGAAGGTTTTTTTTTACCAGTACACGGCCTTGGCTGACCCGTTGGATTAGGGCAATCATAAAGTTATGGACAATAATAATATCTTGATATATAATTATAACGCCAATCTATGAAAAATCATTTAGAAACCTTCTTTTTTTCTTCAAGGCGACTCTTCCTTAGGGAGGAGTAACTTTTCATTGGTTTAGATTTATTCCTCCCGCCCGAAGCGGGATTTTTTTTACCCGAAATTATTAATTATTTTTAAAATTATGGAAAAATTAACTCAAACAGGATCTGGAAAAATACAGGAATACAACGCTTTTATTAGTGGCTGTACGGTAATTTTGCCAAAAGATTTAAAGTCGCTGTCTATTCAAAAACCCGAAGACATGTTAGAGGTTGCCCTACATTTAAGCAAAACAATTTGTAGCGATCCTCACATGTTGCCGGTAAAACCAGATGAAATTATTGCCGCCACTAGCGTTGGATTGGCGACACTGATGGTTGATTCCCAGTTTGCGGCAACCGGTTTCGCCAGACTTAATCCTTGGAAAAATGCCGAAGGAGAAACTAAAGGGTTAGAGTTGGGGAGCGTTTGGATACATCCGGATTTACGTAATCATCATTTGGCGCAACTTTTAATAGAGCAATTGATCGGGGATACGTATTCCCAAGAAAAAAATGTTCCCATATTTGCGGTGGTCACCGAAGACAATGTTCCGTCAAAAAAACTTTTTCAAAGACTTGAAAATTGGCAGGAGCAGTTATTAACTGCCCAGGAAACAGAGAATTATTCAAAATTTTTCATTAACGGTATAAACATTTTTGAAGGGTGGAATTTACCATCAGTTATATATTGGTACAATCAAAACATATGAATAAACTTGAAGCGCTTTTTAAACAAATAGTAGTTATATATAGTCCGTCCGGCTACGAAAAAAAATTGACCAGATTTATTATCAATTTTTTTAAAGAGCGGGGAATAAATGATTATTATATTGATAAAACCGGTAATCTTTTAATACAGATTGGTTCCGAGGGAAAACCTTTATTAATATCGGCCCATTTAGATACAGTTGAACCGGGATGCGGAATAAAGCCGATATTAAAAAATGGCTATTGGCAAAGTGACGGTAGTACTATTTTGGGAGCCGATAATAAATCGACATTAGCTGCGATCCTTTTTACGCTAGACAATCTTTTGAAAATCAAAATAAAACAAAAGTTGGAAATAATATTCACGGTTAAAGAAGAAGTAGGTGATAATCTTACTGATTTTCCTTTTAAAAAATTAAGATCAAAAGTAGGGATAATATTTGACAACGCGAATCCATTGGGTGGAATTGTTTTGTCTTCTCCAGAGATCATTAATTTTCAGATTGATTTTTTAGGCAAGGCATCCCATTCTTCCCGACAAGATTTAGGAATAAATGCCCTATCAGCTTTCCAATATTTCCTTCAAAAAATTAAATTAGGTTTTAATGACAATAAAAAAACAACGATTAATATCGGGAAAATCGAGGGCGGTACGGGAATCAATATAATTCCGGAAAAAATTATTATTCAGGGAGAGATAAGAAGTTTCAAAAAAAAATTTTTCCAAAAACAAATAAACCTGATAAAAAACAATCTTAAGACAGTTGAAGGTAAATTTAACGTAACCACAAAAATAGATTTTAATGGTTATTTAGCCGGCTATGATCATAAAAAAAACGACTCATGGCTCAAGTTTTTAAGTGAACAAATAAAAAAACAATGGGGAGTTAAACCAAGTTATTACAAAATCAACGGAGTTTCTGACGCTAATTATTTTAACCATAAAGGAATTAAGGTCGTTAATTTGGCCGATGGAGTAACGAATGCTCACAGCGTTGAGGAAAAAATTAAAAATGAGGATATCGAAAAAATAACTCAACTTCTAAAGAAGATCATCAACGGCTACAAAAATTTTATAGCCTGATAGTCTGATAGAGTTCCTTGTCGTGATTGCAGTCGACGCAGTACATGCCGAACATGTCTTTGATGATGGTTTTTTCCTTCATCTCGACGTCCGGGAAGTTGGCCGGAGCCAGTTTGTCGTCTTTGGTGACGGCGACCGTGATCTTTGAAATGTTTGAGGTTTTTGGTTCCGTTCCCTTTATGAAATACTCAAATCTCGCTTGACAGTTTTCTTTACCCGATTCATCCTTGTTCATGATATTACCCGAGTCCCAACATACTTGGTGGCCTACAACCGTCTCCGGCCTTATCGGCCAAAGATCCGGTTGGTTTTTTAAGACATACTTCATGACCCGGTTCCAGATCGGTGCGGCGCCGGTAACCCCTGAGGCCAGATAAGGATTCATCGGTTCATTGTTGTTGTTGCCGACCCAGACGGTAGTCAGGAAGTTCGGAGTATATCCGATAGTCCAGTTGTCCCGTTTATCATCAGTGGTTCCGGTTTTCACGGAAACGGCTTTACCAGGGATGGACAGCAAAGATCCGGTTCCAAAAGCCGTCGACCTGGCGTTGTCGTCAAGCAGAATGTGGGAGATAATAAAAGCGGTTTCCGGAGAAACGGCTTTTTGACCGGTGATCGACAAGTAACTTGGGCTGGTAAGCGGTTTTTTTATGTCCTGGATGAAGTTCGGATCCTTAAAGGTGAAAAGGGTATTTTTTGATTTATCTTCTATCTTCAAGATGGAGTTCAGTTTTTTTGCCTTGCCGCGATTGGCAAAGGTTGAAAAAGCCTGGGCCATTTCAGTCATATATACCTCTCCGCCGCCCAAGGTAAGGGAAAGCCCATAATTTTTTGGGTCTTTAAAAGTACTTATTGTAAAAGCTGAAGATGAAGCGATGAAATTTTCCACGCCGTTGACAGCCAACATTTTGACCGCCGGAATATTCAAAGAGTTGCCCAGGGCAAACCTCAATTGGGTTGGTCCATGAAACTGACCGTCATAGTTGACCGGGCAGTAGTTGCCGCTTTGGCCGATAGCGGAAAAACAGGTTGGTGTATCGAGAAATACGGTCGCGGCCGTAACCAGTTTTCGGTCTATACCGACGGCATAGTTAAGGGGTTTGATCGATGAACCGGGTTGTCTTAAAGCGGTTGTCACATTGAAGGCTCCGGAAACAGTGGCAAAATAGTCGACCGATCCGACCATAGCCAGTATCTCTCCGGTCGGCGGCCGGGTAACAAGGGCGGCACCGTTTGATACATTAAGATAAGTGATTTTGTCGAGTTCGTCTTTAAGGATCTTTTCCGCTTCTTCCTGGACGTCAAGGTCAAGCGAGGTGGTAACTTTTAATCCGCCTTCTTCCACTTGTTGGGCCCCGTATATTTCCTCAAGTTGCGATTTGACGTAAAAGACAAAATGGGGGGCTTTAATCTGCATCTTAAGCGGTTGAACAACAATTTTTTCGTCAATGGTTTTATCATAGGTCGTCTGGTTAATATATTTCTGATCCCGCATGGCCTTAAGGACTTCGTTCCGTCTCGTCAAAGCCAGTCCCGGGTTGTTGTGGGGAGAGTACAAGGTTGGTGCTTGGGTCATTCCGGCGAGAAGGGCGGCTTGGGCTAAGGTTAGTTCTTGGGCATGTTTGCCGAAGTATATTTTCGCGGCTTCTTCTATTCCGTAGGAAGCGCCTCCGTACGGAACCTGGTTTAAGTAGAGTTCGAGAATCTGTTTTTTGCTAAATATCCTTTCGGTCCAGAGGGCAAGAATTATCTCTCTGATCTTGCGTCTTACTGTCCGCTCCGGAGACAACAGGGCGCTTTTTATGAGTTGTTGGGTGATAGTCGACCCGCCTTGTAGATTATCTCTTTGGATAACCATGTCTTTTATTGCCCTGAGGATACCGCTAAAGATCGAGATACCGCTGTGTTTATAAAAATCCTTGTCTTCGATAGCAATGGTAGCCTGGCCGATGTAGGTCGGCAGTTCATCTATGTTGACCGGGGTCCGGTTTTGATTTCTGTAGACCTCATAGAGAAGTTTGCCGTTACGATCATAAATGTGAGTTGAAAGAGGAACAGCCCGATAATCCTTGAGACTATAAGGAGAAGGCAGCTTGAAAAAGACAAAAAAATAACTGAAAACCGTCAGGGCCGTCAGTGAGATTATTATCGTCAATAAGGAATATTTTTTCAGCAGCCTGATGATTTTTTCGATGTGAACCATAAAAAATATTCTAACAAATTATTGCTGGTATTTTAACGAAGCCAGATTTTTAAGGCAACAAAAAGAGATGTGATCAGAAAAAAATTGACCAAATCAAAACCTGCGACATAATTGGCCATCAGCAAAAAAGAAAAGAATAAAGAAATGAGCAAACTGTCTTTCCTGTTTAGGAACAGTCTTAATAGTATATAAATACACCAGGCCAAAATTGTTATGAAGACGGTTACCGCCAGAATATTCTTAGGAGGTATAAAAAATAGCATATAAGCAAGGATTCCTAAAAGAAATAAAGCCGGAACGGTTTTACTTAACATGTAAAAAGCGGTTGAAACTTTTACCCTTATCAATTATAATCTTTTTTTATGGTAACACTGCCAGACGACAAACAAAAAATTATCGAGTCATTTGCACAGAAAAAAGGGGATACCGGTTCGCCGGAAGTTCAGGTTGCCCTGCTTACCCACAAGATAATGAAGCTTAGTGAGCATCTGGATATTAACAAAAAAGACAATCATTCACGACGGGGTCTTCTTAAAGTTATAGCCAAAAGAAGAAGAATCCTTAATTATCTTCAGAAGCTCGACGAAAAAAGGTACAAAAAATTAATTCAGAAATTAGCCCTGAAAAAATAACTCAATAAATGAATATTCTCGAAGACTCGTTGGAAATAAACGGTCAAAAATTAACTCTTCAGACTGGTAAACTCGCCAAAGCCGCTACCACCTCTGTTTTCGGTCGTTTAGGTGATACCTGCGTTTTGGTGACGGTAACGACCGGAAAAGAGCACGAAGACATAGATTTTGTTCCCTTGCAAGTTGAGTATGTGGAAAAACTTTATGCCGGTGGTCGGATAAAAGGCTCCCGTTGGGTAAAAAGGGAAGGACGACCGTCGGACGACGCCGTTCTTAAGGCTAGATTGATCGACCGTTCTATCCGCCCCCTGTTTCCAAAAGGATACAGAAAAGACGTTCAGGTGATCATTACCTTGCTGTCGGTCGACGGCATAAATTCGCCTGAGATCTTGGCGGCGATTGCCACCTCGGCCGCTCTTCATATCTCGTCCATTCCTTGGAACGGTCCAATCAGTACGATGAGAGTCGGTTACGTAAAGGATAAAGATGTCGGTTCCTACATCACCAACCCGACCGAAGACGACATGAGATATTCGGCGTTGGATCTGGTGGTTTCATCGACCGATAAGGACAAAGTGATCATGATCGAAACAAAATCAGAGGAGTTGTCGGAAGATATCATCAAGCAGGGAATAATCTTATCCAGAAAGGAAAACTTACGGATAGTCAAATTCATTGAATCTCTTCGCAAAAAAGCCGGTCGGCCAAAAGAAACTTTTAACGACAACGTGTTTGACGAAAAGATCATAAAAATATTGAAAAAAGATTACCAGAAACACATAGACCAAATGATCCTCAAAAAGGCGGAAAAAGAGTTTGATGACGGTGAAGCTCTTGAGGTGATAGTTGATGAGGTGATGGAAAAGTACAAAGAAGAGTTTGAAAGGAAAAAGATCATAAAAGTCATTGATTATCTTAGTAAACAGACCGTCAGGGAAAAGGTTATTAAAACCAAAAAAAGAATCGACGGTCGAAGTCCGGACCAGATCAGGGAGATTGGAGCAGAAGTCTCCATACTGCCCCGAACTCATGGATCGGGTCTTTTCCATCGGGGAGATACCCAAGTTCTGTCGATAGTTACCTTAGGGGCACCTCAGCTTGAACAGTTGATCGAAAGCCCGGAGGGTGAAGCGGCAAAAAGCTATATACATCATTATTATATGCCGCCTTATTCTGTTGGAGAAACCGGCCGGGTTGGTTTTCCGTCACGCCGGGAGATCGGCCACGGTGCGTTGGCGGAAAAAGCCATCGAACCGGTGCTCCCCTCAAATAAAGAGTTTCCCTATACAATAAGAGTCGTTTCCGAAGTGATGTCTTCCAACGGCTCGACCTCGATGGCCTCTACCTGCGGTTCCACCCTGGCTTTGATGGATGCCGGTGTTCCGATAAAATCTCCTGTAGCCGGTATTGCTGTCGGTATGATGAGTCGCTCAGACAACGATTACGTTATTCTTACAGATATTGCCGGTATCGAAGATTTCTCCGGCGACATGGATTTTAAGGTAGCCGGGACGGTTAGTGGAGTTACTGCCATACAACTTGATGTTAAAAATAGCGGATTGACCGAGAAGATGATCGAAGAAACGCTCGAAAAAGCCAAGACAGCCCGTCTTTTTATTTTGGAAAAAATGAAGCTAGGTATTGAAAAACCCAGGGAAGAGATTTCCCGTTTTGCCCCAAAGGTAGTTGTGTTGACTCCACCTCAAGAGAAGATAGGTGAGATAATCGGTCCTGGTGGACGCAATATTCGCTCGTTGATTGCCAAAACCGATACCGAGATAGATGTCTCAGATGACGGTCGGGTGACGATAACCGGTCTTAATAAAGAAAAAGTTGACGAGGCAGTCAAGACAATCGAAAACATTACCCGGGAAGTCCAGGTCGGTGAAGAGTTTGTCGGCGAAATCAAAAGGGTATTAGCCTTCGGTCCGTTTGTCGAACTTTTTCCCGGTAAAGAAGGGTTGATCCACGTATCAAAACTGGGAATGGGTTTTGTCAAAGATGCAACCAAGGTCGTAAAGGTTGGCCAGAAGGTAAAGGTTAAGGTCATAGAGATCGATAATCAAGGTAGGATTAATCTTCAGATGCTTAAATAATATTTCTTGGCCTTCTTGATTGATTTTCCAAAGCCTTTAATCTACAATTAAAATATTGCGAGAAGAAAAAGTCTGCTGAAACTGCCTTTTTTGAAGATGAAGATCAATAAAAAAACGGTCTTCAACATCTTTGGTTTTATGCTTATCGGATTATCGGTGATTTTGGGTCTGTCTTTTTTGAAAAGCTTTTCTTCTTCCGACAACGGAAAGGTCCTCGGTTTGATCAATGATAGTCTGATTGAAAACCTTGGCGGCCTGTCAATCTTTGTTCCGGTAATAACCCTGCTTATTTCGGCCCATTTTTTCAACACGAAAAAACTTAAATTGGTTAAGCCGAACATCACGATTGGTAGCATCTTCATATTTTTTTCTTTGCTGGGCGTTTTTCAAAGCGGCAGTTTCGGTAAGATTGTTTTTGAGAATCTCAATCTTGATTTTTCCTTGGCCGGAGCGATATTGATTTTGGGGATAGTGTTTATCATCGGTCTGGTGCTTTTCCTCGATACATCAATTGATGTTTTTGTTATATTTGTTTTTAATCTGGTAAAGGGAGCGTTGATGTTTATCCAAAACTATCTTTTCAGGGCCGCTTCGGAAAAGAGATCGGCTAAAGGGGATAAAAAAGCCGACGATAAAAAAGAGTTTATCCAAGATAAAAGCGCTGAGACCAAGAATGTTTCTCAACCGGCATTATCCAACATGTCTCCCACCTTGTCAAAACCGACTCCGGCCGGGTCAAAACAATTTTTGATCAAACCGCTCTCTCCTTCTGTGAAATCGACTTGGGTCTATCCGCCCTTGACGTTACTGGCCGATATCAATCAAAAGGAAGCCGATCGGGGAGACGTTAACAAAAACGCCCACATCATCGAAAAGACTCTTGACAGTTTTGGCATCCGGGCCAGAGTTTCCGAAGTCAATCGCGGTCCGTCAGTCACCCAGTATGCCCTTGAGATCACGACAGGCACGCGTTTGGCAAAAATAACCGCCCTTAGCAACGATCTGGCTCTGGCTCTGGCGGCTTCAACCGGTCAGGTAAGGATCGAGGCCCCGATCCCCGGCCGTTCTTTGGTGGGAATAGAGATCCCCAACCTTAAACCGGAGATCGTTACCTTAAAAGAACTTTTATCCCAGTCTATATTCAACAATAATAACGATCCTTTGTTGGTGCCTTTGGGAAAAGATGTTTCCGGTCAGATACAGGCGTCCACGATCAACAAGATGCCCCATGTTCTTATCGCCGGGACTACCGGCGCCGGTAAATCGATTCTCCTCAACTCTTGGATCTGCACCTTCCTTTTTAGGACCAAACCCGACGAATTGAGAATGATTTTGGTTGATCCTAAGCGGGTGGAGTTAACTTTATATAATGGTATTCCCCACCTTTTGACCGAGGTAGTGGTTGAGCCGGATAAGATTATCTCGGCTCTCCAGTGGACCGTCAAAGAGATGGAACAACGCTACAAAGACTTTGCTTTAGCCAAAGTAAGAAACATCGAAGGTTATAACGCTCTTGAAGGAGTTGAGAAAAAACCCTATATTCTTTTCGTTATCGACGAGTTGGCCGATCTGATGATCTTTGCCCCGGGAGAGGCTGAGGAGCTGATTACCAGAATAGCCCAGATGGCTCGGGCGACCGGTATTCATCTTTTGCTGGCGACTCAAAGGCCTTCGGTAGATGTCATAACCGGATTGATGAAGGCGAATATTCCGACGAGGGTTGCTTTTAACGTATCGTCAATGATTGATTCAAGGGTTATTATCGATATGCCTGGGGCCGAAAAACTTCTCGGAAAAGGAGATATGTTGTTTTTGCCGCCTGATCAAGCTAAACCACGCCGTATTCAAGGGCCCTATATCACCGAAAAAGAGGTAAACCAGTTAGTCAAATTTCTGAAGATACAAACACCGGAGGTACATTATACCGAAGAGATTACTGAACAGGAAGTAGCCATAAGTAAAGGACGCGGCGGAACAATGGTTGTAAACGGTACTGATAAGGATCAACTTTTCGACAAGGCAGTTGAGATCATAATGCAGCATGATAAGGCTTCTGCCTCGCTTTTGCAGCGACGACTTTCGATAGGTTATGCCAGAGCGGCCAGATTACTGGATCAACTGGAGGCGGCAGGTTATGTCAGTCCGGCTGAAGGATCCAAACCCCGGGAAGTCATCAAAAGGATGAATACGGCGACAGTTACTCCCGAAACAGAAGAAATAGTTCAATAAAGATACTTCTTTATATTGGTCTCGTGTCCCTCAAGGGTCTTGGCGTAATGCATCCTTCCCTTTGTATCAGATATATAGTACCAATAGGGAGTTTGTTGGTTTCCGTAGATTACCGCTTTGATCGAGTCAAGGCCGGGATTGCAGATCGGTCCCGGCGGCAAACCCTTGTTTTTCCTGGTGTTATAGGGCGAGTCGATCTCGAGATCTTCCTGGGTCAGATTTTTTTTCCACCAGGTTTTTTCGTTGGATTGGTAACCTAATGCGTATTGGACGGTGGCGTCTATCTGAAGAGGCCAGTCGTTTTTCAGTCTTTTAAGAATTATTCCGGCTACTTGGACCTTGTCGTCGTAAGTTTTTGCTTCTTTTTCAACCAGGGAAGCCAAAATCAAAACTTCTTTTTCGCTTAGATTTTTTGCTTTGGCCTCAAGCTTCAACTGATCGCTGAAGCGCCTGACAAAATTATCGGTCAGGATCTTTATGATTGATCCGCTGGTTGCCTCTCTCGGAATAAGATAGGTATCGGGAAAAAGATATCCCTCATCGGCCAATTTGAGAAAATCTGTTTCGGGGATATCAAAGGCTTGGGAGATTATTTGGGCGATCTCTTCCTTGCGTAGACCTTCGATTATGGTTACCCAGTTATCGAGCGTTCCGTGTGTGAGTGACTGGGCGATTTTATAAGCATCCATGGATGGAGAAAGGCGGAAATCTCCGGCCTGGATCTTTTTTTCAATCCCCATCTGTTTAACTATCAGATAAAAGACTATTTTGTTCCTAATCAGTCCCGAGGAAGCCAGGTTGTTGGCAATCTGATTCAAACCCTCACCTTTTCGAATGACAAAGATCTTGTTGCTTTTGTCAGTTTTATTGACGGCCAGAGCTCCTTCTTTAAAAAACAAAAAAAATCCCAAACCGATAAAAGCGATGACCATGAAGAAAAACAGTATTTTTTTCATAAATATATTTTACTCAATTTTATAAATAGGAAAATTCTTTAGGGTTTCTTCGGCTTCTTTAAGACGGTACCTGTCGGTAGAATAGAGACTTAACAGTACCTCATTACGGCTGATCTTTTCGTCAAGTTTCTTAACGAGGTAAATTCCCGCTTCTTTTTCTGTCGGCGCCCCGAGTATTTTGGCGATCATATTCAGGTTGTAGTTGTTTATTTCTTCAATGTTGCCGGCGCGGATGCTTTTTATGTCTTTCCGATGGGCCTTCATTTTGAAAAAATGAGAAGAGACCTGATCGTCGCCTCCTTGAACTTTGATTATCTCCCTGAACTTCCTTAAGGCCAGTCCCGACGTCAGTATCTTAAAGGCTTCTTCTTCGCCGTTTTTGTTTTGTTTGTTGTCTTTGTAACATATATCAAGCAGTTTGCCGGCCAATCTTAATGCTTTGGCCTCCAATTTCAGCGGTCTGAAAGAATGTTGTTCCAGTACTTGTAGGGCGTCGTTGGCTTCAAGAGTCGGACCGACACCCCGTCCAGCCGGTTCAAGGGTATGGTTGATGTCAACGATAACTTCGATGCCGAATTTTTTTCCTAACAGCTTAAACTTTTCACCGACTTTTTCGGCATCGGAAAAGTGACGGATTTTCATGGTCTTTCCGACAGGTATGTCAAGAACTAGATGATTGGTGGATACGGCCACTTTTTTAGCCATAATTGAAACGATTACCTTGTCGAAAGATTCAAAAGACAAAGGCTCCTCCACTCTGATAATGACATCATCGGCCGGGGCTATTCCCATAGCTCCGTTCCAAACGATGCATCCACCGACTTTCTCGACTATCTGGCGGACTTTGCTTAAGGTAAAGGTGACGGGAGCCAGTGTTTCCATGGCGTCAGCCGTGCCTGCAGGACTGGTGATCGCCCTTGAAGACAGTTTTGGAATTTTAAAACCGGCCGCGGCCACGATCGGGACGATTATCATCGTTGTTCTTGCTCCGGCGACGCCGCCGGTCGAGTGTTTATCTGCGACAATGCCGGAAAACTCAAGTTTGTTGCCGGTTTCGACCATGGCTTTAGTCAGATGATATAGCTCATCTATAGAAAACCCTTCCTTAAACGAAGCGGCAACAAAGTAGGTGGTTAGGACATCGCTTAACCGGTCATTGGAGATCTCGTCCATCAAGGTATAGATTTCCTGATAGGAGAGTTTTTTGCCCAGGAGTTTTTTTTGGATGGCTTTTATAGCTTCAAGTTTACCTTGATTTTTATTCATGGCTAGTATATATCTCAACTATTCTTTTTTGGTATTCTTTAGCCTTTACGATCAGTTTGGAAATAAGATAAAACTCTTTTATGTCCAATAGCCAGGCTAAAAATAAGTATAGCAAAAAATACACCAAGCCGGTGGTGGCCAAAAGGAAAAAAACATTAATGGTACGTGAAGTATCAAAAACCAGCTGGTCCATGAACTTCATCAGGTAATAGCAAAATACCGATGAAATAAGCGTTGCCGTAATCATCTTGGCCGTTTCTTTGACAAGGAAAGCCAGGTTTAATCCTCCTATTTTTCTGTGGAAAATATAAAAAAGCAGTAGAGTGTTTACGGTTATAGAAATGGAAAAAGTTATGGCCAGCGACCAGACCGGTAGTTTGAGAACAAGGATAAAAAGCAAACTCAACGATAGGTTTATGATTATGGACACCAAACTGAGAGTAAAAGGGGTACGGCTGTCCAAGATGGCATAAAAGCAACGCGTCAAAAAATAATAGATCGTATGAGCGGGGATGGAAACGGCAAACCACGACAAAGTAATAGCCGTCTCTACCGTGGCCGACCAGTCAAATTTTTCTCCACCGAAAAAAAGCCGGACGAGGGGCGTCCGGGTAATTACAAAAAAATAAGCGATTGGAAAGGCAAAGAAAAAAAGATTGAGTATCGAGTCGATTACGATCTTTTTCAACTCTTCGATTTTTTTTTCCTGAAAGATCTCTGAAAGATAGGGGAGCGATGCTTGACCAAAAGATATGCCGATAACCGAGACGGGCAAAAGTTGGAGGTGTTGAGCTAGGTAAAATATCGTATAGGCACCTGACCCAAGCAGAGTGGTCAGGGTCAGGTCGATGGTGGCGTCGACCTGGGCGACGATTACTGTCAAAGATCTGGGAATGATCATCTTTATAAACTCGGTCAAGGCTTCGGTTTTTTTTATTATCAGCGAAAACGAATAGTTGGCGTGATTGACTATAGGCAGTTGGATCAGGAAAAACAAAAAAGCGCCGGCGATCACTCCGGCGACCGGAGCGGTTAATCCGATAATCGGAGAAAAAAAATAAGTAAAGATAATAATGGCGACATTATAGATTATGGGGGCAAGCGCCGGAAGGAGAAAGTTCTTGTTGGCTTGAGCAATCCCGGTAAAAAAATTACCGACAACCAAAAAAGGCAGTTGACCGACAAGAAGCAGACGGGAATAAAAAATTATTTTTGCCATTTTTTCCGCGTCATATCCAGGCGTAATCAACGGAATGATCTGATTGATGAAAATGACGGTCAATGAGATAAAAACAAGCATAAAAAGCGAGAAGAGATTGATGATGGATGAAAGGTTCTTGTTTAACTCCTCTTTATTTTTTTGATATTTTATAAAAATAGGTATAAATGAAGTGGTCAAGGCGCCGGTAATCAGGATTTCGAAGATAAGGTCAGGGATTCGGAAAGAGGCAAAAAAAATATCAAGCTCTTCCTTGACGAAATAGCCGGACAAGATGCGGTATCTTAAAAAACCAAAAACCCTGGCGAGGACGATCATGGCGGCAAGGATTATCGCCGATGAAAACATACTGCTTTGTTTGGAAAAGATGAAGTTTTTAGTCCTGTTTATAAATCTGTCCATAGTTGTATTTATCGCTTGACAGGCGGTTTATTTTGGTGTTTAATGGTGTTATATGGTGTTTTTTGGTGAATATCAAATTTCGTTTACCTCACCCGGTCGTTTGGTGTTGCCTAAAAAACTGCGCGAACTTCTAAAAGGGAACATTTTTATTTTAACAAAAGGATTTAATTTTTGCTTGGCCGGATATGATAAAGAAGACTGGGAAAGTCGCGCTAAAGATCTTCTTCAGGTTTCGTTGTTGGAACAAGACAATCTCCAGAAAAGGCGGTTTGTTTTTTCATCGGCCGTATACCTGGAGATTGACGAACAAGGGCGTTTTGTCATCCCGAGGAATCTGTTGGCTTATTCGGACCTGTCTGATAAGGTCGTTATCATCGGCGCCGGCGATCATTTTGAAATCTGGAGTTACGGTAGGTGGGAAAAATATCTTAAGGAACTTAATAACTAAAGATGCATACGCCAGTTCTTTTACAACCGGCCCTAGACGCCTTAAACATTAGAAAAGGCGGTTTATATATAGACGCTACTTTTGGTCAGGGAGGGTATAGTCGTGAGATCCTGAAAAGAGGCGGCCGTGTTTTGGCTATAGATTATGACGGCAGTCAAGCGCGATGGTTAAACAAGAGCGACAAAATGATTTTGGTAGTAGACAATTTTTCACGGATCGAGTCGCTTGCCAAGAGTTACGGTTTTTTTCCGGCCGACGGAGTTGTTGCCGATCTGGGGTTGTCGATGGATCAGCTTGCCGGAAACGGTCGGGGATTTTCTTATAAGAACGATCAAGATCCTTTAGATATGAGGATAAACAAAAGTTCAGAAGTTAGCGGATGCGACATTATTAACAGTTACAGCCAGGAAAAATTATATGAAGTTTTTTCAAAAAATTCTGAAGAGGTCAATTCTCGGTCAGTTGCTGATGCTGTTGTTGTCTCCCGCCGTATAAAAAAAATTGAGACGGTGGGCGATTTGAAAAAGATTATAGATGGGGTGGTCGGTAGAGAAGATGCAAGGACTAAGGCCAGAATATTCCAGGCGCTTAGGATAGAAGTAAACCAGGAGTTTGCCAATCTTAAACTTTTTTTGGAAGGAGCGGTTGGCGTATTAAAAAAGGAAGGACGGTTGGTAGTGGTTACCTTTCATTCGCTTGAAGACCGAATAGTTAAAAGTTTTGCCAGGAACAGGGGTTTTAAGGAAACGGGCAAAAAAAATTTCGGATTTCAGAAACGGTCCCGATTTGAAAGATCGGCAATGTTAAGAGTTATCAGTAAAATATGAAGTTTACCTTAAAAAACGCAATTTGGTTTGTTTTTTTCGCTTTGATCATGATAAACGTATATACCTTTGTTTCCGGGATAAGTTCCGGAAACGAAATTAATCGAATGGAAAAAAGCATAATCAGCCTCAGACAGGAAAATCAGGAGTTGGAGAACAAAATATATTCCCTTAACTCGCTTGAGCATGCTGCCTCAGCGGCCGCTTCAATGAACTTTATCAACAAATCGACACCCATATATCTCGAAAGCCTTAAATATGCCCGGGGAAGATTATAATGATTTTTTATGTTCAAACTGAAGGTTTTGTTTCTTACGTTTGTCCTCGCCTTTTTGTTTCTGCTTGTCCGTTTATTTTATCTTCAGGTATTGAGCCCGAAACCATCGACAGAAAATCTTTACCTGCAAACGAGTAAAATTATGCCTGAGCGGGGGAAAATATTTGACCGTTCGGGGCAGCCTTTGGCCGTCAATACGACAAAATATCTTCTATATCTTGAGCCGAAAAAAGTCGACGATGAATATCTGTTGATAAAAAAGCTCAATGACGTTCTCAATATTGGCGAAGCTACCATTGAAGCAAAGCTGGATAAAAGTAAGGAATGGGTAAGCGTGGTAGGCAATCTTGATAAGACCGTCAAGGAAAAAATAACCGGTCTTGCCTTAAACGGAGTCGGATTTGAGGAGATGTCAAAAAGATACTATCCGGAAGCGTCGTTGGCCGCCAATCTTCTCGGTTTTATCGGTAAGGACTATGACGGTAATGATGTCGGTTACTTTGGCGTAGAAGGTTATTACGACAAAGATTTGATCGGTCTGCCCGGCGTATTCAAGAGCGAAAGAGATCTTTTGGGTAGACCGATACTGATCGGTACGCAGGAAAAGATCGACCCTGAAAATGGCCGCGATCTATATTTGACGATCGATCGGTCGATACAGTCTATCGTCAAAACCAAGCTCGAGCAGGCAATGGAAAACTACAAAGCCAAAGAGGGTTGCGTTATAATCGCCAATCCTAAAACCATGGAGACACTTGCCTTAAGCTGCCTGCCTGACTTTGACCCCGACCGATACTATCTTTTTTCGGAAAACGAATTCCGCAACTCGGCCATATCAAGTCTTTATGAACCGGGGTCGACCTTTAAGCCCCTGATTATGGCGGCCGGTATCGAAGAAAAGGCGATTAAGGCTGAGGATTTTTATGATGAGACCGGCCCAGTAGCCGTCGGCGAATATTTAATAAAAACCTGGAACGATAAATATGAGGGTAAGATTTCCATGACCAAAATTTTGGAAAAATCGTCCAACGTCGGTATGGTCTATATCGGCAACAAGCTCGGTCCGGAAAAAGTATATGAATATTTAAAAAAATACGGTCTGGGCGAGTTGACAGGCATAGATCTTCAGGGTGAAGTGCCGGGATATTTTAGGTCAAAATCGCAGTGGTATCCGATCGACTACGCGACCGCCACCTTTGGTCAAGGCATTGTTGCATCCCCCATACAGATAATTACCGCTTTTACGTCGGTTATTAACGGGGGCGACCTTCTTAAGCCATATGTGGTGAAAAAGATTGTTTCAGACAATAAAGAGAATCTAATCAAACCGAAAACAAGGAGAAAGACCGTGAGCATGGCGACATCGGCCAAGTTGAGAAAGATGCTTGTAGATACGGTGGAAAACGGCGAAATAAAATGGGCCAAACCCAAAGGTTATACGTTTGGCGGTAAGACCGGTACGGCTCAGATAGCCATTAAGGGGCACTACGACCCCTCCAAAACAATCGCCTCGTTTATTGGTTATGCTCCGGCGGACGATCCCAGATTTATAGCCCTCGTGGTATTGAAGGAACCGAAAAGTTCTATTTGGGGGGCAGAAACAGCCGCTCCTTTGTTTTTTGACATAGCTAAAGATTTACTAGTGTATTATAATATAGCTCCGAAGCCATAAAAATGGAAAATTTTGTTTTAAAAAAAACTTGGCGGCATCATTTGCAGGCTTTCAAAAATCTTTATCATCTGGCTAAAGCCTTGATAGCCAATCTCTATTATGGTTTTCCCAGCCGCAAGATCAAGATAATCGGCGTTACCGGAACCGACGGTAAAACCACTACCACTTCGCTTATATACCACATCCTTAAGACTTCAGGAAAAAAAGTTTCCCTGGTATCGACCGTTTATGCCAAGATCGGAGACAAAGAATATGATACCGGCCTGCATACGACTACTCCAGATGTTTTTACGGTTCAGAGCTTGGTGAGATCGGCCGTTAGCCATGGGGACGAGTATCTCGTTTTTGAGATAACTTCCCACGCTCTTGACCAATATCGGGTATTTGGCCTCAAACCATATGTAAGCGTGATTACCAATATTACCCATGAGCATCTTGACTATCATCTTTCCTATATAAATTATCTTAAGACTAAAGTCGGATTATTATTGTGTTCAGGTACGGCAGTTGTCAATGCCGACGATGAATCATATCCGTTGGTCAAAAAGATATTGGACGGTAAAAAACAAAAATACAAAACCTACTCCCTTGCGAAAAAAGCCGATTTTATGTTGGATTTTACTGATAACGGCTTGTCTTGTTTGGCGGAGTTTAATAAATATAACTATTTGGCGTCCTACGCGGTTTCACGGCTTATCGGGGTGGAGTATAACGCGATTATGAAGGCTTTAGCCACTTTTACCCTACCTCCTGGTCGGTTGGAGACGGTTTATGATAATGAATTTCGGGTAATCATCGATTTTGCCCATACGCCTAACGCCATATCCAAGGCTTTGGCGGCCGTAAAAAAACAACTTGGCAATAAAGGCAGGCTAATCCATGTTTTCGGTGCGGCCGGTTTGCGCGATTATTCGAAAAGAACATCTATGGGTAAAGCCAGTGGCCAGTATGCCGATTTGGTTATTTTGACGGAAGAAGACTATAGAGTAGAGGATTTGTATAAGATTTGTGATCAAATCAGTCAGGGACTTTTGGAAGAGAATTTTAAATACAAAAAATCAAATTTAATTGAACAAAATGATATAAAAACTTATACGATTATAAGTAAAAGGGCCGATGCTATAAATAAAGCCATTCAAATAGCTAAAACTGGCGATATTGTGATTCTAACTGGAAAGGCCCATGAGAAAAGTCTTTGTCGCGGTAACAAAGAACACCCTTGGGATGAAAAAAAGGCGGTTGTAAATGCTTTAAAAATAAATAATTATCTTAAACCATGATAATGTTCGACAGTAATTTGGACGTTTTTTATTCAGACAGGATAAATGACAGCCGGTTTTTTTCCGGTTTTTCCACTAAACAGCTTGGAGATTCAAGGCAGTTGGTAAACTTGATGAAATTTTTCCAAAACAGCGGTTTATCTTACCAAAGCCTGGTAATTCTGGAACAGATTCATTCAGCCAACGTCTTTTTTTTGGATGAGCCGGTTGGCGAAAACGTCAAAAAGATATCCGAGACTGATGGAGTGATAACCGATAGAAGAGGGGTTGTTCTTATAGTCAGGACCGCCGATTGTGTTCCGATGGTTTTTTGCGACAAAAAAAACAATCTGATCGCCGTTTCCCACCAAGGATGGCGGGGTACATATAAAAGACTGCCCCAGGTCGTCATAAAAAAAATGTTGGAAAAAGGCGCTTCCCTCGATTCAATAGTCGTCAGTTTGGGTCCGGCCATCAACCAATGTTGTTATAGTATTGATGAGGACCGTTATTATCAGTTCCTGGAAGAGTTTGAATCGTATTCAGACAAGATCTTCAGCCACTATCGGGGCGTCCATCACCTTAATCTCAGTAAACTTAATTTTTTATTGCTTGAAGAAGCGGGAGTGAAAAAAAACAACATTGACTGTTTCCCTTTTTGCACCAGCTGTGACCGGGACAGGTTTTTTTCCTTTAGACGCGATCGTAAAGTCGATTTTGGAGAGATGTTCAGTTTCTTGGTTATGAACTGACTATGCTTAAAAATTATATAGCGAACAGTAAAAAAATATTTTTTGTAGGGATTAAAGGAGTGGCTATGGCCAATCTGGCCGTTATGGCAAAAAAAATGGGCAAAACGGTCAGTGGCTCGGATGTCGGAGAAGATTATTCGACCGATGGCATTTTAAACAAAAACCAAATAAGGTGGTCAATAGGTTTTTCGGAAAAAGAAATTACGCCGGATTTGGATCTTCTTGTCTATTCGGCTAGCCATCAGGGTAAAAAAAACCCGCAGGTGGTCAGCGCCGAAAAACAGGGAATAAAAACTGTCTCCCAAGCGCTATTCATCAATGAAATCATGTCCGGTTTCCCGGATAAGGTAGCCGTCTGCGGCTGCCACGGAAAGACGACCACCTCGTCTCTTATGGCTTACGCCTTAATCCGTCTTAACGAAAAACCAAGTTATCTTGTGGGCGCGGCTTCTTTTTCCGGCTATCCGGCCGGAGATTATCAGCCGGGACGTTTTTTTGTGGTTGAAGCGGACGAGTACGGCGTCAATCCTCCTTTAGACAGGACGCCTAAACTGAAACTGCTTAATCCCAACTTCATTATCTGTAACAACATCGATTTTGACCACCCCGATGTCTATGCTGATCTTACCGAGACCAAAAAGGCTTTTTCGTTTTTTTTTGACAAGGTCGTCGGAGAAAAAGATGGGAAAAATCACCTCTTTTTTTGTCAAGACGATAAGGTGCTTATGGATACGGCAAAAAACTTACCCAGGGACAGTTATTTGACATACGGATTATCAAAACAAGCGGATCTTGTTATATCCGACTGGTCTGTCAAAGAGACAGAGTCTTCATTCGCCCTTTCTTTTAGGGGATCTTCTTGGGGGCGGTTTACCATCAAGCTGTTCGGACTGAAAAACATATCCAACGCGGCGGGCGTCATCTTGGCTTTGGCGAATTTCGGATTTTCGATTGATCAAATAAAGAGGTCCGTTGCCTATTTCAAAGGAGCCGATCGACGTTTTGAGTTAATAGCAAAAGTTGGCGATACCTACCTTTTTGACGATTATGCCCATCACCCCCATGAGATAGCGACGACCATCGAGGCGGTACGAGAAAGATTTAAAAACAGGAGACTGATAGTTGTTTTTGAGCCGCATACCTTTTCCAGGACCAAAGCTCTGCTTGACGATTTTGCTTTAAATCTAGCCAAAGCCGATCTTGCTTTGATCGCTCCGATATTTGCCTCGGCCCGGGAGAATCCCGAAAACTTTGATATAAATTCGGAAGCGATAGTCGCCAAAGCTGAAAAAAACGGCGCCAAAAACCTATTGGCATTTTCTTCATATCGGAAAATAATCGAGTTTTTGTCATCCAATATACAGTCCGGGGATGTGATCTTCACTATGGGTGCGGGGCATATATACAAGATGAAGAATGATATAATTAAAATCTTGCCATCCTTATGATAAGCAAACCGATAACTATCGAAAAAAACAAGGAGTTAAGGCCTTTTTTAAGCAACAAGATCAAGTCGTTTGCCCAGTTTTTTTTTGAAGCAAAAACAAGGGAGGATTTGTTGGCGGCGAAAAAGAAGAGTCTTGAGATGGGAGTCAAATTGATCGTCCTCGGCGGTGGTTCAAATCTTGCAGCCACAAACAATCGGGTATCGGGTTTAGTCGTCAAAAACAGCTATGTAAAAAAAACCTTAATCGAAGAAAGGGGAAATTATATCTTTATGTCGGTTTCTTCGGGTTATCCGGTAACTAAGCTTATTAACGAGAATATCGAACACGGTTATTCTGGTTTGGAATATCATTTCGGTCTTCCTGGTACCGTCGGCGGCGCCATTTGCATGAATTCAAAATGGACAAAACCGTTGACGTATTTTGGCGACTGTTTGGTCGAAGCCTGGCTTGTAGACGATTCGGGTATGGAAAAAAAAGTCGGCCGGGATTATTTTCGCTTCGGTTATGATTATAGTTTTATTCAGGATAGCCATGAGATCTTTCTTGACGGTCTTTTCAGATTTAAAAAAGAGTCGCCTGAAGTTCTAAAAAAAAGAGCCCAAGAGTCATTGGTATACAGAAAGGAGACCCAACCCTTTGGAAAAATTTCCAGCGGCTGTTTTTTTAAAAACATATCCGAACGAGAACAGCTTGACTGTCGTTTGCCGACAAAGTCCGCAGGCTATCTTATCGATAAGGCAGGTCTAAAAAAGTTCAGGGTCGGCGGTATTTACGTATCGGACAAGCACGCTAACTTTATTTTGAATGACGGATCAGGATCGCCGTCCGACCTTAAAAAGATGATCGAGATTATCAAAGACACCGTCAAAAAAAAATTTGGGATAGAATTAAAAGAAGAGGTGGTTATTATTTAACAGGTATAACTATGGAAGATGCTTATATTATAAAGGGAGGCAGATCGCTTAAGGGCGAAGTCAAACTTTCCGGCGCAAAAAATGTCGCTCTCAAAATAATTATCGCCGCTTTAATGTTTGATCAGGAAGTTATCCTTAAAAACATCCCGAGGATAAACGACGTTTTTGAGCTTTTTAATCTGATCGTATCTTTGGGAGGCAAGGGTCGGTTTATTGAAAAAAACACCGTTGCCGTCGACGGTCGAACTATCAGTAAAAATAAGATAGATTTGATTTTTGGATCAAAGATAAGGGTTTCCTTCATGTTCTTCGCCCCGCTTCTTTACAGGTTCAGAGAATGTTATGTTCCGAATCCTGGAGGTTGCCGTATCGGCGCTCGCCCGATAGACAGGATCGTCGAAGGGATGCGTTCGCTTAATATTAAGGTTGATTACGATTCGACCACCGGTTATTACCGGGCAGTTATGTCGGGTGAACCGAAAGGGGGCTACCGTTTTCCAAAGCCTTCGCATACGGCGACTGAATTTTTGATTTTGTTGTCTATTTTCGGTCGCGACAAGATCATATTGGACAACGCCGCTCTTGAACCTGAGATAGACGACCTTATTAATTTCTTAAACAGCTGCGGCGCCGATATCAAAAGGGACAAAAACGCGATAGTCGTTAATCCGGTAAAAAAGCTCGTCCAGACTTTGCCCTACGGGATCATGACCGACAGAAACGAGGCAATAACTTATGCCACTTTGGCTTTGGCGACCAAAGGGGACATAACCATATTTTCCGTTAGGGAAGAACTGATAAAGGCGTTTACCGATAAAGTGATTAAGGTCGGCGGCGGGGTAAAAAAAATCTCCCCAGACAGATTCCGTTTTTATTACAAAGCAGACATCAGGCCTTCCCGGGTTGAAACTTCGCCCCATCCGGGGTTTATGACCGATTGGCAGCAGAACTGGACAGTATTGATGACTCAGGCTCAGGGAGAATCAATGGTGGTTGAGCGGGTTTTCGAAAACAGATTTTCCTACATAGAAGAGCTTAAAAAACTTGGGGCGAAAATAGAGTACTACGATCTCAAGGTTTCGGATCCTGAAAAATACTTTCTTTTTAATTACGACAAAAACAAAACCTATCGTCAGGCGATCAAAATAAGCGGCCCCCAACGGTTGCACGAAGGAGTGTTACAGGTGACTGATCTTCGGGCAGGGGCGACTTTGGCGATCGCCGCCCTTATGGTTCAGGGAGAATCGGTAGTCAACGGTTGTTCGATTATGGAAAGAGGCTATGAAGACTTTGTGGAAAAGATTACCCGATTAGGTGGTGATATAAAAAAAGTATGAAAATAAAAAACATTTACATTTTGGCAGGCGGAGACGGTAGCCGATTCTGGCCCTTAAAAGAAAAGGAGAGCTTCGTTTTTGCCGGCGTGTCCCTATTGGAATACCAGATAGGTTTTTTTTCCAAAATAGGCGAAAAAATATATATAGCCGTAAGCGTCGATTCAGAGGGAAAAATAAAAAAAAAGCTACCGGAATGGTCAAAAAAATACAGGATATCTTTGGAGCTCGTTATCCAAAATAAAGATCTTCCCGGTCAAGGAGGGGCAATATTATCAGCTAAAGACGCAATAAAAGGCGAGTCGCTTATCTTGAACGTCAACGACGTTTTTTCCGAAAGCCTTGTACAGGTTCTGATGGAAAAAAAAGCCCGTAAGCCGGAGTTGATTCTTGCCGGAAAAAAAATGGACCGCTATTTTCCCGGAGGATATTTTGTCTTTAAGAACGATAGGATATCCGGCATAGTGGAAAAACCCGGGGAGAATGATCTGCCCTCCGATTATGTCAGGTTGGTTTTCGATTATGTGGACAATATTAGCAAGTTGGTTGAAGTTATCGATCGTTCCGACAAAAAAAGCGACGATACTTACGAAAAAGGTTTGAACCGATTGCTTAACAGGTCTTCCGGTAAAGAGTTTATCGCCTACGACGGTTATTGGTATTCGCTAAAGTTCCCTTGGCATGTTTTGTCGATGATGAAACATTTTTTGGAAAAGAGCGAAAGTTTTATCGACGGTTCGGTTTCCATAGCCAAGACGGCTTTGATTGAAGGGAAGGTCAGGTTGGGAAAAGGGGTTAAGATCGGCGATTATGCCAAAATTTTAGGCCCGTGCCAGATCGGGGAAGGAACGGTTATCGGCGATTACAGCTTAATAAGAGAAAGTCAGGTGGGTTCAGGGTGTCTTATCGGCGGTCACAGCGAAGTGGCCCGTTCCTATATCGGCGATTCGGTTTATCTTCACCGTAACTATATCGGCGATTCGGTTCTGGATAAAGAAGTTTCTTTCGGAGCCGGAGCCGTAACCGCCAACTTCCGTTTTGACGGAAAGAACGTCGGATCGGTC
Source organism: Candidatus Roizmanbacteria bacterium (assembly GCA_012798265.1). Taxonomy (GTDB): domain Bacteria; phylum Patescibacteriota; class Microgenomatia; order UBA1406; family GWC2-37-13; genus JAAZNM01. The sequence continues at coordinate 16,466 of JAAZNM010000007.1, read as the reverse complement.
GTCGCCGGCGATAACAAAAATACCCAAATGGTTAAACTGGGTGCCATTATCGGCAAACTGACCAAGGTGGGAATCAATTCCTCCCTTCTTCCCGGAGTCAAGATCGGGCAGAACTGTCAGATCGGACCGGCCAGCATCATATTCAAAGACCTACCTGACGGAATGTTTTCCTTTCAGGGAAAGACAGTTAAAAACAGGAATATCTTATGAAAAAAATTACGGTGATCGGTGGCGGTACCGGCACTTTTGTCGTATTGACCGGTCTTAAAGTTCATCCCTTGGATCTTTCGGTGATAGTTTCCATGATGGACTCGGGAGGGTCAACCGGTAGACTGCGCGATCAACTCGGTGTCCTTCCTCCCGGTGATATCCGACAATGCCTTTTGGCTTTATCAGAAGCACCGCTTCTCTGGAGGAGACTTTTCCTTTACCGTTTTGATTCTGGTGATTTTTACGGTCACAATTTCGGTAATATCTTTATCTCTGCTCTGGAAAAGGTTTCATCCGACTATAACGAAGTGATAAAAAACGCCAGCTACATACTAAAAACAAAAGGTCAGGTGATTCCGGTGACCTTGGAAAAAACCCATCTTTGCGCCGAGTACGAAGACGGACAGATAATAAAGGGTGAGGCTAACATCGACAGCAATCCCGAAAAAAACCAACGGATCAAAAAAGCCTTTCTTGATCCTTTGGTCGACAGTAATCCCAAGGCGACAGCCGCCATCAGAGAGTCGGATTATATCATTATCGGCCCCGGCGATCTTTATACCAGTATCGTCCCTGTGCTTTTGACCAAAAACATCAGGGAGAGTTTGGTATCTTCGCCGGCCAAGATAATATACATACTCAATCTTATGACCAAACTGGGTCAAACCAACAACTATCAGGCCAAAGACCATCTGGAAGACCTGTCAAGGTATCTGGGCAGAACTCCGGATATCGTCGTCGCCAACGATGGAAAAATTCCCGGCGATATACTAGAATGGTATTTGAGTCATCATGAAAAGCCGGTTGTTAACAATTTAGACAGCCGGAATTTTCCGGGAAAACTGATAATTGGCGACGTTATCGACACCGCCTCTTTTAAAAAAGAGAAGTCGGACAAATTGACAAGAAGTATTTTGAGACATAGTCCGGCAAAATTAGCCGGTTTGATTGCCCACGCCATTTCCTTATGATAAAAAAACACACGGTTTCTTTTATAAATGCTTTTAAGGGATTGAAATGGGCCTTGTCCACTCAGCCTAACTATCGTATCCATATTTTTCTTTCCGGTCTGGCGATTGTCGGAGGGATGGTTTTTAAGATTTCCTATGACCAATATCTGTTGATTGCCGCCTTGATCTTTATCGGCCTGACTGTTGAGACGATTAATACTGCTATCGAAAACACCACCGACGCGATCGATACAAAGTGGAGGGATGATATCAAATTGGCCAAGGATGTCGCCGCCGGCGCCATGCTTATATATGCGATCGGTGCTTTTGCCGTCGCTTGTTTGATCTTTATTCCGAAAATTATCAATCTTTTTTAATGATCAGTTTAATAATTTGACTATGTCTTTATACCTTTTTACGGTTTTCGTTTCCTTCGTCATCAATATGGCCTTGATAATTCCCTTCATAAATTTCCTTTATCGGATAAAGATGCAGCGGACGGACCAGAAGACTAAAGACGCTTTTGACGAGCCGACCCCCATCTTTGACAGGTTCAATTCCGGCAAAACCGGCACCCCGGTCGGCGGAGGATTATTGATTATCATAACCACCTTGGTCGTTTTTTCCATTTTTTTGTCTTTTTTTTCTCTTTTCGGAAAAAAGATCATCGGCAACTATCCGTCGATAATCAGCGAGATTAAAATAATCTGCTTCACTTTTATTTCTTTCGGGTTATTGGGGGTTTACGATGACCTGAGCAAGATATTTTTTTGGAAAAAAAACAATTTTTTCGGATTGAGAATTAGGCATAAACTTATTCTCGAGGTTATCCTGGCTTTGATCGTTGCCTACTGGTTATATAACGACTTGAAGATAGATATAATTTACGTTCCTTTTTTGGGAGTTTACCATCTTTGGTTGTTCTATATACTGTTTGCCGCTTTTGTCATAGTCGCTTTTGCCAACGCCGTTAATGTCACCGATGGATTGGACGGTTTGGCAAGCGGAGTTCTTCTGGTTTCCGTATCGAGTTTTTGGGTGGTTGCCCGATCGATAGTAGATGTCCCTACCTCTTTGTTCGTCAGTTCCTGGATCGGCGGATTGTTCGCATTTCTGTATTTTAATATCTATCCGGCCAGGCTTATAATGGGAGATACGGGGGCTTTGTCTTTCGGAGCGACCTTTGCCGTTATCGGCCTTATCCTCGGCAAGGCCTTTGCTCTGCCCATAGTCGGCGGGGTCTTCGTCATTGAAATTGCCAGTTCCCTGGTTCAACTTTTAAGCAAGAAGTTTTTGAAAAAAAAGATTGTTCCGGTTTCCCCTTTTCACCTTTGGCTTCAGTATAGGGGATGGGGAGAGCCTAAAGTGGTGATGAGAATATGGCTTATGTCAATAATTTTTGCTATCCTCGGTTTGATGTTTGCCTTCATGAAATGATATTTATTGGCTATAATTGATGCATGCAGTCTACAGCAGACAGCTTTGAGTTCAATGGTTACCGGATTACGCCCGACAAACAGACGGTTTTTTTCGACTATCGCCTGATTGCTTCGGGTAAACAGGCGGAAGAGTTTGTCGAAGCCGTCAAACTGCCGGCACCTTTGCCTTCGTCGGTGCCTGGGGCCCTAGTCTCCAAAATATTGGAAAGCCTTCATCTGGTTTTGGGAGTCAGTTACTGGAAACTTTTGTGTCCAAAAAAAATCAAACTTTCATCAGTCTCGCTTTCAAGCGACCAAGCTGAGTTTTGGAACACGGTTTACACTAAAGGGCTGGGTGAATTTTTTTTCCGTAACCGGATTGATTTTCGCGGTTTGGTAAACTTTCCTTATTCTGGTGACATTGTCTCCAAACCAATAAACTTCGTTTGCCGCGACCGGTCTCTTGTCGGTATAGGTGGCGGCAAGGACTCGCTGGTTTCAACAGAACTGCTTAAGGAAAAAAAACTGCCGATTACCGGTTTGGCCCTTAAGCCAGGGTCGGCTATGATTATCGGAGAAGATTTCAAAAAAGAACTGGGAATCGAAGTAATTACTCTTGAGCGGATCTTGAGCCCTCAATTGTTAAGACTAAAAGGAACATATAAAGGGCATGTTCCGGTTTCGGCCATCTATGCCTTTTTAGGATTGTTGACGGCGGTAATCTATGATTATAGATACTTTATCGCTTCAAACGAATACAGCGCCAGTTTCGGAAACGTCGAGTATCTCGGGCAACAAATCAATCATCAGTGGAGTAAGTCGCTTGAGTTCGAGTTGATGTTCCAGGATTATGTAAAAAAGTATATTACGCCCGACGTGGGCTATTTTTCCTTATTGAGGCCGCTGTCCGAAATAAAGATCGTATCTCTGTTTGTCCGTTACAGAAAATACCTGTCTCATTTCACCAGTTGCAACCGGAACTTCAGTTCGACCAATCCGCTGCCTCCGGGAAAAAAATGGTGTGGGGAGTGTCCCAAATGTGCTTTCATGTTCGCCCTCCTTTCAGCATTTTTGCCGAAAAAGGACCTGATCGGTATCTTTGGTAGAAATCTGTTTGCCGATAAGAATCTGACGCGTGTTTACCAGGATCTGCTCGGATTCGGATCGATAAAACCGTTTGATTGCGTCGGAACATTCGAAGAGACTCAAGCGGCTTTTTATCTGGCCTGGCAAAAAAAAGAATTTTTCGGCGATCCCGTCATGAAGGCTTTTGAGGCGGAAATATTACCAAAGATAAAAGATATTGGTCTTATTGAAACCAAAGCTTTTGAAGTCCATAACGTTAATAATATGCCAAGCAGATTTTTTTCTGCCCTTCCTTTATGAAACTTGAAGATTTAAACGGCAAAAAAATCCTTATTTTGGGTTATGGGAAAGAGGGTAAGGCAACGGAAAGGTTTTTGAAAAAAATTTATCCTGGTCTTGAGTGCGGCATAGCCGACAAAAGTATCAGCTCTGATTATTTAAAGGAGCAGCATAGCTTCGATCTGGCGATCAAAACCCCAGGTATTCCCAAAGATTATCTGAGCATTCCCTATACGACCGCCACCAATCTGTTTTTTGCCAATAAGAAAAATATGACAATCGGGATTACCGGAACAAAAGGCAAAAGCACGACCGCCAGTCTGATTTTTTCCATCCTCAAAGAAGCGGGTCTGGAAACTTACCTGCTTGGCAATATCGGTCAGCCGATGATCGAAGCTTTGGATTGGTCGGTCGGTAAAGAAGCAGTATTTGTCTGCGAACTGTCGAGTTACCAACTGGATGATATCAATTATTCGCCCCACATAAGCGTAGTCCTTGATCTTTTTCCCGACCACATGAACTATCACGGAGGAGTTGATAGATATTATCGAGCCAAAAAAAACATTATCGGTTACCAAAAAGCAGATGATTATTTTATCTATAATCCCGCCTACGATATATTGGCCCGATGGTCAAAAGATTGCGTATCCAAGGCGGTACCTTTTACAAGTAGCCTGCCGCTTGCTGACTCGGAGATCCCTTTGGTTGGCTCATTCAATCGTGATAATGTCTGCGCGGCGGTAACGGTAGGGCGAATACTGAAAGTTAAAGAAGAAGTTATGGCATCAGCCGTAAAAAAATTCAAGGCCCTGCCGCATCGACTGCAGCCGGTGGGCGAGTTTCAAGGTATTAGATTTTATGATGACGCCATTTCGACCACTCCCGAATCGACGATCTTTGCCATCAAGACTCTAGGGAGCGTCGGAACGATTTTTTTAGGCGGTGAAGATCGGGGATATGAGTTCAATAACTTGATTGATACATTGATAAAATACAAAGTCGCAAACATCGTTTTTTTCCCCGAATCCGGAAAAAAAATGAGGGCCATACTCAGATCAAAATCAAAAGAAAAATCATTCAATATCCTTGAAACGATCAGTATGGAGCAAGCGGTTGATTTTGCTTATGAACATACTCCCAAAAATACAATCTGCCTTTTGTCGACCGCGTCCCCGAGTTACAGCCTATGGAAAAACTTTGAAGAAAAAGGCAACCAATTTCAGTTTTACATCCGCCAACATGAAAAAAAAACCTAGCCGCAGTAACCTGTGGCCGATCTTTACCCTGCCGATACTTCTGTCGGCCATCGGGCTTTTTTTTGTTTTTGAATCATCGGCGGTAAGGAGTTTAAGGGAGACCGACAACAGTTTCCATTATCTTCAGATGCAATCGATTTGGTTGATCTTAGGAATAATAGTGATGTTTTTTTTGTCGGTTGTCGATTACCACAAGTTTTATTATCTGGCTTTTTTCATTATGTTCGGTACGATATTCCTTTTATTTCTTGTCCTGGTTCCTCATGTCGGCCAGCAAGCCGGAGGGGCGCGGCGTTGGATAGACTTTGGTTTCTTTAATCTCCAGCCGACCGAACTGGCCAAGTTTGCCTCGATAATCTATCTGTCTTCCTGGTTTGTCAACCGGGAGAGGAAACGTTTTTTCTCTTTTATAATACTTCTCGGACTCTTGATTTTTTTGATTATTCTTCAGCCGGACATGGGAACGGCTTCGATAATCTTTCTTTTAAGCATCACTATTTATTTTTTGGCGGGAATAGAACTTCATTATCTTCTTCTTCTTGTTCCGGCTTCGGTGTTCGGTTCCTATTTCCTCATAAAGATATCTCCTTATAGGTTTCGTCGGTTGGCGGCTTTTTTTAATCCCAGCCTTGATCCGTTAGGAATAACCTACCACATAAATCAAATCCTAATTTCCTTGTCCAACGGTGGACTCTTCGGGATAGGTTTCGGCGGATCGAGACAAAAATACCTTTTTTTGCCTGAAGCCCATACTGACTCTATTTTTGCGATCGTTGCCGAGGAGATCGGTTTTGTCGGCTGTGTCATTCTTATCTCGATATTCATAATATTTATATACAGGGTGTATCAAGTGGCGGCTTATGCCAAGGATCGTCTCGGTCGCCTGCTCGCCGGTGGAATACTGGCTTTTTTCAATTTCCAGATCCTTATCAATCTGGCCGGCATGACCAATCTTATGCCCCTGACCGGAGTTCCGCTGCCTTTTATTTCATATGGCGGTTCGAATCTTTTGGTTTCTTTTGCTTTGATTGGTATATTGATTAATATCGCCAAAAAATCAAAAGTTTATTAGCCTATATGAAAATACTTGTTACCGGTGGTCATTTGACACCGGCCTTATCGGTCATCGACAGAATAATCGATCTGGGTATAAAAAATGTCGAGATTGTTTTTGTCGGCAGGAAACATGCTTTGTCGGCGGAAAGCAGTCTATCGATGGAGTATCAGGAGTTAAAAAAAAGAAATATCCGATTTATCGACCTGGCGGCCGGCAGGGTTACCCGGATTCTCAGCATTGGTTCATTGAAAAATATATTCAAAGTCCCCGGCGGTTTTTGGGAAGCCTGGAAAATAGTTTATCGGGAAAAACCGGATAAAATCCTGTCTTTCGGCGGCTATATTGGTCTACCGATCGTAGTCGCCGGTTATCTTAAGAAAATACCCGTCTTTATTCACGAACAGACCATCCATCCGGGACTGGCAAATAAGATAAGCGGTTATTTGGCTTCCCGAATTTTCGTCTCTTTCCCCCAGACCCTAGGGTATTTTTCCGGAGATAAAACCGTCGTCACCGGCAATCCTTTACGACGAGAGATATTTAGAACCGTAAAAAAACCTTTTGAGGTAAAAAAGGACAGGCCGGTCATATACGTTACCGGCGGTTCTCTCGGATCTCATAATCTTAATCAGTTGGTAGGCGATCTCGTTCCTCTTTTGCTTGATAGATATATAGTCATTCACCAGGTTGGTAACGTAAAACAGTTTGACGATATTGTCCGCCTTCAAAAGATACGGTCGGCTATGCCCCCGGAAAAACAAAAAAACTATTTTATCAGGGAACATTTTTTTACCGATGAGGTAGGCTACGTTTTTGACATGGCGGATTTAGTGATCAGTCGTTCCGGTGCCAATACTTTTTTTGAACTAATCGCTCTGGATAAGCCGGCTATTCTTATTCCATTGCCCTGGTCGGCTCATCAGGAACAGCAGAAACAGGCCCAGATCCTAAACGAGATGGGAGCCGTTGAGATCTTTTACGAACACGGAAAAAGCGTTGATCTTTATCGTTTGATAGAAAAAATATTGCCGAAACTCGGCGACTACAAGTCTGCCTACAAGCAATTAAACATTATCTATAAACAAGATGCCGCTGACAAAATTATCGAGGCGATGGGAATCGGGTAAAAAAGTCTTCGGCCTGATTTTCCTGATCGCCGTTTTTTTTGCCCTATTTTTTTTGGGAAACAATTTTTTTGCCGTCAAAAAAATAAGGATAGTCGGTTTAAACGGAAAACGGCAGATCCTTGGGTTGGAAGAACTGAGAAACAAAAATATTTTTTTTGTCGATCCTGAAAAAACCGGAGCATCGCTTGCGAAAAAGAATCCCGGCCTGAAACAGATTTTGCTTAACCGCGAATATCCTGACGGGATTTTGTTGTCGGTGGTCGAGGAGACGCCGATCTCGTCTCTTAAGGTCGATCAGGGTTTTTTTCATCTGGCCGCCGATGGCCGCATCCTTTACAAAAACAAGACAAAGGAAGATGATTATCCGATCATTAATTACTATCAAAAGCTGAATTATTTTGAGTTTTATCCCGGAGAGAATATCAAACTCAGGGATATCCTGGCTTCCTTGTTTTTTTTGAGTAAGGCCGAAGATCTGGGACTTACTGTTGATACTATTGATATTAACGGATTTAATATGATAGGATTAAATTTAAAAGACAAGAAGATCTTGTTTTCGACGGAAAAAGATCTGTCAATCCAAGCTTATCAGATGAATGCGATCATCCAGACGTTTAAGGTTGACGGGAAAGATTTCAGCGTTCTTGATTTGCGTTTTGACAAACCGTTCATTAAAGTTAAATAAATATAATGGCAGAGAAAATCATTTGCGGCATAGATATAGGATCTTCAAAAATTGCAACAGTCTGCGGCATTGAGGCAAAAGAAGGTGGAGAACTGAGGATAATCGGCTATAACCAGACACTTTCCCGGGGAGTCAAAAAAGGTCTGATAGTCGACATCGATCAGGTAACCGGTGTCTTGGAGGAAAGTGTGGAAAAAGCCGAGAGAATGGCCGGTCACAAGATAAACAGCGCTTACATTACGGTAGGCGGTCCCCATATTTCTTCATTTAACTCTCACGGCATAGTCGCGGTAGCCAATCCCCAAGGAGAGATAGTCGATGACGATATTGAGAGAGCCATCGATGCTGCCCGGGCAATCTCGATATCCAATACCAGAGAGATAATTGACGTTTTACCGCGCGACTATATTGTCGATGGCCAACCCGGGATAAAAAACCCGATCGGCATGAGCGGCGTCAGGCTTGAGGTCGATACTCATATCATTACCGCTTCCCATACCAATCTGAAAAACATTAATCGATGCCTTAACGATTTGGGCATCAACAATCTCGGATACGTTTTTTCCGGGTTGTCGTCGGCCGAAACCGTTTTGACGGAAACCGAAAAAGAACTGGGTGTCGTATTGGTCGACGTGGGCGGCGGTAAGATAGATGTCTGTATATTTACCGACGGAGCGATAGCCTATTCGTCCTCAATCCCGGTAGGAGCCAAGAATATAACTAACGATATCGCCGTCGGTCTTCGCATCTCGCTTGACTCAGCCGAGAAGGTTAAGCTTTTTTTGGGACAACTTAGCTCGGACGATGCCTTGGCTAAATTCAGGAAGAAAGAAGGCGAGGTACAGATCTCCCAGCTTAACTTGCCGGAAAAGCTCGATTCGATATCACTTAAGACCTTGGTGGACGGGATCATGAAGCCAAGGATAGAGGAGATATTTAAATTGATTTTTGATGAGATAGAAAAATCGGCCATGGGTCAAAACATTCCGTCGGGTCTGGTGATTACCGGCGGTGGCGCTTTGACTATCGGTATGCTGGAAACGGGCAAAAAAGTTATCGGTCTACCGATCAGGCTCGGGATTCCCGAAGGGGTAACCGGTCTGGTCGACGAAGTGCTTTCCCCTCCTTTCGCTTCAACTATAGGGTTGATTTTGTCGGGAAGAAAAAATATAATGTCCGAAGAAGGAAAGGTAAAAAATTTTAACAAGATATTCAAGGATCTGTCGATAGAAGGATCGATGGGTAAGTTGAAAGATTTTTTTAAACAGTTTATTCCCTAATCAATTTATGTTGATTAAGCCGAGAGCAGGTCAGGCAGCAAAAATAAAGGTTATCGGTGTCGGCGGCGGCGGCGGCAACGCCTTGTCGTCGATGATTACCGAAGGAGGGATAAAAGGGGTTGACTTCGTTGCCGTCAATACCGACGCTCAGGCGCTTCTTAACAATAAAGCCAATATCAAGATTCAGATAGGCGAAAATCTCACTAAAGGTTTAGGCTCCGGTGGGGATCCGGAGATCGGTCGTCAGGCGGCCGAGGAGTCAAGAGAAAGAATAAAGGAGGAACTAAGCGGTGTCGATATGGTATTTATCACCTGCGGTGAAGGTGGCGGTACCGGTACCGGTGCCGCGCCGGTAGTCGCCGAAGTCGCCAAAGAACAAGGAGCCTTGGCGGTATCGGTGGTGACCCGGCCCTTTGAGTTTGAAGGATCAAAAAGGAAACTGACTGCCGATGAAGGGATAGAAAAGCTCAAGGAAAAGGTTGACACGTTGATCGTTGTTCCTAACCAAAGGATTTTGCAGGTGATCGACAAAAAAACGCCGATTTTGGAAGCGTTTAACAAAATAGACGAAGTCCTTCATCAAGGAGTTAAAGGGATAGCCGAACTGATTACGACACCGGGATTGATCAACGTTGATTTTGCCGACGTAAAGACGATCATGAGCAATGCCGGCACCGCTTTATTGGGAATGGGTATAGGCAGCGGTGACAAACGGGCTATGGCAGCCATCAAACAGGCAATATCGTCTCCATTGCTGGATGTTTCCATAGAAGGGGCTCGAGGAGTGCTTTTCAATATTGTCGGCGGCCCCGATCTGACGATGAACGAGGTGGACGAGGCGGCTTCGATTATCGCTAAAACCGTCGATCCTGATGCCGATATCATTTTCGGTGCCGTTATCGACGAGAAGATGATAGACCAGATCAAAATTACCCTAATTGCCACCAAGTTTGATCAAAACAGGATCAAACTTTTCCAGTTTAAAAAAGAAACTCCGGTATCGGTCAAATCGGAAGAAAAGCCCGAGATCGAGACTATGGAAAAAGAGGTGGAAGAAAACTTGAGTGAAGAAGATCTTCTGGCCGAGGACTCAGAGTTCGATATCCCCGCTTTTTTACGTAAAAAATAAACGTTCTTCGGTAAAAGTTGAATTAACTCTGCCATATTGATAAAATTTAAAGATTATGTTCAGGGCTGTCAGCAACAACGTCAACTTCCCGGAGCTTGAAAAAGAAAAACTCAGTCATTGGTACGGGGATGGGGTGGTTGACAAGTACTTAAAAAAAAATCGTAGTTCAAAAAAATACTTCTCGTTTCTCGATGGTCCGATCACCGCCAACAACCCTATGGGGGTCCATCATGCCTGGGGTCGGACTTACAAAGACCTTTGGCCTCGTTTTTTCAACCTTCTTGGCTATCGTCAGCGTTTCCAAAGCGGTTTTGACTGTCAGGGTCTTTGGGTTGAGGTGGAAGTGGAAAAAGAACTTAAGATAAAAAACAAAAAAGAGATAGAGAACCTTGTTCCCGGCGACAAAAAAAAATCCATCGCCAAATTTGTCCGGCTCTGCAAGGACAGAGTCAATAAATATGCCAAAATCCAAACGGAACAGTCTAAACGTCTAGGATATTTCGCCGATTGGGAACATTCTTACTTTACCATGAGTGATGAGAACAACTACATGATCTGGCTTTTCCTTAAAAAATGTTACGAAAACGGTTGGGTTTACAAGGGTCACGAATCGGTACCCTGGTGTCCCCGATGCGAAACCGCCATTTCCCAACACGAGATGTTGACTGAAGATTATAAAGAGGTTACCCACGAATCAATTTATCTTAAACTTCCGATTATTGGACAAAAAAAGGAGTTCCTTGTAGTTTGGACGACCACCCCTTGGACCATTCCCGCTAATATTGCCGTTGCTGTCGATGAAAAACTCGATTACTCGTTGGTTCAGGACGAAAACGGCGATTTGCTTTGGGTGGCCAAGGAAGTCGTTGAATCTCTGTTTGCAAAAAAAACGCATAAAGTCGTTAAGACCGTTAAAGGAAAAGCTTTGGTTGGTTTTAAATACAGAGGTCCTTTTGACGACCTTGAAGCGGTTGCCAAGGTTGCCGCGGACAATCCCGACACCTTTCATCGGGTTATTCCGACCGACGATACCATTTTGCCTATCTCAATTACCGAAGGTACTGGTTTGGTCCATACGGCGGTAAGCGCCGGAGTTGAAGATTTCAAACTCGGGAAAAAACTGGGATTGCCGATGATTCCTGTTATAGCCGACAACGCCGACTATCTTTCCGGATTAGGCGCTTTCTCTGGTAAAAACGCCAAAAAAAACCCCCGTTTGATCCTTGACTATCTCGAGAAAGGGGAAGGGTGGGTTTTTAAGATAGAAAACTATACCCATCGTTATCCCGCCTGTTGGCGATGTAAACACGAGTTGGTCTGGAAGGTTGCGGATGAATGGTATATCTCAATGGACGTCAAATCAAAACAGGGACGGACTTTTCGGGAAATGATGATAGGTGTCGCCAAAAAAATAAAATGGCTGCCGGAGTTCGGTCTGGAGCGCGAGCTTGATTGGCTTAAAAACATGCACGATTGGTTGATAAGTAAAAAAAATCGATACTGGGGTTTGGCTTTGCCGATTTACGAATGCGGCTGCGGTCATTTTGAAGTGATCGGTTCAAAAAAAGAACTTAAAGAAAGATCCGTTGTTGGTTGGGAACAGTTTGAGGGACGTTCACCCCACAAACCATATATAGACGATATAAAAATAAAATGCTCCAAATGCGGCAGAGTCGTTTCCAGGATAGACGATGTCGGCAATCCCTGGCTTGATGCCGGTATTGTCGCTTATTCGACCGTCAAGGAAAACAATCAGGGTGAACCGTTGTATCTTACCGATAAAAAAGAGTGGTCCAGGTGGATTCCTGCCAACTTCATTACCGAATCCTTTCCCGGCCAGTTCAAAAACTGGTTTTACGCGTTGATCGCCATGTCGACGGTTATGGAAGATCTCAATCCTTTCGGAACCGTTCTTGGTTACGGAACTTTGATCGGTGAGGATGGTCGGCCGATGCATAAAAGCTGGGGAAATTCGATAGAGTTCAACGAAGGAGCCGACAAAATCGGCGTTGATGTTATGCGCTGGCTTTTCGTCCGGCATAATCCGGCGGAGAACTTGCCGTTTGGCTACAAAAAAGCCGATGAAGTCAGGCGCCAGTTCTATCTGGTTTTGTGGAACAGCTACAAATTTTTTGTTGACTATGCCAATCTTGATAAACCCGATCTTTCGGACGCACGTAAGATCTTGCCCGATAACGTTCTTGATGCTTGGCTTATCAACAGACTGGTTTTTTTGAAGGAGAGAGTCGAGAGCTGTCTTAAAGGTTTTAACGCCAAGGATGCGTCTTTGGAGATAGAAAAGTTTGTTTCCGATCTGTCGACCTGGTACATAAGACGAAGCCGCAACCGCCTTTGGGTCAATTCGAACGATTTGGAAGACAAAGCGGGTTTTTACAACACTCTTTATACCGCTTTGGTCAATCTGTCAGTCATGATATCTCCGTTCATGCCCTTTATAAGCGATGAGATTTACGTCAATCTTACTGGGAAAGAATCGGTCCACCTTGATTATTGGCCGGATATTCAGGTTGAGGTTGACGATCACATATTGACCGATATGGAGTTGGTCCGTCAGGTGGTGGAGGTTGGCCGGCGCGTCAGAAAAGAGATAAAAATAAAGACCCGTCAGCCTCTGTCGTTATCGACGATATTCCTGCCGGAAAACCGCCGGTTTTTATCGAAAAAATTTTCGGCCGACTACGAAAAGCTTATCGTCGAAGAACTAAACGTCAAAAAAATCATTTTTAAATCGGTTGATAAGGATAAGGAGATAACAGTAGAGTTTGATACCCGATTATCGCCGGAGTTGGTCAAGGAAGGCAAACTTAGGGATCTTATCCGTCAGATCCAGGAAGAAAGAAAAAAAATGGCGATCAGCCCCGAAAAAAAGATCAGGTTGACAGTCCCTGAGGAGTTTGAAAATTTCAAAAAACAGATTATCGGTAAAGTCGCTTGCGACCAATTGGTTTTTGGTCCTACCTTAAAAGTCGAATTATGATCGGAATTTTTTTGCCGGTATTTTTAATCTATTCTTTTGGCTTGTTAAGTCTTCTTGGCATAAATCAAGCCTACTTCTACAATCAACTGGCTTATCTTGTCGCTGGTTTGACCGTATATTTCGTGGTAAAGAAGGTGGGGCGGCGATATTTTGAGATAAATAGCTATCTTTTTTACTGGTTGTTGATAGTCCTTCTTCTCGTGACTTTTTTCGTCGGACTTGAGGTCAAGGGTTCGCGCCGTTGGTTAACCTTATATTTCTTTAATCTCCAGTCATCGGAAATACTCAAGGTCTTTTTCATTATGTTCCTCAGTCAGTTTCTGGCAAAAAAACATATAGGCGTCAATAAAAGGGTAATTTTTGCGCTTTCATTGATGTATTTTGTCATTCCTTTCGTCATTATTTTCAAACAGCCCGATCTCGGAAACGCTTTGGTCTACGGGGCGATTTTTTTAGTTATGGTCATGTTATCCGATCTGCCCAACAGGTATCTTATGAATTTGGGATTGACTTTGGTTATGTTTCTTCCTTTAGGGTGGCTGATACTGAAGCCATACCAAAAACTCAGGCTGCTGAGTTTTGTCAGCCCTCATACCGATCCTCAAGGAGTTTCATACAATATGATCCAGGCGGTCATCACCATCGGTTCGGGTAAGTTTTTCGGCAGAGGTTTGGGATTGGGTACCCAGTCCAGGTTTTATTTTCTGCCGGAGAACCATACCGATTTTGCTTTTGCCTCTTTGGTTGAGCAGTTTGGTTTTTTTGGAGGCTTTATCGTCCTTTCCCTATTTGCCGTTATGGTCTATTTTATGATTAAAGAGTTCCTCAAATACGTAAACAGCCGCGACGAGGAAAATCGAAGCATTTTTTTGTTTTATGCAGGTTTCATCACCTATGTGGTTTTTCAGATCATAGTCAACGTCGGTATGAATCTGGGTGTGCTTCCGGTTGCCGGCATCGCCTTGCCCCTTATATCCTACGGCGGATCCGCTTTTATGTCTTTTATGATTGGGCTGGCGCTATTCCCTGATAATCGGAGTTGAACTTTTGGACTTTTTCAGTATAATTTATGGATATGGCAAAAATTGCGGTTATAAAAAGCGGTGGCAAACAGTATCTCGTCAAAGAAGGAGAGACGATCAATGTTGACAAGATAGAGGCTGAAGAAAAAAGCAAGATTGAGTTTGACACTTTGGCTGTTTTTGAAGATGACGGGAAAACGGTTGAGGTAGGAACGCCTTTGCTTACGTCCAAAGTTTCGGGTGAATTGATCAAAAACCTCCAAGGAGACAAACTTAGGGTGGCCCGTTTCAAGGCCAAAGTCAGATACAGAAAGGTGAGGGGTTTTCGACCTCAACTCAGTCAGATCAAGATCGATAAAATTTAATCTCTTATATGGCACATACAAAAGCGCAAAAAACCGTAAAAGGCAATCGGGACTCCCAATCGAAAAGATTGGGTCTGAAGATTTTTGGCGGTCAATTGGTAAAGGCTGGTAATATCATTCTCAGACAGAGAGGTTCGAACTTCAATGCCGGTCTTGGTACTTATCTGTCAAAAGACCATACGATAATCGCCGCCAAAGAGGGAAAGGTCAAGTTTTATCAAAAAGCCGGAGAAAGATACGTGTCTGTGGTCTGAAAAACTCCTTTTTTGTGCTACACTAATCTTATATGGACGGTAACGGAGAGCTTATAAGCCAAATAAAAAAAGAGGAAGACTTCATATCCAAAGCTAAACTGATCAAACACCTGATCCGCGAAAAAGGCGTTAAGATCAAGGATCTGGCTGCTTTTCTCGGGATGAAGCCTTCTTATCTGTGCCATGTCCTCCGTCTCAATCGGTTACCTGATCTCGTCGTCGACGGATATTATTCGAAACTGATTACCATAAGCCATCTTTTTATCGTTTCCCGTCTTCACAGCGAGGATCAGATGATCATGGCTTACGAGCAGATACTCAGTCGTAATTTAAGTGTTCTCCAGACCGATTATCTGGTTAGGGAAATCTTATACGGTATCAAAAGCCAGGGAAAACATCTTAATAAAGAAGAAAAGGAAAAGTACATAAGGGAAATATCCGGCAAATACCCTGGGTTGAAAATTGATATAGTCCAAACAAGAATTAAGGGAAAGATAATTATTGAAACAAAGGGTGACGTGACCAAAACCACATCTACCTTGCGCTTGTTACTTGGCAAGATCTAAGTTAAGGCTGCCTAAAGGATTTTTTATCCAGCCGGTTTTGTTCGGCGGATAATAACGATAAAAAACAAAACCGATAATGCTTTCCTCCTGTATCGGCCCGAACTCGCGTGAGTCGGAAGACCTGGGTCGGTTATCGCCCATGACAAAAAGCATTTTATCGGGTATGACAAGTTCTTCGCCTTCCTTGATAAAACCACCTTCCCAAAGGTTGGTTTTGGCGGAGATATAATTTTCTTGGATCAGGGCATTGTTTATGTAAAGATTACCTTCCTGGATCTTGATTTTGTCTCCGGGCAGACCGATAACCCTTTTGATATATTCGACATCAGGGTTTTTGGGCGATTTAAAAACGATCACATCACCCCTTTTTTGAGTACGGAATTTATAGGTGATTTTGCTGGTCAGGATATAGTCTCCCGAATCGAAAGTCGGCTCCATCGAAGCTCCCTTAACTTGATTCGGTTGCATGATAAACAGGTAGACGACTATAAAAAGCGAACCAATGAAGACTATCGTCTCTAAGATATCCATGACAAACCCGATTATCTTTTTGACGATATTCATAACAAATAATTCTAAATAAAACTTGGGAAAAATACAATTGAAAATTGTATAATAAGTAAACGTTATGCTTAAGCGCGCGTAGCTCAGCGGCAGAGCATCGCGTTCACATCGCGAGGGTCCATGGTTCAAATCCATGCGCGCGCACAGGGTTCGTAGCTCAATTGGTAGAGCAGCTCCCTCTTAAGGAGTTGGTTGTGGGTTCGAGTCCCACCGAGCTCAC
>JAAZNM010000006.1 GCA_012798265.1 Candidatus Roizmanbacteria bacterium | reverse complement strand
GCGGAGACGGAGGGATTCGAACCCCCGAGAGCTTTGCAGCTCTACCTGTTTTCAAGACAGGCGCACTCGTCCACTATGCGACGTCTCCTTACCGGTTTTTCCTCCTTCGCACAAGGCTTCGAAGGACAAGTAAAACCAGCTCGATCAACTACTCCGACACGTCTCCTAAAAGTTGAGGTGCGTGCCAGAATTGAACTGGCGCATAGCTGTTTTGCAGACAGCCGCGTTACCACTTCGCCAACGCACCAAAATATTAATTATTTTACTTTATCAGAGGCTAATAAACAACTTTAGCCTCGTGATTGACTTTTTCAATAAAATACTCTATATATTCCTTAATGCCGGCAGAAAAAAAAGACGGTTATCAAACATCTTCGATTGAAGCATTTAATCCTCAGAATATAGTCGTATGCCCCCGTCAAAACTTAAGAGATATCCAGATACAAAGGCTTTATCAACAAGCCGACAAAAGAACCTGTATCAATTCTATGTTGCCTAACGCCCTTGCCGTTTACAGGGAAGCGGGCCGGTTAAGACCGGTTCATGAAATCGACGGAAAACTACTGGCTAGACGTGATTCCGAGCCGGATATACCTTTGGGAACTATTGATACCGAGAATAACCAGAGGAGATTGGATGTGACTGATAATAATTTATTAAAAGAAATCCACGGCGCCTACGTGGTCCCTGTCTCGCCTTGGGGAAATTTGGATATTATGCATATTCATTTCAACGGGTCCAATAAAAACATACCGGCTCTTACCGATATTCCCCAAAATTTGCTTTCGAAAAATGTCGCTACCCAAAGAAAAATAATCGAGCTTTTCGGCGAAAACGGACACAATGTCTTCTGGGGAGTCAATAACTCTGCCGGATGCATAAAAGGAGAAGGACTTATGTCGGTTCTTTTCCCCCATTCCCATATTTGGCGATTTGATGACCAGATCGGTCACCTCAATTCGGATGATGTCAAAAAAGCCAGAGACAGCCAAAAATGGGATAGCCAATTAAGCATGACTTTTGCCGATCGGATCGGCCAGCTTCTGGCTTTTAACATACTGCCAGAATTCTGGCCGGATAACTTTGTCAGATTCGACCCTATGGGACTGACTGTCGATCTAAGAGGATTCACTCCGGATGATTTCAATAACGACTTTATCGAATTTTGGAGAAAGCTGTCGCTGACAATACATTGGGGACTAAGGAACATGCATAGTCAGATTTTTGACTCAGATCTTGACGAAATCATAGATTATGTGCTCCAAAGAGACCTTAACGGCTTTAACGAAGATTATTACAAACAGTTTTTTACTCTTAAACCCGATGCGCCCCAGGACAATATAACTTCCCGGATAGCAGCCTTGTCGCAACAAAACCAACTCAGGCTGCCACCCGGATGGGCGGCTACATTAATGTTTACAGAACAAGAAACGCTACTTGCGGTGACATTCGGTTTTCTTAATATCCCCATGGGGCCGGTTGAAGGCTTGGGAATACGGCTCGAAAGACCGCCCAACCCCGAGCCAGCCGAAACAATGAAGATAAAAAGACGGTTTTACGAAGATATTGTGTCTCAATTGGTCTGACAGTCGTATATACTTTAATATATGGTCAACCATAGATTCTCGGTCGTCATTCCTTCATTAAACGAAGAGGTTAACCTGCCGATATTGATATCGAGCCTGGCCAAACAGACATATCGCGACTTTGAAGTAATCGTAACCGACTGTCTGTCTACCGACAATACCAAAAAATATGTCGAGACGGCGGCTAAACCGATTTTATACTTCAGATTCATCCAAAAAAAGACCAAAAACGTCAGCGCCGCCCGCAATTATGGCGCCTCCCAAGCCAAAGGCGATTGGTTAATATTTTTTGACGCCGATGTCGAAGTCGAGGCCGACTTCCTAAAAATTGTCAATGAAAGAATAAATCAATATAACTTAAACATGATGACGGTATGGAACCGGCCTAAAACCAACAGCTTTGTCGGAAAACTCGTCCTGGGTTTGCTCAATATGAATATGACCATCTTCCAGAAGATAAAACCGGCGGCCAACGGCCCATGCATGATCATGCAAAAAACCCTTTTCGAAAAACTGAAGGGATTTGACGACACTATAGTTTTCGGGGAAGATTTTGATATAACCCAAAGAGCCTACCGATCAGGAGCCACATTTGCCGTTTTTGACAAACCCATCCTTTATGTATCGAGCCGCCGCTTCGAAAAGGAGGGATTTTTCTTAAGTCTTTACAAATCATTAAAAGCGATTGCTCATCAGATGTTTTTAGGGCCGATCAGAAAACCCATTTTTGAATATGAGATGGGCGGACAATACTACAAAAAACCTCCTAAAAAATAAGAATATTATCTTGATATAATTACTGGATAATGAAAGTAAAAAATGAAACTTCTGCCGGAGGCATTGTCTATAAAAAAGATAAAAAAATCCTGTGGCTTATCAGTCAGCACTCGGCTCACAAGGGATGGGTTTTCCCCAAAGGCCTGATCGGCGACAAAATCGGCAACGAGTCTATGGAACAAGCAGCTCTTCGTGAAGTCAGGGAAGAAACCGGCGTAACCGCAAAAATAGTCAACAATCAACCCATCAAAACCCAGTATAGATATCGTTTTCAGGATTATCTTGTCGATAAAACCGTATATTATTTTTTAATGGAATACGTCTCGGGAAACATCAAAAACCACGACTGGGAAATGAGTGATGTCAAATTTGTCTCCCAAGATGAAGTAAAAAAAACTCTTACCTATAAATCAGACCAAGAAGCGTTTAAAAAAATTCTTTCTTTGATTAAATAGACCGTGAGCGGCGGACGGGATTTGAACCCGTGACCTTCTCCTTGGCAAGGAGACATTCTACCGCTGAACTACCGCCGCTATTAATTTCTTAAACGCATTACCTCCTTTATAGGATTTTATCATTTTTTCGCGTTTTTTTGCTTCAATATTTGTTTTAAACTCTTCTTTATAAACCAATACCCATTTGCCTTTTCGTCGAGTAGATATAGTTTGACCCCTATTATGTTCACTTATTCTTCTAGTTAAGTTGTTAGTAGATCCAATATAAAATCTTTTAGTAAAAGAGTTTCTTATAATATAAGTTGTGAAGATCATAAAGTTATATCGTGACCTCCCCGCCAGTTGGCGGGGCATTCTACCGCTGAACTACCGCCGCTTGTTAACCTATTTGTCCTCCGCAACTTACTCTTCAACTTAACTCATCGCTATTTACTCGACGTCTAAAAGAACGTTTGTTTGGGGGACACAAGAATTTGTAATTCCGATTAAAATCGGAAACAAATTCTAGTGTGCCGAGGGTCAGAGTCGAACTGACATCTGAGGTTTTTCAGACCCCCGCCGTGACCACCTTGGCTACCTCGGCTTAATAGTGGATCTGGAAGGAGTCGAACCTTCTCCTATACTTTATAAGAGTATCGTTCTAACCGTTGAACTACAGATCCAATTTTAACCAAAAGTATATCAAATTTCTATTGCCTTGTGGACTCGAGGGGAGTCGAACCCCTGATTTCCGCAATGCGAATGCGGCGTTCTACCAACTGAACTACGAGCCCGAATTAAAAGAAAATGTGCACCTAGCAGGAATTGAACCCGCATCTTAGGCTCCGGAAGCCCACATTCTATCCGTTGAACTATAGGTGCTTATTATAAGCTAATTATATCAATGTTTTTAACCAAACTGGCTTAGAGAATCATCAATATGACTCCGAGCAAGATCCGATACCAGCCAAAAAGCTGCAGATCGTGTTTTTGCAGATAGCCGATTAACCACCTTACAGCAAGATAAGCGGAAACAAAGGCGGAAAACAGGCCGACTAACAAAAGAACGCCATTATTACCGCTATTTGTTATCAGGTTACGCATTTTGTACAGATCAAACAAAGAAGCTGACAGTATCGTCGGAACGGAAAGGATAAAGGAGAATTTGGCCGCTTCGCTTCTTCTGTAGCCTAAAAACATCATCGCCAGTATGACCGATCCGGCCCGGGACACTCCCGGAACCACCGCCAAGGATTGGATTAAACCAACCAGTAGGGCTTCCCTGAAGGTAAAAGTTTTTAACGGTTTTTTTAACTTTATTTTGTCCGTCTTAACTAACGTTTCAACGGCTATGAAACAGAGGCCGACCATAACAAATACCGTCAACATCAACCAATCGGCCTCAAAAAAAATATTTTTTATTGTTTTGTACAAAACTAAGCCGACGGCGGCGGTCGGTAAAAAAGCCAAGACGGTTTTTTTGACCAAACCAAAGTCATCTTTCAATTCTTTAAAGTAAAGAATCGCCACCGAAAAGATCGCCCCCGACTGGATAAAAACCTCAAAAAGTTTGGTAAAATCAGTCTGGACCAACCCCAACAACCTGCTCGAATATATAAGGTGAAAGGTAGAAGATATCGGTAGGAATTCAGTTATCCCTTCAACAACTCCCAAAACTAAAGAATGAAAAATGGTCATTTTTAAATTATAATCTATTACATGAAAATTGCCATTGTCCATGATCAACTACAGGAATTTGGCGGAGCCGAACGGGTCTTGGTTGCCCTAAAGGAAATTTTTCCCGAAGCCGACGTTTTCACATCGTTTTACAACAAAAAAACCCTTGGACAGTTTGCTGAAAAATTCAAAGGGTGGAATGTCGTTACTTCTTGGGCGGACAAAGTTCCGCTGTTGAAAAAACTTTATTCTCCTTTAAGATTTATAACCCCTTTGATCTGGGAAACCTTTGATTTTACAGGCTACGACTTAGTCATATCCTCATCTGGCTCTTATATGTCAAAAGGTGTGGTTACCAGACCGGAGACCGTTCATATATGTTACCTTCATCATCCGCCGCGTTATCTTTATTACTATCAGACAGCCATCGAATGGCAAAGATACTGGCCCATAAAGATTTATGGACACCTAATTAACCATAATTTGAGGCTGTGGGATTACCTCTCCTCACAAAGAGTCGATTATTTTATCGCCAACTCGCAAGAAACCAAAAAAAGGGTAGAAAAATTTTACAGGCGCGATGCTCAAGTCATCTATCCTCCGGTCAATATCCCAGAAAAACCCACCCCCGGTGGTCTCCCTTCCGCTCCCTATTATCTGACCGTCTCCCGTTTTGCCCGGGCAAAAAGAATAGATGTCCTTATAGAAGCGGCTGGCAAACTCAAATTCAATCTTAAAATCGTTGGGGGCGGCCGTGATGAAGCCTATCTACGATCAATTGCCGGTCCGACAGTCGAGTTTTTGAACAACATAAAAGATAAACAGTTGCCTGCGTTATTCCAAAACGCCAAAGCCTTTTTATTCTCAGCCGTCGACGAAGAGTTTGGGATTGCTCCGATCGAAGCGATGGGCTACGGCCTGCCCGTTATCGCCTATGCCTCCGGTGGAGTTGTCGAAACGGTAAGGGAAGAAAGAAACGGATTTTTATTCGATGTGCCGAATTCAGACAGCCTTGTCAAAAAAATACGCAAACTGGAAAACCTTTCCGAAGACGAGTACATCCGGATGAGAAAAACTGCCCGAGAGACCGCAGAAACATACTCTTCTAAAAATTTCAGGGAGCAGATATTGAATTTTGTGCAAAACCATAAAAAAAATGCCTGAACTGCCGGAAGTTGAATCAATCCGCCGCCATCTCAAACCTCTGATTATCGGAAAAACCATTACCTCTATCCGGATCCTGGAAAAAAAGCAGTTCTTCGGCAACCCTAAAAGTATTATCGGACAAAAAATAACGGCTCTTGAACGAAAAGGTAAAGTAATGTCCTTTAAGACGGAAAACGGCCTGTATATGAACTTTCACCTTAAACTTACAGGTCAGATTCTTTTTTCAAAAAATATAGACAGGGCCGTATTTAAAAACAAAGTTCCTTTTACGCAATCAAGTAAGATGCCGGGGAAAACTACCAGGATAATCATCGGATTCCGAGACGGTTCGGTCTTGTTTTTTAACGATCTCAGAAAGTTCGGCTGGATAAAAGTATCTTCCCGGCCGGAAGTACCCGATTCGCTTGACATACTGGATAAAAATTTTTCCCTTGATTATTTCAAGAAAGCGGTCTTGTCATCCGGCAGGCCTGTAAAAATCCTCCTTCTCGACCAGGACAAGATGGCCGGTATCGGCAATATCTATGCCAACGACTCCCTGTTTATCGCCGGCATCAATCCTTTAAGGAAATCCAACAGCCTGACCGACCATGAAATAAATAAACTTTATCTGGCGATCAAAAAGATTATTTTGGAAGGCTTAAAACATAAAGGTTCCTCCGGAGCTGACGAGGCTTTTATCCTTCCCGACGCCAGCAAGGGTGGCCAACAGAATTATTTCAAAGTCTACCAAAGAGAAAATCAACCGTGTTTAAACTGTAACAGCCGAATAACAAGAATAAAACATGGGGGACGCAGCAGTTTTTTTTGCCCTAAATGCCAGACATAAGTCCATCAAGTTATAAAGTGGTAAGTTTTCCAAGAAATATCTTGATGAACTTTGTGGCTCACTCATATCTGATCGCGTCGATCGGTGACAGATCAGCCGCCTGTTTGGCGGGAAAAACTCCAAAAACGACTCCGATCAAGGTTGAAACTCCCAGGGCCAACAAAACCGCCTGCGCATCAATATACGCAGGAAATATCTTCTGAATAAGAAGTATTATGAAAAAAGAAAGGCCAAGACCGAGTAAACCGCCGAATACCGACAGGATAACCGCCTCGACCAAAAATTGAAAAAGGATATCATTTTTTTTAGCCCCCAGAGCTCTCCTTATGCCTATTTCTTTTATTTTCTCAGTAACCGTAACATACATTATATTCATGATTCCGATACCGCCGACGACAAGTGATATGGCCGCAATGGCAACCAAAACCATATTAAGCACGTCAAAAATGGAAGTTACCGCCTTTAATATCTCCGTTTGCTCAAGAACCGAGAACTCGTCTTCTTTATATCTTTTCAACAAAACTGTCTGGATCTGCTGTTTGACCGTATCTAAACTGATGTTTTCTTTCCCTTTGGCGGTAATGATAAAAAATTTTTTATCTGTATTGAAAACAAAACCCGTCTTGTAAGGAATAAAAACCAAGGCATCGAGATCCGGTCCCCCGAATCCTCCGCCTCCTTTAGATTCAAGAACTCCGGTGACTTTGAAACTTTGCGAGTCGATCTTTATGTTTTTTCCCAAAGCAAGATCACCGGAGCCAAAAAGCTTGTCGGCTATCTTCGGACCGATAACCGCTATTTTATTTCTTTTATCAACATCGGTTTTATCGAAAATCTTTCCAGACTGGGCATTGAAATTAAGAATGTTGAAAATTTCCGCCGAGGTCGAATAGAGAGTCGCATCCTCTTTCTTTTTGCCGGCATCGACCGCTATTGATTTTGTATATATCGGAGCCACCGACTCCAAGTTTCTTATCCTTTTCAGGTTATTGACATCTTTTTCGTCAAAACGGATGCTTCCGATCGAGGAACCGTTAAAACTGCCCCCGCTTAACACTTTGCCGGGCATTATTCTTATGACATTGGTACCAAGACTTTGGAACTGGTCGTTTATATATTTTTTCAAACCCAAGCCAAAAGCGGTCAAGAGAACAACGGCCATCACTCCGATTAAAATTCCCAAAGACGTCAAAAAAGTCCGCCCCTTGCTTCTTGAAAAATTAAACAAAGCCGATTTGACAATAAACGCAAAATAGTTCATATTATCTGACCATCGATTATCCTAACCACTCTTTCTACCTGCTCGGCAATACTCGGGTCATGAGTAACGATAACTATCGTTCTTTTCTCTTTTTCGTTAAGCTCCGTCAAAAGTTTCATTATTTCTTTACCTGTTTTACTATCGAGATTGCCGGTTGGCTCATCGGCCAGAATCAGTTTGGGGTCCATGATTAAAGCTCGGGCGATCGCCACCCGCTGCTGCTGACCGCCGGAAATTTTATTTGGGTAAGAATGCCTTTTCTCATATAGGCCGAACCTGTCAATCAATTCAAGCGCTCTTTTCTGAAAATCAATATTTGATTTTTTTCTCAAATAAACCGTGGGCAAAAGAACGTTTTCCAATATCGTCAATTTATTAAGCAAGTTGAACTGTTGAAAAACAAAACCTATATATTCGTTTCTCAAATCCGAAAGCTGATTATCGTTGACGTCGGAAATTTTTTTGTTGTCAATAAAGATCTCACCTTTTGAAGGTTTATCCAGAAGACCGACCATATGCATCAAAGTCGACTTCCCGCTGCCTGACGGACCCATAATTGAGGTGAACTCACCGCTCTTTATGGTCAGATTTATGTCCTTAAGGGCGGTAAAAACCGTCCCGTCCAAGGGGTATTCCTTCCAAACATTTTTTAGTTTAATCATAGACCGTATCGCCTTCTTTCAGGCCGGAGATAATTACCGTATTGTCATCTATTTCTTCACCTGTTTTTATATAAGTTTTTTGTCTTTTGTCATTAACTTTTGTCCAAACGTATTTTTTGTCACCGTTGTTTTTGATATATTGCGAAGGCACTGATAGAACGTTATTTTTTTCCTTGACCAAAAACGAAACATCGCCGGTCATACCAATCTTGAACTGAGATTCACCCACGTCTTTGGGTAAAGTTATCTTAACCTTATAAACCGTACTGGTCTCACCGGTCTTAGGAATAAATCCTATATCGAGTATCTGACCGTCAAATTCGTCATCGAGATACGAATCCATGGTTATTTTTGCCGACATTTTGTTTTTCAACTTCACCACTTCTGTCTGATCGGCTGTTGCCAAAAAATAAAGGGTTTTCGGGTTGATTATCTCAAACTCTGCCTGGGCCGGCGTAATGTTCACGCCGGAGTATTTGATATCAACCCGCGTCACGATCCCCTCTATGGGAGTTATCAAATTTGAGTATTCCAAAGCTAGGTTACCCAGTTCGACATCGATAATTGAGTTATTCAAATCGTACTGAGCTTTGTCCAAAATTCTTTTCATCTTGTCTCCGGCTTCCCGGGTGACTTGATCACCAATCCGTTCGGTATCATCCTGGGACTGATCAAAGTCATATCTTTTTTTGACGAAGGTGTTGAGAGTTTGTTGAAGTTTGTTTTTGAGATCTCTTTGGTCTAGTGACGCTATCGCCTGGTACTTTCTGACATAATCCCCTTCTTTGACACCCACCCAGTTAAGCCGGCCAGCCGACTGGAACCTTAAAACCGTCCGCTCCTCAGCGTCAATCTCCCCCGACAAAGACAGATATTCCTTCAGATCTTGTCTTTTTAATGTATAACCGTTTTCTTTTTTAGCGGTTGCCTTTGATGTACTTTGTCTAGCAAAAAAAATTGTGACCGCAAACACCAGTATCAAAAATACATACCACCTTCTTTTTAAGAAATTTAACATAAGCGATTCAGATAAGTTTTCCGAGAATTTTTAACAGGGTTTTTTTGTCGGAATCTGACAAACGACCTAATATCAGGTTTATTTTTTTGTCTTTTTCTTTGTCTATTTCTTGGATCATCAACCTACCCTTGTCGGTTAAGGAAACTTTGACTATGCGTCTGTCCTTATCGTTATGTTTTCTTTCGACATAACCAAGATCTATTAACTTGTCAAAAAGAACGGTTACTGTCGGTATGGCGACGTTAAATTTTTCGGCAATCTCACTCATCGACATCTCCTTGTTTTCTTTTAAGATAACCAGACCGTGAAACTGGGTAATTGTCAAGCAGGTCATCTTGGATTTAAAAGGAATTTGATGACGCATCTTACGATAGACCTTGAATATTTCTCTGATAACCTTATCGTTGATTAATTTAGCCGACATAATATTTAGGTATCCTAATAATTAGGTATTATAATAAACAAAGATAGTGTTGTCAACTTACCCTTTAAATATCTATTCTTTACTCTCCCCTGACGCCACCTATCTCAAGCAGGAAGGGTTGGCTGCGGTCAATGGGATGTAGGACAGGTTCGGGAAGAACCTTGTCCTTGCCGCCTGCGGTTGAGACATAAAAATGGTAGCGATAGACGTGTTTCAGGTTGTCTGAAACGGTTAGGGGCAGTTGAGTGTCCACCTGACCCGGGGAGACGACTCCCACAAAAAGGGTCTGGTCCTCTATATAGTAGGCAGCATGACTTATCTC
>JAAZNM010000005.1 GCA_012798265.1 Candidatus Roizmanbacteria bacterium | reverse complement strand
CAGGGTGCCGTCGGCAGTCAGGTAAGTTGATCCGGTTGTCCCTGACACCGAAGCAGTCGGAGTTCCCGTAAGTACATTGATGAAAGCAAACTTGGCCGAGGCGGTTGATTGGCCACCGACAAGCAGATCGACGGTTGAGTTTTTGGTGGAAAGAGCTCCGCTATCAATATTCCAATAATTTTCGCCGACTGACGAAGCGTCTACCCAGGTTGGGGCTCCGGCACCGCTTGACTGGAGTATTTGACCCGGAGTTCCGGCGTCAGTAACTTCCATTGAATCGGAGTCGGTCCAAACGATGCCACCGTTAACGGCAGTCATGTTTTTGTTCGTTCCACCGGATGATAATGGTAAAATTCCTGTTACGTCAGACGTTAAAGATATTGCTCCCCACGAAGGGGCATCTCCCGAATGGAGTACTTGGCCGGACGTACCTTTTGTCAGTCTTACCCAATCGGTGCCATCAAAATACATTATGTCTCCGGCCGCTTCTGAAGCCAAAGAAATATTTGTCCCGTCAACGGCATTAGTTCCGATTGTCACACCGCCCTCATCCGCAATAGAAATATCACCGGAAACAGTGATCCATTTGGCCGTGCCGGCAGAGGAGTATTGTAGTATCTGATTAGCTGATCCGTCGGCAGGCATGTGTTTATAGCCGTTGGCGATTGAATGGGTAAGTTGATCGTCCGTTAAAACTATGCCTGAAGTAGCCGTCAAATTAGTATAGTCGGAGATGTCGATATCAGTACCGTTCCATATTCCTGATGTGATTACGCCGTTGCTGCCGATAGTCAGGTTATTGACACTTAAGGCATTACCGGCGGTTGAAGAGATGTTCCTTACCGTACCCGGATCTGAAGCTAAACTGATATTGCCGGCCACCGAAGCGACCGGTGTTCCCGAGTTAACGTTAAGGAAGGCGAACTTGGCCGAGGCGGTTGAAGTGCCGCCGATAAGGAGATCGACGGTTGAGTTTTTGGGATAGATTGTGCCAAGAGCCTGATTCCAAAAATCGCCGGCACTTCCCGCTCCCATTTCTGCCCAACTTACGCCGTTATAGTAATAGACTTTGTTGGTATCGGTATTGTAGTAAAGCGATCCTGAACCTATGTTATCCGGAGCTGAGGCAAAATTTCCTAGACGAATCTGTCCGGTGTTGGCATAAATATTGCCGCTTACCTCAAGAGCCTGGGTTGGGTTGAGGCCGATACCGACCAGGCCGGCGCTATCGATTACCATTCTGTTATTAAGATCGGTGTCTCCGCCGGTTCTGAATTTGATCGTTCCGCTTTCGGTTGCTTGGAGGACGACGTCACCGGTACTGGCCGAGGCTATAGTTATCGTCTGGGCGCTGGTTAGGGCAAAGTTGGCCGAGGTGTTGATTGATCTTATGGCGGGAGCGTCAGCCGCGATCAGCAGATCTCCTTGATTACTGATAAATGGAATAGTTGAAGCAGTATTACCCGGTGGTAAGCCCTGAAGTGTTTCGGCGTTCATTGCATAAGCGACGTTCGCAATTTGTTGTCTCGGAGTCATCTCATCATCGGTACCGATTGTAATTCCAAGATACACGGTCGCGTTATTTGTAAACACGGAACTGTCTATAGCGCTCATGCCGCAGTCAGAACCTATTAAGACATTAAATATTCCATCTTGATCCGGGCTGATACCACCTACGCCCGTACAAGATCCCGTATAGAGAGAAGAACCGCCGGTTGAGACATTATAAAGGTTGAAGACAACGTCGGTTTTTGTGGTGATCGGATTGCCGATATTGTCTGTAAGTCGGCCTTGAAAGGATAAGGTTCTTTTTGTGCCTGCAGTGACTCCGGGGAAGGTAAAAGAACTGGGATAGGCATAAGGAGTTTTAGTGTTAGCAAAGAAACGTGAGTATATGCCGGCTCCCAAAGCCGACATAAAGATAACTAAGATTAAGAAGGCTATATAACGCTGTAAAGGCGGTTTTTTCGTTTGAATCTGAGGCACGGTTTTTTCAGCTTCTTTTGGTTTAAGCTTAAAATTAGCGATTTCGTTCTTTAACTGCTTAAAAACATCTTTATTCAGATAGCTTCTTTGGTAAGCCCAATCGATAAAGTTTTCCACATTAGCCGTCTTGATTTCAAGGTCAGACAAAGAAACTCCGTTTTCACGGAGTGAATGAAGATATTTAACAAGCTGCTCCCTGGTTATTTTTGACTTTAATTCCATGAAATTCTTTTCCTTAAAAATAAGGATTTTCCGGAAGAAGAGAGGTTATCGGCGTTTACGGTATAAGGATTTCCGCAAGCAGCGGGATCGCACCAATCTTTAAGGGTCTGGTAAGCCTTAAATATAATATTTGAGACAAGTGTTTTCATAATTTAATTAAATTTATAATGATAAAAACTCCTCAGTATCCCTGAGTGAACTATTAATAGTTTGGCTATCTAAGCCTTTTTTAATAAGAAACATACGGTATTCTTCGATCAAACCGGTTTTTTCAGCCTCAGATTGGAAGTTGGGGATATGTTTGGCCGGATTTTCCTTAATCCAACCTTGGGAGATGCAAAAAGAACAGAGTTTTCTGACAGTCGAGAGCCGCCTGTTGACGGTTTTGGCCGGAAGTCTGTTTTCAACGAGATAAGCCTTATATTCGGTAATCGTTTCAAGGCTAAATATCTCGGAAATTCTTGATTCAAGGTCAAAATCCGAGTTCTGGATACGAAATTTGAATATAAGCCAACCGGTAAAATGACGAAGATCGGACAGGTAATTTTTTATGGTGAGGCTATTTTTATTTTCCGCAAGCAGGTATTTTTTAAATGAGGCCTCAAGATTATAAAGATTATACCGTTTCTCCATATAATTTCATACTAAAACAATAATAATAAGTTTGTCAAGAGGTATTTAGTGTATAGTTTGATATAGTTATTCACGTTCGTTGGCTTGATCTTGAGTGAGGCTAAATATATCTTATATAATAATTTAATTAAATTTAATACAATTAACGCAGATATTATTTAATTACTTATATATATCAATATGCATCATAAAACCTATAATATAGTTACAGTATAGTTTTACTATTGTTTAAAAATCATTTGATATTGACTAACCTTTTATTGGGATTTTTTTCTACCTAATTTCGTTTAGGGCAGGACATTTTTAAAATAAAGTATTGAATCAAATTTGTTTTGCGAATTAGTCGATTTATTTGAGTTTATCAATAGGGAGCAGCGACATAAAACAGTCGGTTTAGCATATACTATCATTGTCTGCTAATATATTTATATTTATTTTTAGATTGATCTGATGCTCCTTTTTACTATTAATACTACCAATAATATCTTATAGCAAAGGATAAGCTCACAACTTGACAAATACATAACATTTTGGCTATTATAAAAGAGCATGATTATGAAGAGAAATATTTTTTTTATAGTTATCTTTCTTGCAGTTTTAATTATGTTCTCGGTTTTTTTTGGGCTTTATGAAGCTCAATATTTTGTTGGGCGAGCCAGCGTTTCCCAGTTGAGTTTTTCCGTAGATAACTCTTACCTTTTTACGACTCCGCTTCGGGCTAAAGCCGGACAACAGGAAAAGGTTAGAATAACGGTCTTTGTGTTAAATAATCAAGGTTTGGGGGTCATGGGTAAAAAAGTTAACGTCAGTGAAGATTCTGCCTTGAACATAGAATCAATCCAAGGACAGACCGATAACTACGGCAAGGCTGTTTTTGATGTTTCAAGCACAAAAGCTGGGGAGTATTATCTTGAAGTGATCGTAGACGGTCAAAAACTCCCCCAAAAAGCCCATCTTTCATTTTATTGAAGCAGGCTCCATATGGCCTCAAAGTATTTTCAGACAATCGATGGTGGAGCGTAGATGATGGGAAGAAGATTGTTTTTTAAGGCTAAAGCCCTGTTTTTTTTAAGATGGTAAGGATGGAGATATCGTCTGAGAAAATATGAGGCTAAAATAATAATCTCAGCCAAGATAAGAAGCTCCAAGAACCTCGATTTAATCAAATTTAAGAACATGAAAAAGAGATTTATAATGATCATCCATATCGGCAAGATGTTAAAATTAAGCGTCAAGCTTTTTGGAGACTGGCTATTGTTGTAGTCTGTCTGGGCAAATAGGCGGTAATTTTTAACGGCGGATGATGGCAGGGTGACGGAAAAATTACCTTCGGCGTCGGAGTTTGAGTCAAATTTTGGCAGACTGAAAGCTTCGGCCGATTTGATCAAGGAAAGACCTTTTTGTTCACCGGCAAACACAGACAGATTTACCTGGGAGTTGGGGATAGTTTGACCGCTTAGAATCACCTCATCTCCGACATAATAGTCGCTGCCGGCCTGCGGGTTGTTCAAAGACAAGGTCGGTGGCATAATTATCGGTCCGACATTGATGTTTTTTTGTGAGGAAAACGAAGGTAGGCATACCGGGGTAGAAACCCGGCCGAATTGATCCTTAACGCTTAAACAAGCCTCACGAGGCGAAGTGGGAGAGAATCGGTTTTTGAACTCAAAATAGCCTTGTTTATCAGCGTATGTTTGGTCGAATACGCCTACGCCTTCGAAGGTGACCAGGCCATAGGGGGAGGTGTAGCCAAAGAGGCTAAAGCGATTTTCTCCGACCGACGCGGACAGGTCAACTTCGCTGGATACGCTTTTTGTCCCAAGCACACTTGATACAACCGGAGGTTGGCCGTACAAGCTGTTTTTCAGCAAAAAAAAAGAAAAGGCAAAAAAAAGCAGGTATATACCGGCTAGGCTTTTCATAATGTCATTGTCGGTTATTCTTTACGTTTTTTCAACTCGGCTTTCAGTTTTTCGATTTCCTCTTTTTCTTTTTGAATCTCTTGTTCGAGATTGGTTTCTTTATTAATAAGGGTTTTATATAAACTTCTGAGCAGGATAAAGACGATGATTATGGCTAAGACGATAATCAGGGCCGCTTTCCAAGGGAAGACCCAAACATATATGAATGAAGTCAGTACCTGGCCGCGATCTCCATAGGAGGCGGCTATATTGATCTTGTACCGTCCGAACATCCATTTTGTCCCCAGTTCGTTGACATAGCTTCTTGAGGCGTCAGGAAAGACATTAAACTCTTTTAACGGTACTTGATCGACAACGCCGCCAAAAGTATCCATAGCGGTGATTACCCCTTTTGGCCTGACATGATAATCACCCCGGTTAAGGATCTCCGTTTGGATTTTTATCGGGCCGTATTCGAAAAAAGAGGGAGCAAAAAAACGTGACAAGATAGCTTTTTCAAAAGCGTTGCCGCTGACCTTTATATATATCAAAGCCGCTAACCTGGGGCTAACACTTGATCCGGCCGCTTTTTGGTTATTGGTATTTTCCGCTCCGAAGTTCGGTTCAAAATATACAGAGACATACCTTCCTCCCGGTTTGGCGTCAAACGGCACTTTTATTTTAGCCTGGAAGGTAACTTTGTCGTTGGCCGGAATGGAGGCACGGTCGTAAGGCAAGGTCAACCAGGCCGAAGCCGTATATTTCGGAAATATCTGATTCGGGTCTTCGATAAGCTCTACTGCCCCTTCTTTACCCTGGACGATAAAGTCGGCTTTTTTGATTATGCCGGTTAAGGGAACGTCGGATCTGTTGAAAAAACTGATTTCCGCGGCTGTTTCGTCTCCTGGATTTAAAGAAAGCTCTTGTCTGGCCGGAGCTACCGTTAAAGGCAAGACCATTTGAGCCTGGGATCGCTGGACAAAAATAACGGTCGCAAATAAAACAAAAAGGAACGTGACTAATATTTTATTTTTCATATTCAAAAGGTGGCGGTAGCCGTATATCTAACCTTGTTGTAATAGTATCCGGCCGGTTGAGTTCCAGATATGCTTAATCGATAACAGACATACACAGACGAACTGGAAACCGGGGCATTATTAGACATAATAGTTTGTTTAGTTTCGCTACCTACTGTATCCGGAAGCTGCTTGGCGCAAAAATCGCTGTCAGCCGTACCGGTACAGTTGCCGCTTACAACATTATGCTGGAAGGCGGCATCGTTGCCGCTGAAGTTTTTCAGTGAGTAACCGAGACCATTGTTGGTAGCCGTTTCCCAATCGTCTTCGTATCCGGACGTTTCGTCACAAGCGCCGCCGTCACAAACGGTGTCTCTGATACAGGTGGAAGAGCCAAAGGTATAACCGTCAGCCGCCGGAGTCGTTCCGGTGCAGGCAGCTCCATTTCGCCCCATCTGGTCAAGCTCTTCTACTTTGACGTTGTAACCGGCATCGGCGTTGGTGCTGACGCTCAGTTTTTGGCTGATATTATAGAATTGGTTGGTGGCGGTTAAGACGTCAAAAGGAACGGTGGTGGCGGTTGATTCTATATCCGGCACGGCTCCACAGGTAGTTGTTGCCGTAGTTACTCCGGCAACGGTAAAAGTGATGGTCTGTTTTACTGTCGCCGAGACCAACACTCCTTCGATAGCGGCTACATCGGCGTTTACTTCATCAATGGTATTATTGCTTCCGTCTCTGGTCAAGATACTGACGGTATAGACATCGGCCTGGCCCTGGTTGTTGCTTCCCTGGATCGGGGCCGGATTAACAAGGTCGGGGATGGTTACGGTTATTGCCGATGAGGCAGCGCAGACGGCATCGGTTCTGGTTAGAGTGATCCTGTGATCGTTGGAAGCGTCGCCGACACTGAAGGCTTTTGACCAATAAGCGTCGGTACATCCGGTAACGGTGATATCCGAGGCTTGAAGGCCGTTGGCGTCAAAACCATTGGTGGCGATACTGCTGTTACTGTCAGGTAAACCGTCATTGGTTTTGGTTGAGTCAACTGCCGGTATTGTAATATATATAGAGCCGCCGATCGGAACGGTGTTGGCGGTGGTAAAAGCTATCTGCATGCTACCGGACTGGGAGGCGACAACATAGTCAGACGAAGCCAGATCGGTAGTGAGGGACGGGGACATGGTAAAAGTGGTACCGGTGACTCCTCCCGGAATGGTATTTACCGTATAACTGCGATTTCCCTTACAGCCGTTTTCCCCTGAGTCGGTAAAACACACGGTATCATTAGGAAACAGGTTAGCCGTGTTTCGGTCGGGATCGGATCCGGTTGAGTCAATGGTAACAGTGGTTGCTCCGGCCGACTCCGGAGAAGCGGTTATCCCTCCCTTAAAAGACATCCTGTTATTCGTTAGGGTGACGGAGGCAGAAGTCAATGAGGCGGTATCGGCCGATATAGGGGCTTTGGCAAAAAAAATGTAGGAAAATTGGAAAAAAACAAACAAAAAAATAACTGTTTTATATAAACCCGATTTTTTCCTCCCCATAAAAAAACATTAATCTAAAACAAGGCTCTTGTCAATAGGCTTTTATCAATATTTTTTATCTCTTGACAAGATTTTTTTCGTCTGTTATTCTGTACCCTGTATGGGAATTAAAGAGAGACGGACGAAGATATTACTTATCCTGTTTTTGTTAACTGGCGTGGATTTTTCCTTCGTAAAGTTTGATGAGAATATCCAAAAAATATTTGATTTGTCGCTTAACCAAAAAACAAAAAGTACCATAGCCGGATTGATAAAAGAAAAGGCCATAGAGGCAGATGAGAACTCGGCCTACAAACTGACCGATCTGGGTTTTTACGAACTATGCTTGGAGTTCCCATTTTTTCGGTATCTTAAAGACATCTGGGATGGGCAGTGGCGAGTTATTTCCTATGAGATTCCCGAGAAAAAAAGAGAGATACGCGATCGTTTAAGACGAGAGATGCAGGGTTGGGGACTCGGACCTTGGCATAGATCTTTTTGGTTGACTCCCCATCCGGTGATAGATCAACTTAGGAAAATAACTGACGGACGTGAAGAAAATAAGTACATCCAAGCCTTTGAATCAAAGCACGTCTTTGGCGATCGCGAACTGCTTATTGAAAAAGTCTGGGTTAAGTCAGAACTTGACAAAAAATACCGGGAGCTTTTTAAAAGATGGCACGATATTCTGTCGACCAATCTGGACAAGCCATCGAAATTTCAAAAGGTAATCGGCGAATATGTGACTATCTTGCGTCAGGATCCCGGGTTGCCTTCAGAGTTGCTTGGGGAAAAGTGGATCGGTCGGGAGGCTTTTGATATTTTCAAAGAGATCAAAAGCATACTACTTGCCTAAACCTCAAATAACAAACATCAAATCCACAAATAAAATTCAAAAATCAAAATTCAAAAGGTCTAACTTCGCTCAAGAGCTTTGACGGGTGAAACAAAAGTACAACCGCGACCTCGCAGGTCGTCTGAGGTTAATCTTCTTTTTAATTTTGAATTGTATTTTTGAATTTTGACTTTTAACTTTTGACTTTTTCTTGTGATTTGTGTTTTGTTATTTGAGATTTATAACAATGTCGCCTTCAACATCAGTTCTGCGTATTGAGATTTTTGAGGCTTTAAGAAGATTTAAAACTTCTTTAGCCGGGTGACCATAGATATTGTTTTTTCCGACGCTTATCACTGCCAGGTCTGGTTTTGCTAACCCGAGAAAATATCCGGTTAGTCCGTTTTTTGAGCCGTGATGGGGTACTTTAAGAACATTGGTTCTTAAATCATATTGTCTTGACAGCCTATTAAGCAGATATCCTGGAGCGTCGGCGGTAAACAAGACCTTAAAACTTTTTTCCTGAAAAGCAAAAACCGAAGAATAAGAATTGCCGTCTTTAAGATTTATATACGATGACCTTGGCCAGTAAAAAACTACCCTGTTTTCAGGAGGGATAACTATCTCGGTCTTGTCATCTATCTTGTCGAAGATAACCTTATCCTTTACAAGCGTTTCTTTTATTTTCTTGAAAGACCGGGTCAGAGAGTATTCGCTGAAAAAAATCTGATCTATATGATACCGCCGCAAAACATGGTCAAGTCCGCCAAAGTGATCTTTTTGCCAATGAGAGATGATTATCACTTCAATATTCCGATCGTAAAAAGGCATATGTCGGCCAAGACAACCAACGATCTTCGAATCGGGTCCGGTGTCGACCAAAATATCATATCTGTTTCCAATCCTTATGTAGGCGGCATCACCTTGGCCGACATCGCAAAAAACTATCTTTGTTTTTTTGTCGTAAACCCTAAAAACGGTCGCAATAATAATTAATGTCGAAAAAAACAACGAGAATAATAATATTTTTTTATTAACCGATTCAGGATTCATGGTAAATTAACATAAGCAAAAGGAAGGGCGGATAAAGTTTCGGTAACGAATACAAGATAATTTAATAACCCATAGCATATATATGAAGGAATTAAGCCCAAACCAAAGCTGATTTTTCCTAAAACAGCCGTCATAAAACCGAACACCATCAAAGGGTAGATTGTAAACGCGACTAAAAGATTGGTTATTGGACTTATAATAGAGATCTGTCTAAAATATACGAATATGATCGGAGTGGTAAAAAGCTGAGCTATGACTGTAGGCTTTAGTTCAACCCAAATCTTATGTAATAAATTATCAATTAAATTATTATGGTTTTTTTTAATACTGACTTTTCCAAATAATATTAAACCTATAGTAGCAGAATATGAGAGATAAAAAGAAACGGTTTTCAACCAATCAGGGAAGAATACAGTAATAAAGATAGCCGATAATATCAATCCCCATAAAGCACTGTACTTTTTCCCATAAATAATTGCTACGACCGTTAATATTCCCATAATGCCAGCTCTGATGATTGGGGCTTGGGGACCGACAAAAACTATAAAAATCAGTATTATAAATACCGTTATCATACATGAGATCGATTTGCTAAATTTTTGAGTTAAATTGCCGGTTATGCTGGCCAGTATGGCGATGTTACTCCCAGAAAGAACGACCAAATGAACTAATCCGACCGCTTTCAACTGTTGCCAAAAAATCTTATTCGTTTTGAGATCGATGCCAAATAGAATTCCGTTTAAAAGAGAAGAGTGAGGTTCGGGAAGATAACCGTCTATCACTGTCGTAAAAACTGAAGGATCCATATATATATAAAATCACAAATTACAAATTACAAAGCACAAGAAAAACTTAAAACTCAAAATTCAAAAGGCAAAAGTACAACTCAAAAGTAAAAAATAAGTTTAACTTTTAAGTTTTAACTTGTATTTTTGAATTTTGACTTTTAACTTTTGAGTTTATACTGTGGATTTGATGTTTGATATTTGAATTTGGCTCAATTTATGCTGATTGAATCTTTTATCTTTTCGAATACTCCGGTGTTGACGATTTTATTGTCCAAAAGTTCATCGATGCTCCGGTAGGGTCGATGATCGATTATTTTTTGTCCGATACTTTTGCCGACGCCGGGAAGAGTGTCGATCTCTTCGATCGTAGCCGTATTTATATTGATTATCTCCGGATTATCATCGGTTTCTTGATAAAAAGACATCGTTTTTGGAGACAAATAGTCAAAGTTCTGGACACTCTCCTGGAAAAGGCCGGCGTTTATCTCCCAGGATGAAGGAATATATATCTTTTCTTGATCGGATATCAAGCGCGCCTGGTTATAATTTCGGTAAAAATAACCTTTTTCAGCGTTTTCCGAAAGACCACCGGCCAGGTTCAACAGATCTTTAAGGCGTTGGTTTGGCTTAAGGTCATATACTCCAGGTTTTTTCACCGCTCCGGCTATCTCGACAACAATAACGTCCGTATTATCTACCTTCAAGGTTTTTTCGATATTTTCGGCAAACGGCTTGTCGGCAGAAAAGCAGCTTGACAAGAACATCGCCAAAGAAATCAGGGCTATAAACAAAGCGCAGAGG
Organism: Candidatus Roizmanbacteria bacterium; assembly: GCA_012798265.1. GTDB lineage: Bacteria > Patescibacteriota > Microgenomatia > UBA1406 > GWC2-37-13 > JAAZNM01. The sequence continues at coordinate 145,284 of JAAZNM010000005.1, read as the reverse complement.
ATAATCGTCGCCTCAACCCAATATTTTTTACGGACCTTCTTTATTATCGGGCGGCAGGCGTCAATTAATTTTTCCACATAAAAATCATGATATTTTTTGTCCAATCTGTCTAGGGATTATAGTCGACAAAGTAAAGAAATTGGAGCTTTCAGATGAGAAAATGCTCTGGTAATCAGTCTTCCTGGTTTGACCTTACTTTTTTTATGACCAGAAAGGCAACCAGCAAGGCGACAGCTAAGGCAAAAACAAATTTTAATGGCAAGGCTAAGTAAGAGGTTGAAGCGGTGACAGTCGATCCGTTTTCACCAAGGACGATACTGCCGGTTAATTGATATTTTCCCAAAAAAAATCCTTTTATAAGGAGTGATATCGGTTTTTCGCAAAAAACATCCGGCTTGTCTTTACGATTGCAATCAATCTGGGCTGAAGGCGTGGCGACAAGCAACCGCTGAGACTCGGCCAGGACGTTTTTCGGAACGATTTCATACTCGGCCGTCTCCCCGAAGTTTCCCCGAAGATTGATTTTGCCGTTGGGCTTGATGAAGTTTTTCCCCTGATTTTCCAAATACATGACCACTGGTACTGGATCGTTACTGTCAAAAATCTTAATAACTTTTCCCATGATGCTTAATTTGTAACGGGGCAATACGTCAAAAAGAGCAATCTTACCGACGGCGTCAACATTTCCCGAACCGGTAACGGTAATGATTATATTGCTTCCGATCGTAGCTTTTGCTCCAGATGAGTAAATTCCTTCGGCGGCCGGTGGCGGTTCGGTTTCAGCCAACAAAGTATAATAATAATCGCCGTTTGGAGCTCCTTCAGGCACTCTTATCCGCAGAAGCAACTGTTGTGATCCACGGGTTTTCAGAAAAAAAGATTGCTCTAGGGCTATGTCGGAGTTGTCAAGATTAAAGCGAACCGGTCCGGAAAACTCATTCTTTACTTCAATGTTGCCGAGATTGCCTTTGGGTTCAAAGGGCATAACCTTTGTTTTAATAATATTAGGATCACCAAGATTCTGTAAGGTATAGGCAATCAATATGGATTTCCCCGGTTTAATAAATAATTCAAGTAATGGGGGAGAGATTGATAAGATCGTTTGTTGGGCCCTTACTTTTCCTGCCCCAAACATAAAATAAACGACGGTAAGAATTATAATAATCAGTCTTTTAAACATTTTGAGTTTTTCTTGTGATTTGTGTTTTGTAATTTGTAATTTTAATATGACGGTGTTGCGATAAAACTAATGACGGTTTGATAGCTGCCGGCCGGTTGGGCGCTGCTTACGTTTAGTTTAAAAGTAACGGTTGATTCATGGATTATATCTTTTGGTTTTGAGGTTAGGTCGACGGTAACGTGATCGCTGCTCATGATGACGGCGGCAGGAGTCGGAGTAGGCAAAGTGGTATCGGGGAAAGGGCGATAACAGAGTTTGCTATTGGTCAGATAACAGGAGGTATAGGTGGCCGGAATATCTTCTCCGTCAATATTGTATCCAAACCCATAGGTGGTGTCCAGATCCCAGACGCTGGCCGTTGAGACGTCACAATCACTGTTGTCGCAACTGGTGTTGTCTATATAATCGCCAGAGAGCGTGCCGAGACGTCCCAGTTCGGCGGCAGTCACCTGATAGTTGCCGGCACCGCCGAACGAGACCCTCAGGTTGGTAGTCGCGGTTTTTGGCTCGTTATTAAGGATTGAGCCGAAGTCGATTCTTGAGTCGGATATGGAAAAGGTAAAGGGTACGATCGAATGGATATATTGGAAACCGGCCTTAACTATATAGCCGTCGCTGTCGAACTTGCCGGCGGCCAACTGGCCCAGAGTGGTCGAAAGAGTGGCTCCCGGCGTCGACATGTTGTCAGAACCCATATTGACGTTACCTCCCTGGATGCGGAAACCGCTCGATTCCATATATCCGGCCCTTACCTTTCCCGCCCCAAACATAAAATAAACGACGGTAAGAATTATAATAATCAGTCTTTTAAACATTTTGACTTTTTCTTGTGATTTGTGCTTTGTAATTTGTGATTTTTATTTGCTAAGTCTGTTCTTTTTCAAACTCCTCAATAAGCTGGGACATTCTTTTTGCGCTTTTTTTTATCTGATGCAACTCGTGGTCTCCCATGAAGTTATCAAGGTTTGTTTTTATGTTATTCAGATGGTTTTTCAGGACAAGAGAGAGGAAAAGAAAGGTATCTTCCTTTGACTTTTGACTTTTTATTTTTGATTTTTGATTTTCCAAATACTCTTTTCCCATAAATAGGGCAAAGGGGGTCAAAAAGGCAAGGGAGAAGATCGGTATCAAGGTCTTAAAATCTTGATTGTCGGGAAGTGTCGTCAGGAAAAAAATAATCAGCGTTAAGGTCATGGTGACCGAGATAACCGGTTCAAGAAGTAGACTAAGGGAAAACAACAAAAAAAACAGGAGGAAAAAGTACGGAGAAGCCGTACCGCCGGTCGTATTTATGATAAGGAGGGTAGTCAGAGTAAAAACGACCGACTCAAGCAACCGTGATTTTGCGGAACTGGTATACGCTAGTATTTTTTTACTTAAAAACAACAGGACAAACAGGCCGGCAAAGATCTCGTACTCGTAATCTATTAGGTTAGTTTTGGGAAAGATGAACGATAGGGCGATGACCGCAATCAAGATCAATGAATGGATGATTTCCTTGGACATAATAATAGTATATATGTTAAAATACGTAAACATGGATAAAAACAAACTGGTCTCTCCCAACTTCGCAAACGGCATAATCGAAGAGTTAAAAAAAGTTACTTGGCCGACCAAAAAAGAAACGATAAGATTGACCACGATTGTTGTGGGGATCTCCTTGATTATTGCTGTTTACATCGGTATAATAGATGTTCTGTTGACTAAAGGGCTAGAGACGATAACTAAATTAAGATAATAAATAAGAAATTCAAATCACAAACATCAAATTCACAATTGAAATTCAAAAGTTAAAACTCAAAATTCAAAAATACAATTCAAAATTAAAAAGTTTATTACCAAATTTAACTTAGTTTTGACTTTTAAGTTGTACTTTTTGCCTTTTGAATTTTTTTGTGATTTGTTATTTGTAATTTGTGCTTTAATATAATATGGATCAAGTTCAAACTGATGCTTCGCAAAGCGCTCCTGTCGCAAAACCCACTCCATCTGTGAATGCTAGATGGTATGTGGTGCATGTCCAGAGCGGCTACGAAAACAAAGTCAAACAGGCTCTTGAACAAAGGATAAAAAGCTTGAGCGTTGAAGATAAAATTTTTGACGTAGTCATTCCTTTGCGCGAGATAGTGGTCGTCAAAAAAGGAAAAAAATCAAAGGCAATCGAAAAAGTATTCCCGGGTTATGTTTTGGTAAAAATGGTTCTGGATGACGATTCATGGTTGGTCGTCAAAACGACTGAAGGCGTCACCGGTTTTGTCGGCGCCGGACTTAAACCGACACCGATCTCCGATAAAGAAGTGGATGCTATTATGAAGTTCGTCCAGCAAGAACAACCTAAATTCAAAACCAAATTTTCCGTCGGCGAAGCCGTCAAGATAACCGAAGGTCCTTTTGCCGATTTCCTAGGGACTATTGAGACGATTGATGAAGAAAAGGGTAAAGTCAAGGTCTTGGTGTCGATTTTTGACAGGGAAACGCCGGTAGAGCTTGATTTTTTACAAGTAGCTAAATTATAAAAATATGGCAAAAAAAGTCAAAACACTGATAAAACTTAATCTTCCGGCCGGTGAAGCGACTCCGGCCCCTCCGGTTGGGCCGGCTTTAGGTCAACATGGAGTTCCTATAATGGAGTTTATCAAAGAATATAACGCTCGGACAGCCAAGCTTAAAGGCCAGATCATTCCGGCCGTTATTACCGTTTACGAAGACAGAAGTTTTACGTTTATCACCAAGTTGCCGCCAGTATCGGCCATGATAAAGAAAAAACTTAATCTGGCCAAGGGATCGGGAAAACCGAATACAGAAAAAGTCGGCAAAATCACCAAGGCTCAGCTTGAAGAGATAGCCAAAGAGAAGATGCCGGACTTAAATACCGATAATCTGGAAGCGGCTGTCAAAGTAGTAGCTGGAACGGCCAGGTCAATGGGTATAGATGCGGTTTAAAAGCTTGATGACAAATATTGTCGTTTTTTAAAATTAATAATTAACAATTCAAATTGTAGATATGGGAAAAATAAGAACAAGAGTTTTGGGTTTGGAGGACGTGGAAGAAAAACAAAAAAAAGAACAAAAGGCCAAATCAGAAGAAAAGAAAAAAAGCCGTAAAAAAGAAGAAACTGTCGTGGAAGAAAAAGAAACAAGCTCCGTAAAGTCAAAAGAAAAAAACAATGAAGAAAAAAAACAAAAGACGGTTCCAGTTAAAAACCGCGGCAAAAACTATCAAAAAATAAAAAAAATGATCGATAAAACGAAAAGATATTCCCTTGAAGAAGCGATTGCCTTGGTCAAACAACTGAAAACCGCCAAGTTTGACGAATCGGTCGAACTGCATATCAACACCGACTCGGCGGGATTAAAGGGCGAATTGGTTATGCCTCATTCCATCGGAAAGACTTTAAGGGTAAGGATAGTCGATGACAAGCTCCTTGAAGGTATAGAAGCCGGTAAACTTGATTTTGACATTCTGGTTACCCATCCTTCCTTTATGCCCAAACTGGCCAAATATGCCAAAGTATTAGGGCCAAAAGGATTGATGCCTAATCCGAAGGCCGGCACTATCTCGCCGAAGCCGGAGGAACTGGTTAAAAAATTTGAGGCAGGTAGCTTGCGGTGGAAAACCGAAGCTAAATTTCCCCTGGTCCACCAGTTGGTAGGAAAGGCGTCTTTTTCCGATCAGGTATTGATAGAGAACTGCAAAGCTTTTTTTAAGTCAATAGGCAAAGCCCATATGAAGACGGTTTTTATAAAACTGACGATGAGTCCTTCAATAAAGCTGAATATCGATAGCTTATAAATTGAATCTTCTTTTGGCAGTTTTGACGATGATATCGGCCGCATCCTCTAGGGTTAGTTTTTTACTGGTTCTGATCACCAGGTCATAATGATGGGCTTTTTTTTGGTCATGATGGAAAAGGGCTTTGACAAAATCGCTTCTGGTTTCATCTGACTCTTCAATGATCTCAATGGCTTCAGCTCTTTTTATTTTGTAATCTTTCATTATCCAGGCGATCCGTTCTTCCATGTCGCAGATGATCCTGATTTTTAGGGCATTGGGATATAAGAAATTGGCTCCCCGGCCGATGACGATGGCGTGGCCGCGTTGGCCGATGGTCGAAAGTATCTTGACCAGATGTTTATAATATTTATTCAGACTGATATATCTTTTTCCAAAGACGTCATCAATAATTTCTTCGACAACGGGAATCTTTTTCTCATCGACCTCTCTGATAAGATCTTTTTCCAGATGGGCTTGTTTGGCGATCTCGTCAATAATTTCCTTATGGAATACCTTCCATGGCTTACCCAGTTTTTTTACGACAAGGTAGGCAATCAGTCTTCCCCCCGAGCCTTTTTCCCTGGAAATGGTAATTACCGGCCGATGTTTTTTAGCCAACAGTTTTTCCGGTCTGAGACCGAAAAAATTCTTGTTTACGAGTTGGAACAGTTTTTTCATATTTTTGTCTTCCTCCTGTATACTATAAATATGGACAAGAGTCAAGATAATTACGGCCGGTTTTGGCAATATCTGTCACAGAACCAAAAAGACCTGATTCTTGAGGGCCAGTATCTGATGAATGACATAATCAAGGATCAAGTCTATCACTTTAAGGACTATTCTTTTTTGATATTTCCTTTTGCCAAAGCTTACGAAGGTTTTTTGAAAAAAATATTTTTGGACACAAAGTTGATTTCCCGTCTTGACTATATATCGGATCATCTCCGTTTGGGTAAACTTATGTCTCCCAATCTGGTCGACAGATTAGGAGACCGGTCTCTCTACAAGAAAGTATCGGAAAAAGGCGGGAGGGATTTGGCCGATAAAATATGGGAGACATGGAAGATGGGACGCAATCAGATATTCCATTATTTTCCCCATAACCTTAAGGCCGTCGGTTTTGACGACGCCCAGTCGATAGTAAACGGATTGATAAAGACCATGGAAGAAACTTACGAAAAACTTGTTGCAATCAAAGAGGATTCTCAACCTCATATAAAATAAAACCGTTTTTGTAATCGGTGACTTTAAACTGCTTGGTGACATCGATTTTTAAGTATTTTTGTCCGGTTTCTTGGTTTTTTCCGGCATAGACGCCTGGAGAAATAAGCTCGTAAACGGTTTTTTCCGGACTATAGTTCGTCGGTATGGAGGCGAGGGCAAATGTAGCGATCGTTGTTTCCGGAGTTTCGGAGGGGTTCTGGATAAGGTAAGAAAGTTGTTTTTTGATTTCTAAGGGCAGATCGGGATTGACGCGGGGAGTTTTACCGATAAAGGCGATCGGTGAAAAATAACCGACGATCAGTAAAGATATGGCCATGGAGATGAATACCTTAGCGTAATAAAGTTTTTTGCCTTTTTTTCTCATCATATCTATTGACATTGCCAACAGTAGATAGTGTTATTGACATACAAACATCTATTACAGTTAGTGCTGTTTCTGATTCCGCTTATGCAGTTTTTTTTGTCTTTGCCGTTGCAGTCGTACTCCATTTGGTATTCGAATATGAGCATATTACTATCATCGGCTGGTTCATTGTCCTCAGGCGTGACAGACGGTTTTAATGGGGATGGATATGGGGATAAAGCGGCGGTTGGAATCAGGGTGGGGGTCGGAGTCGGCGTTGGGCTTGTGGTTGGAGTCGGTATCGGGGTTGAGGTCGGTATAGGCGTTGAGGTAGGTGTCATCGTTAATGTCGGAGCGTTTGGATCAAGCATACAGCATATTCGGTGGGGACAGGTACTGCAGTATACACAAGGTTTTGAAGCATCATAGCGATAGTTGTAACCGATCCTTGCCTTGCATTGTTCATCGGGGGTCTTGTATTTGCCGTCGAGAAAATCTCGGCAAAGGCCGCCGTTCTGTTCGCAGACATTGTCTACCGCCTTGATCCGTGTCGACACAATCGGTAAGCAGGCTATGGCAAATAGGCATATGAGTATAAGTCTTCTCATTTTTTATTATTATACTTTTCTTTTTTAAAATCTTTTTGAAAAAAACGAACATAATCGTTACAATGTTATTAAGGGTATCTGTAAAAAGAGCCAACAAAATAATATTTATGAAAGGACTATCGACGGTAAAAGCGGAAGCTCTTCTAAAAGAATATGGTTTGAATAATATTACGGAAGGTAAGAAAAAGAACTTCCTTTTTAAATTAGTTGAACAATTTAATAACTTCTTGACCTTTCTTCTTTTGGGGGCCGCTTTTTTGTCGTTTGTTATCGGCGAACCGGTCGACGGTTTGTTGATATTGGTTATCGTTTTTTTGAACGGTCTTTTCGGACTTTATCAGGAACTCAAAGCCGAAGAATCGATTGCCGCTTTAAAAAAAATGACGGTAACAAAGGTAAGGGTCATGCGGGACAATCGCCAGATCGATATAAATAGTATTTATCTTGTTCCGGGGGATCATATTTATGTTGAAGAAGGGACAAAAATTCCATCGGACGGCGTCGTGACAGAATCATTTAACCTGGAGATCAACGAATCTGCCTTAACGGGCGAGTCGATGCCGGTTCCCAAAAAGAATCATGAGGAGATTTACTCCGGGACGATTGTCTCCAAAGGTAGGGGTTGGATCGAGGTTACCAAAACCGGTATGAAGACCAAATTCGGACAGATAGCCGAAAGCCTGTCGACCATAGAAGAAACCAAAACACCGCTCCAAAAAAAAATAGAGAGTTTGACAAAGATCATCGGCCTGCTTGGGATCGTTATTTCCTTGGTGGTTTTTGCCATCAGTATTTTTCAGGGAAGCGGGTATTTTCCGTCTTTTCTTTTAGCAATATCGCTTGCCGTAGCCGTTGTTCCCGAAGGCTTGCCGGCGGTGATGACGATTACTTTGGCTATAGGAGTCGGTGAGATGGCTAAAAAAAAGTCAATAATCAGAAAACTTTCGGCAATAGAAGCTTTGGGCAGTATTACCTTAATCGCCACCGATAAAACCGGTACTTTGACCACTAACAAAATGAAGGTTAAGGAAATTTATGTCGACGATAAAGTTTATCAAGTTGAAAAACCGCCGACGTTGACAAACCATTCTTTTTCCCTTCTTGTTTTGAACGGCATTTTATGTTCAACCGCCTCTTTGGTTTATGTTCACGATCGCCAAGAATATGATGTCCTTGGAGACCCGACCGAGGGGGCATTGCTTTTTTTGGCCCATGAGATAGGACTGATGCCCGATATGGTTCGGGAAGAATGGAAGCTTGTGGACGAGAAGCCTTTCGACAGCATAACCAAAACGATGACGGTAACGGTCAAAAAAAATCAGGCGGAAAAGAAGTTTATCAAAGGAGCTCCCGAGTCTGTTTTGAGTATATGCGATAAAATCCTGATAGGAAGGCAAAAAAAAAGTTTAGTGTTTGACGAAAAGGAAAAAATAGTCGCTCAGGTGGAAAAATGGGCTAAAAAAGGACTAAGGGTACTGGCTTTCGCCGACGGTGACACATTTTTGGGTATGACGGCCATACACGATGCTCCTCGTCCCGAAGTGTTGGGGGCGGTAAAAAGGGCTCATGCTGCCGGAATAAAGATCGTTATGATTACGGGCGATAATGAAAAAACCGCTGAGGCGGTAGGGGTAGTTTCCGGTATTGTCAATCATGGCGACGAGATATTGACCGGAGTACAACTTGATACTTATGACGATCAAAAACTTAAACAAATTCTGCCAAAGGTCAAGGTTTTTGCCAGGACCAATCCTTTCCAAAAACATAGGATCGTCAAACTATATCAGGAATTGGGGGAGATTGTGGCCGTCACCGGAGATGGCGTCAATGATGCCGTCGCTTTGAAACAAGCTGACGTTGGTGTGGCTATGGGTTTGGTAGGGACCGATGTTGCCCGAGAAACGGCCGATATGGTGATTACCGACGACAATTTCGCCTCCATAGTTAATGCAGTTGAAGAAGGACGTAATATAATCAAAAATCTTAAAAACGCCATCAAATATTTATTGACCTGTAATATTACCGAGGCAATAGCTTTGACATCGGGTTTGGTTTTGGGGATCCAGCATCTTTTTTACCCCATCCAGCTTTTATATATCAATTTGGTGACTGATGGTTTTCCGGCTCTGTCTCTTTCCTTTTCTCCCAAAAACCCTCACCTTATGGAGCTACAGTCTGCTAAAAAACAAGAGTTGTTGCAGCCGGCGGAAAAAAAGTATATTTTTACAATCGGTTTGATGGCCTCGATTTTGGTTTTGACAAGCTATTTCGTCTACAGCCGTTTGGGGACGGGGATAAACAAAACGGCAGCTTTCTCCGTCCTTACCATAATCCAGTCTTTTATATTTATCGATCTTTGGTTGAGTCATCGCTCGCTACACAAAAGTTTAAGACATCTTTTGTCCCCGCTTTTTTTTGCCGCTTTCTTTTTTCCGTTGGCAGCCCAATACTTCATAATCAGGATTGATTTGACAGCTAAAATATTTAAAATAAATACGGTATCTTTATTAACGTATGTTGAATTTGTATTTTTCGCCTCGTTAATTTTATTAGGTATAAAATTTATAAAAAGAACAGTTAAACTTTAATATTTAATTATATGGAGCAACGTACTACCGGCAATCCAGAAGATCGCCATTGCCAACCTTGGGGTCAGATACTGCAACCGGCATTGGCCAGTCGCGGAATAAAAATAGAAGAATATCCTTTAAGGGTGGATTCATACAGAAAGAACAGAATTCACGTTTTTTCTCCCGGGGAGGTAAGGGAAGCTCAAACAGATCCAGTCACCGGTCTTTATACAGAAAGTAATGAGATAAGGAATTATCTAACGACAAAATTAGGAGAAAGTATAATCAACGGTTCAGGATGGGCTATTGCTCTATCTGATGCAGACAATTTAAAAGTCGGTAATGATCTGTACAATCATGATTTCGGCAATACCGTTATTAAATATGGGGTAGATAAGAATATTAAAGTGGTGAACGAATTACAACTGTCTGATGGAGCTCAAATATTTGCAATTAGAATGACTAGCGGAGCCGACGAAGTAGGAATGTTCTTCTTTAATCTAACTCTCGAAGATCAGATAAAAATAGATTCTTTATATAACAAAGATGCTTCATCATTGGAAGATCCTTTATTAATTCAAACCGAAGAAATGGATAGCCCTTTCAGTTACAGTATTTCTGCTCGAGCAACCATATCTAGTTTTCTGCCGGAGATGCTAAAGGAAGAAGTGGGTCATTCTAAGACATGGATGGCTACTACCGGAAGAAGGGATATATATAGCACATACGAAAGGATAAAGAACTTTTTGGACGAGCAGGTTAAGGCAAAAAAATTAGAAAAACAAATAGATTTTGTAAAAAATATGCCTTTAATTGACCTGTTAACTTGTGGAGAAAGTTTTGAAGTGCTGCATCAAGCTTTATTGCGTGAATTTGGCGGAAGAAGAATAAGCGAGGGGACCTTGGAATTGCTTTTTCGTTTGGTCAGTTTCGAAACGGCCCTGAATATGAGGGAACATCCTCAAATAGCAGAATCAATCAGGGATTTTTTGGGAAAAATATCCCCTAAGGAGTTAGTGGGCAAATTGCAACAAATGTCAGCCAAGGAACTTTTTGATGAGTTACAGAAAGATTTTGGTAGTCAAACATAGATATGTGTTCAACAGGATTAAGAATGTTTTTTAACCCTTCTTCAATAGCCATTGTCGGCGTATCGGACAATCCGAAAAAAGTCGGTAACCTGGTGGCAAAAAACCTTATCGCTCAAGGATACGAAAGCCCGATTTATTTTATTAACCCAAAATACAAAACCTTATTCGAAAAACGGGTTTTCGCCAAATTATCTGATGTGGGTCAGTCGATTGATTTGGTGGTTTTAGCTGTTCCGGTTGACATCGCCTTAGGTTATTTAGATGAAATAAAAGCGGTCGGTACAAAAAATATCGTTATCTTTGCCGCCGGTTTTAAAGAAACCTCAACGGAGGGAGAAAAAAAAGAAAAACTCCTCAAAGAGAAAGCCGGCGCTTATGGATTCAATATATTAGGCCCAAACTGTATTGGTTTTATTAATACCGATAAAAAGATTAACACGACTTTTTTACGCGATATCTGTCCGGCCGGCAATATCGGCTTTGTGTCTCAGTCCGGTGCCTTAGGGAGTTTGATGGTTGATTCTTTGGTCAATCACAAGAATTTAGGTTTCTCATATTTTGTCAGCCTCGGCAATAAGACCATCGTTGACGAAACCGACGTTTTGGAGTTTTTAGCTGACGATCCAAAAACTAAAGTAATCGCCATGTATCTTGAAGACGTTAAAGACGGCGACAGGTTTAAGCAGATATTAAAAAAAACAACCCAAAAAAAACCGGTGGTGGTCCTGAAATCGGGAGTAACCGCCGAAGGTTCACAAGCGGCTATCTCCCATACCGGCAGTATGATGGGCAACGACCAAATCTATCAGGCGGTTTTTGACCAGTGCGGAGCCATCCGAGCCGAGTCGTTCTCCGAATTCATGACTTTGTTGAAACTTTTCAGTTTTGACAGGATTCCTTTTTCAAAAAATACTTTGATACTGTCAAACGCCGGCGGAGTCGGCGTTTTATTAACGGATGAACTGGTAAAACAAAAGTTATCTTTAATCACGATTACCGAAGAAGTAAAGCAAAATATAATCCAGTCCATGGGAGGTGATAAAATATCCCTTCACAATCCGATAGATCTTTTAGGAGATGCGCGCGCTTTTGATTACGAACAGGCGATAAAATCAACCATAAAAGAAAAAGAGATCGGTTCGGTGGTCATTCTCCTTACGCCCCAGGCCAATACGGAAATACCGGAGACAGCTTCGGTGATTGCCCGGGCCCAAGCCGGTTTCGACAGACCGATATATCCGATATTTATGGGAGAAAAATCAGTCGGTAACCCTCACCTGTTTTTCGAAGAAAAAAATATCGCCAGTTTTTCCACTTATGATTTTTTGCCAAAAGCTTTGGCTAAAATTATCGCCTACAAAAAATATTTGGGTCTTCCCGAACAGGTATTTCCGACAGATAATCAGGGAGATTCCGGAGAGATCGGAAGAACCATTCTGTCCGGCCGGGGAAAATCTTTCCTTAACCTCGTCGATTCGATGGAAGTCATTGAAAGATCCGGTATTCCGGTGGAAAACCTGTACATGGCGGCAAATATGAGCGATCTCGCATCTAAGGTAAAAAATATAAACTATCCGGTCGTATTAAAAATAGCATCCGAAAAAATCACCCATAAGACAGAAGTGCAGGGAGTAATCGCCGATATCAGAGATGATGAGGGTCTTAAAACGGCTTATGACCATTTATGTCAGATCAGTCAGGGAAAAGAGGTATTGCTGCAAAAAATGGTTAAGGGCCATGAGTTGATAGTTGGTGCCAAACGAGATTCGGTCTTCGGAATTATGGTGATGGTCGGTCTGGGAGGAATTTACACGGAGGTTATCAAAGAAGCGGTCAGTTTCAACTATCCTTTTTCCAATGATTATTTTTGTCAAATAATAGAAAAAACAAAACTCTTGCCTTTTATCAAAGGGTTCCGGGGTAGCTATCCTTTAGATACGGATAAACTTTATCGGATAATGTTCCGGATAGGTCAGTTGCTTTACAAGCATCCTCAAATAAAGGAGGTCGATATCAATCCCTTGATGCTCGTTGAAGGGAATCTGGTGGCAGTTGACGGACGGATAGTTTTGTTATAATACCTCTTAATATGGGGGGCGAAAGATTAAGGCCTGTCCAACACCATATAGATCTCGGTGAAGAGCTGAATCCAACCCACTGTTTTTTTCGGGGGGCCCGAGTGAAGGTTCCGACAAAACTGGGTTATTATGCTTGGGCGACAGTGGAGTCAGATTCATTCGATGCCCAAATGATAAGTAAAAAGACTCATGAGAGTATGATGAGCCTGTTTCGCGCTTTAAACGCGTTCAGCGTGTATTTTCCACAACACGGCGCGTGTTTGGTAAGGGAGTCGGGTTGTGAGTTCTACGGTTTTTCCCATCCCCAGGACAAGACCGTCAGAAAAGTGCCGGTAAAAAAATAAAATAAGACTGTATAATATTTTTTATGACCATTGAGGACAAAATAAATCTAGTCAGACAGGTGGGAGAGGAAATCATTTCGGAAGACGAGCTTGCTCCACTTCTTTCAAGCGGTGAAGACCTTATAGCCTATGACGGTTTTGAGCCTTCCGGACAGATTCATATTGCCCAGGGACTTCTTCGGGCGATCAATGTCAACAAGATGATCAGGGCTGGAGTCAAATTCAAGATGCTGGTTGCCGACTGGCATGCTTTGACCAACAATAAATTTGGTGGAGATCTAAATAAAATCCAGACAACGGGCAGGTATTTCATTGAAGTTTGGAAGGCTTGCGGCATGGATATGAGTAATGTTGAGTTCGTATGGGCTTCCGATATGGTCAAAAGCCCTGACTATTGGCAGTTGGTGATAAGAGTCGGGATGACGAACAAATTAGCCAGATTTATCAGGACGGCTGAGTTTATGGGCAGGGAAGATTCTGCTGAAAAATTAACGGCCGCCCAAATTATGTATCCCTGTATGCAGATTGCCGATATCTTTTTGTTAGGGGCAAAAATTACCCAGTTAGGTATGGACCAGCGTAAAGTGAACATGTTGGCCCGGGAGATCGGACAACAACTCGGATATTGGAAACCGGTGGTTGTTTCGCATCACATGCTGATGGGTTTAGGGAAACCACCATCTAAAGAAAGCGATACGGCCGCCCGAACAATAGCCAACAAGATGTCCAAATCCAATCCTGACAGCGCTATTTTCATGACCGATTCAACCGATAATATCAGAAGGAAGATAAATAAAGCCTATTGTTTGGAAGGGGATACAAAAGAGAATCCAATTTTGGAATACTGCCGGTATATAATATTTGAATCTTTTGACAGGCTTGGGATAGACGCCTTTACCATTGAAAGACCGGAGAAATGGGGGGGGAATGTCGGTTTCAAAAATTATGTTGATCTGGAAAAGGCTTTTGTGCAGAAAGAGATCCATCCCCAAGATTTGAAAAATACCGTAACTGATATGTTGGATAGACTGCTTCAGCCGGTCCGAAAGCATTTTGAAGAAAATAAAGAGGCAAATCAACTGTTAAAACAGGTGGAAGATTTTAAAGTGTCACGTTGACAAAGGATGTTTTTTTAACCACAGGTCCACTTCTTTTTTAGCCCAGGCATTAAATTGAAGTGATACGCCAAACTGTAGCTGAAGATGGGTAAATACGGCAGCCAGGCTGTGTTCTTCGACACCCTCGACAAAGGCGATGGCGGTCGGATTATGAAACTGATTACCAATCCCTAAAACGCCGACTCCGGTAAAGAATGTGATAAGGGAAGCCGTATCGATAGACAGCTGCGCCGGATTGTTGGAGAAAGTTTCTTTTATGACCTTTAAAAAAGGCTTGTCGGTTTTTCTTTTTATCATCTGCAGGGTATCCCAGGTAGTTAACATGGCTACGGCAAAAGGTATAAGACTGTATATGACAGCTCCGGGGAGGTTGCCATACTCTGATCCTAAAGCTTCAGCTAAAGCGCTTCCTGTCGAAGTAGCTATCAGGCTGGCTAAAGCTGATTTTCGATGGGAACCGATCAGTTTTTTTCCGAAATCAACCATTTCCTGACCGAAGTTGTCTCCCTCAAGCCAAGGTTTAAGCTGGCTGTAGAAAGTTACCAAGTCGGAAAGTACGGGCGGGATGAATTTTATGAGGGCTTGTTCTACAAACCGGTCTCCACCGCTGTTTTGGTTCAGATAATATAAAAAAGGCAGAGTAACGGTGAGAGAGGTCATTGAGATAAGGGCCGCTTGCATCTCTTTGGCCAGAAGCGATCTCAACAGTACCAGATGGGCGTAGTCGCCTTCAATATGCTCATCGATCCTACGGTTCAAAATGGCAGTAAAATGATTGGCTTCGGTTTGGGACTGTTTAGCCGCTTCCGGGGGAGTGAAATTCACCGTCGTAAACTGATGGCTGGCTTGCCTGATGGCATCCGAAGGAAAGGCTAAAGCTTGGTTTATCTTATTGTTTATCGTCAAGCCGTTATGACCGTTGCCGTTTGCTTTTCCGATTTCTTTCATGTAATCTTGAGTCGGTTTTTTAAACTGAACAAAAAACATAACTCCTCCGGAGTTTGTGAAAAAATCTTCGATCTGTTCAAGTAGATTATTTCCGCAATGGCTGAAGGTTACCTGAGCCAACAGGGGTAGTTTTGAAAAATTTTTTTCGGAGGATATGTCGGAACTCCCGATAATCCTCATATCAGCCACCTGACCGATTTTATTAATGATCTTTGCCGCTTCGTTATTGCCCAAATACAGGGCGATATCCTCAAGACCTTTAAGGTTGTTTTTAACTGATATTGACTCATCTCCGGCATTTGACATAACCATGCAGCTGAGATCGTCAAGAACCTGTCTTTCGTGGTCGTTTAAGGCTCCGCCCAAGGCAGCAAACTTTTCTATTGACCTTTTCTGGTTGCGTTCGCTAATGCCATAGAAAAGAAAAGCCTGAGAGAGCTGGTACGGCGAAATGGTTATATGGTTTTTTTCTTTCCGGGGGGTTGTTTCGTTCTGTTTTATAGGTGAGGAAAGGATTTCCATGAGAAGATATTATACTATAGGATTAATTTAATTTCAATAAATAAGGATTTGTTTTTGTTATACAATAGTATTTATGGAAAACAAAGGTAAAAAGATAATATTTTCCGGCATTCAGCCTTCGGGGAACCTTCATTTAGGTAATTATATCGGCGCTATCAACCAGTGGGTGGTCATGCAGGAAGAGTCGTCGGAAAAAGAACTTATTTTTTGCGTCGTCGATCTTCATGCTATCACCGTATACCAGTCTTCGGCGGTATTGAAGGAAAAAATACTTGAAGTAGCCGCGCTTTACCTGGCCTGCGGGATTGATCCTAAAAAATCCAAAATATTTGTTCAGTCGGAAAATCCTGACCATTCATATCTGGCCTGGATTTTCGACTGCCTGACTCCCATGGGTTGGATGAACAGGATGACTCAGTTTAAAGACAAAAGCGCCAAACAAAAAGAGTCGACGTCGGTAGGTTTATTCAACTATCCGGCCTTAATGGCCGCCGATATCCTTTTGTATGACACAGACTATGTTCCGGTAGGCGAAGACCAGACGCAGCATGTTGAGTTAACCTGCGATATCGCCGCCCGTTTCAATCGTCTTTACGGAGAAAACTTTAAACTCCCAAAAACGATAATAGACAGAAAAGCCGCCCGGATAATGAGCCTGCAAAATCCTTTGACTAAAATGAGCAAGTCAGATGAAAACCAAGACGGAGTCATTAACCTGCTTGACGCCAAAGATGACATTGCCAAAAAGATAAAAAAAGCGGTGACTGATTCCGGTCGGGAGATAGTGTACGAACAAGATAAACCGGCAATAAGCAACCTGTTGGTCATATATTCTAAATTATCCGGGCGTGAAATAAATTCCATAGAAGAGGAGTACAGACTCAAAAGTTATGCCGACTTTAAAAATGACCTGGCCGAACTGATGGTCGATGTTTTGTCTCCTGTCCAAGATAAGTATCGTGAGATAAGGCAGGATGCCGGTTACCTTGGTAAAGTGCTTGATGAAGGACGAGAATTTGCCGTCAAAAAATCAAGCGTTAAAGTGGCCAATGTCAGAAGAGCTATGGGTTTGGGCAGGATATAATCAGATAGTGTAGGGAGTGTGATGTTTGAACTGGTTATTCAGGGCAAATCGGATAATTTTTTCGGCATTGGCAAAGCCCAGTTTTTTTATCCTGTCAACCCCCATTTTTTTATCAAAATAATGATGCAATACCGGATCCGCCTCTTTATAGGAAAAACCAAACTCTTTCTCGTCGGTTTGGTTTTTCCATAATCCGGCCGTCGGCTTTTGTTCAATTATGTCTTTAGGGACTTTTAAGTACTCTGCCAGTTCGTATACTTGGGTTTTGTAAAGATGGCCGATCGGTTCTAGATCTGATGCTTGATCGCCAAAACGGGTAAAATAGCCAAGCAGGTTTTCCGACCGATTTTCGGTTCCGCATACCAGAGCATGATTTTTTTTAGCCAGATCAAAAAGTATGATCATTCTGATACGGGCCATTATATTGCCTAGGCGTATTCGATCAGAATCATCACTTAAAGTATCAAAAGATAACAAATCCTTTAGCCGATCAACGGCTTTTACAATATCCAGCCGGCAGATATTCTTGTTGCGGTATTCGGTCGTCTCAAACAAACGATCAATGGGATTTATACGTTTTTGATAGTCCATACGGATCGGGAAAATATTTTTTTCAGGCAGAATCCGTCTTAAAAGAAAAAAAACGGTGGTGGAGTCTATTCCTCCAGATAAGCCGATCACCACATTAGAGAATTTTTCCCGATTCAGGATTTTTTTTATGAAATCGGTGATCTTTTTGGTTTCCTGGTATGGGTCAATGATGGGTAACATTTTTATTGACGCAATAAATTATAAGCGATTATACAGTTTTTTTTCCCGAATGTATTTTTCCACCTTTTCCGGTACGAAAAAACGAATGCTTTGGTTGTTGACCAACCTTTTTTTTATTGCGGTTGACGATATGGTAGAGATGATTACCTCAGGTTGATCAAGAAAAATTACGGACGGAGGAATTTTTTTCAGACCAGTATATTTTTTGAAAGACTCTCCAAGGTTCAGATGATTTCTTTCTCTAGGGAAGACTATCAAGGGGTATCTTTCTATTATATCTTGCCAATGATACCATCGGGCAAACTCTTTGATCTGATCTGAACCGATTACCCAGTTTATTTGATAATCCGGGAAAAGCCGGGTTAGTTTGTCCAAAGTATCGACGGTATAGGATATTTTGTCTTTTTTTATCTCGAAGTCTGATACTTTTATCCCCAGTTCCTCGTCAACCAGGAATCCGGTCATCGCCAGACGGTCGTTGGCCGGCGACATTTTTTTATTGAAAGGATGAGAAGCGCATGGCATAAGCCAGACCTCATCCATTTTGAGCATTTCCTTTACCTGGAGGGCTACTGACCAATGGCCAAGATGGGGAGGGTCAAAACTGCCACCGAGAATAGCGATTTTCATAAGATCTATTATTTTACCATTTTCCTATTTGACAGAAAGGTTTTTTTTGCTATACTTAATACAGTTAATAATCCGGCTTAGCTGGATTGAAGTTTTCGAGTTTTTTGGGTTTTGTCCCGTCTGTTTAAACGGGATTTTCATTTCCAAAACTACAGAACCGATTTTTTTTGATTTTGTGACAGATTGTTTTCATTCTATTAAATCTTCTTTAAATCCAATTCGTTCTAATAGTCGAATACTTACCTTGGTGAATTCAAGAGATAATGCTTACGTGTTTTATACAAATTCGCACACTATTTCTAAAAGGGGGTGATATTATATGAACAAAAAACTTTACGTTGGTAATCTTTTGTATGAAGTTACCGATGAAGATTTAAAAGATCTTTTTTCTCAGGCAGGTAATGTCGTTTCAGCGGCTATTATCAGATTCCATGATACCGGAAGATCAAAAGGATTCGGTTTTGTAGAAATGGAAACTGAAGAAGGCGCTCAAAAAGCGATTGAAACTTTGAATGAGAAAGATTTCAAAGGTAGAAAAATGTTGGTTTCCGAAGCCAGACCGCCAAAACCGAGAGGTAATTTTGGTGATAGGCCCCAAAGAAACTTTGATAACTAATACCTTAAATTAACAAAAACTGGGGAGCAGCCGTAGGCTGCTCTCCTTTTTTATTCCCTTGAATCTTGGCGACCTCGCAGGTCGACCTGCGAGGTCGCAGAGGTTTGTAGTAAAATATACCCGATGGTTAAAAAATATTCTCATATTATTGTCGGCGGCACTTTTGATCATTTTCATCTTGGCCATCAGGAGATATTGAAAACTGCTTTTACAAAAGGGCAAAAAGTGACCATAGGAATTGTCGGTAACAGAATGTTTCAGAAGAAACCGTTATCGGCGACAATCGAGACTTTTTCGATAAGGAAAAAACACGTAATTGGCTTCCTTGAAAAAAAAGGTTGGTTAAAAAGATCAAGTTTGATAAAAATTGAAAATATTTATGGCACGAGTCTTACCGACAAAACGATTGAGGCAATTGTCGTATCAAGCCAAACAAAAAAAAATGCTTTGATCATCAATAAAAAAAGGTCGAAAAAAGGATGGCCGTCTCTACGGATAATTTGCGTACCTTATCGTCTGTCAGACGACAAAAAACCAGTTTCTTCGTACAGGATAAGATCGGGGGAGATTGATGAAAAAGGGAGATTGATCAAAGAACTTTATTTCCACGGAAAAAAATTGATATTACCGGATAACCTACGTGAATTTTTGCGGATACCTTTGGGCACGATTTTTTTCCCCAAAAAGTTATTACCTTCATCAAAGTTAATTATTACGGTCGGAGATATTATAACTCAAAAACTCTGGCAGCAAGGGGTACGGCCAAATATCGTAATAATCGACCATAAGACAAAACGGGAAAAACTTACTCCGATGAGACCCCCCTCAAATTACAGACAAACAAGGTCTATTAATGCTCCGGGGACAGTTGACCGAAGAGCGGTCGACAGACTGGATCGAACAATAAAAGATTTTATAAACGGTAAAGGTCCGACGATTATGACGATAGACGGAGAGGAAGATCTTCTTGTTCTTCCGTCAATTATACTGTCTCCGGTCGGATCGCTTGTTTTGTACGGTCATTGGCAGTTCGGAGCGGTAGTCGTAGAGGTTACCGAAAAGATGAAGGCTAAAGTAGCGGTAATCATATCAAAATTCGACAGGGTTTAATTTTTTTAAATAAACTCTGCTATAATTTCTTCTATGCAAAAATATATCCCGGGAGAGTTTGAAAAAAAAATAAACGCCTACTGGGAAAAGAACCAAGTACACAAAACTGTTTCCCCTGATGGGAAAAAGGAAAAGATATACGCTTTGTCAATGTTTCCTTATCCGTCCGGCGCCGGTTTACATGTTGGTCACGTCCGTATATATACAGGTACGGATGTTTTGGCAAGGTTTTTTAGGATGAATCAAAAAGCGGTTATGCACCCGATGGGTTGGGATGCTTTTGGACTGCCGGCGGAGAATGCCGCTATAAAAGCCAAAAAAAATCCGATGGACATGGTTCCTGATAATATCAAAAACTTTAAGAAACAGATGTCTATGTTGGGTTTATCTTACGATTGGAATAGGGAGTTGTCGACGATTGACCCCGCATATTACCGTTTAACCCAATGGCTTTTTATCCAGTTTTTCAAAATGGGGCTTTTATATAAAAAAAATACGCCCGTTTATTTTTGTGAGTTTTGTAAAACCGGTTTGGCAGAGGAAGAGGTTTTGTCAGATGGTACTCACGAAAGATGCGGTAGGCCGATTACCAGAAAAGAGTTACCTCAATGGATTTTCAGAATCACTTCTTATGCCGATAGATTACTTAACGATCTTGAGAATCTGGATTGGCCGGAGGGGATTCTCGAAATGCAAAAAAATTGGATTGGAAAAAAAGAGGGAATAAATATTGCCTATAAAGTAAGTAATAAAGATCGGTCGGCGATAGATGAGAAGATTACGGTTTTTACCACCAGGCCGGACACTAATTTCGGAGCAACTTTCATAGTTTTGGCCCCTGAACATGATTTTGTAAAAAAGATTATAAGCGGAAAGATAAAAACAGACGACTGGATAAAAAAAGATTTGGAAGAATACGTTAAAAAATCATTGGCCAAGACCGATCAAGAAAGGATTAATGAAAGACGGAAAAAAACCGGTGCTTTTACCGGTTTTTATGCCGTCAATAATTTAAATAATAGATTGATGCCGATCTGGACTTCTGATTTTGTTTTGTCTGAATTTGGGACCGGTGCGGTCGTCGGTGTCCCCGGTCACGATGTGCGTGACTTCGAGTTTGCCAAAACGTTTGGTCTTGACGTAATCAGGGTGGTTGTTGGTAAAGACGGAGATAAAACTCCGATAACTAAAAAAGAACAGGTTGAAGAGGGGGGAGGAACGATGATCAATTCTGGTTTTTTGGATGAATTGGGTACCCAAGACGCGACAAATAAGATAATGGATTTTATAGAAAAAAAAGGTTGGGGAAAAAGAGTTGTTACTTATCATTTGCGTGATTGGATATTCTCCCGCCAGCGTTACTGGGGAGAACCAATCCCGATGGTTTTTTGCAAGAATTGCGCTGATCAAAATATTTCCTGGTGGAAAACAGATGAAGGAATAAGGTTCAGTAAATCACATCAAAATATATCAAAACAAGATAAAAATATAACAAAAAACATGGCTGGATGGTTTCCATTAGTTGAACAATCTTTACCATTGGAGTTGCCGTATACAAAAAGTTACGAACCTACCGGTACCGGAGAATCCCCTTTGACAAAAATAAAAGGATGGGTCGAAACAAAATGCCCACATTGTGGCGCTTCGGCAAAAAGAGAGACCGATACGATGCCCAACTGGGCCGGAAGTTGTTGGTATTTTTTGCGATTTGCTTCGCAAAAAATAAATTCCAAATCACAAATTTCAAATTACAAAAAGAATCCAAATAACAAAGAACAAAACTTGTTTGGAACTTGGGATTTGGAATTTAGAGCTTCGATCAAAAAATGGCTGCCAGTGGATTGGTATTTAGGAGGAGCCGAACATGCCGTTCTTCACCTCCTTTATTCCAGGTTTTGGGTTAAGGCGATGCAGGATCTGGGACTTTTGGATTTTTCCGAACCTTTCTTGAGACTGCGTAACGTCGGAATGGTAATCGCCGAAGATCATCGGAAAATGAGCAAATCATTTGGCAACATCATAAATCCTGACGATGTCGTACTTGAGTACGGCGCCGATGCTCTAAGGATCTACGAGATGTTTATGGCTCCTTTCAATCAGGAAATAGCTTGGTCAACTACCGCATTACAGGGGGCTTATCGTTTTTTAAACCGTGTTTGGAAGATATACCACAGTTTCAAATTTAATCCGATAACATCCAAAATAGAAGATGACAAAAAAAAACTTATCGGTAAGTTGAATAAAACCATACAGAAAGTCACCGACGATATTCCTCAAACAAAGTTCAATACAGCTATTGCGGCGATGATGGAGTTTTTAAATGATTGGGAGCGTTTCAACAAGCCATTGGCAAGTGAGTCACTTGACGTGGATGAGGCAAAAAAGTTTTTACAGATATTGGCGCCATTTGCCCCGTTTATTACCGAAGAGATCTGGCTTAACGTTTTTGGGGAAAAGAACTCGATTCATCTGTCAAACTGGCCAAAATCCGGTGATCTTGTGGTTGAGGAAGAATTGAAGATTCCGGTTCAAGTAGACGGCAGATTAAGGTCATTTGTAGTTCTAAGTCGTCAAGATCTCTCCGAGAAAAAAATCATAGAATCAGCCGTAAAAGACGAAAAAGTATCCAAATTCATCGGCGGCAAAAAATATAAGGCAATTTATGTCAAAGGAAAGATATTGAACATTGTTTTAGCCGGCTAGAACCTTCTTTTTTTGT
This sequence comes from Candidatus Roizmanbacteria bacterium, assembly GCA_012798265.1. GTDB lineage: Bacteria > Patescibacteriota > Microgenomatia > UBA1406 > GWC2-37-13 > JAAZNM01. The sequence goes on along the minus strand of JAAZNM010000005.1, from coordinate 122,553 downwards.
TTTTTTAAAAATTTAATATATAATAGCTAGTATTATAGGTTATTGATCAATAATGGCTAGGGAAAAACTTAATGGTGGTTATGTCAACGGAACTACGGTTGATCGTGAATCCGGTCTCGTATATAAAACATATCAAGAATCTACTTTTTCTGCCACCAATCCTTCAATCAGATTCAGAAGAGAGTTGTACGCTTTAAAAAAATTTCCAGGTTTAGCCCCAGGATTAATTGAGGCCGATTTTAATAATCTGATGATGGTCCAAGAACTTATTCCTGGTGATAGCTTTGAAGTCTTATCCCAGCAAGGAGAAAAAGTCCATGAACAGGCCGGTGAGGTGTTGAGACAAATTCATAGCGTCCGTTTTAACGATCCGCCTCAATATCTTAAGGAATCATTCGAAAAAAAAGTCGAGATTGCCTCACATAAATCACACGCGCAAACGATGTTGGAATTAATTGGGGTATCGACGGTTGATTTTGACGTAAATTGGGAAAAGGTATATGAATTAGGAACGACTGTTACCCACGGTGATTTTTGGTTTAGGCATCTGATAAAAGATGCTCGGAGCGGATTGCCTCGGGTGATCGATTGGGAATATACAAGACCGTACACTCCTTATCATGATTTTGTCAGCGTTCAACAGTTCATTATCGGGTTTTTTGGAGGGGAAGAGGAATTTTGGCGCGGTTACGGTATGGTTCCGGACAAAGATACCTTGAATGAATTTATTAAATTTCAAAGTTTTCGATACTTGGCTCATATAACTTCTCCTCAGGTATACTTGGATGAGGGGCCGGATGGATTTTATCACAAACAAGCGGCTCTGTTAACAAAACTGGTTCAATCATGAAAATAAGGGTACAAAATAATCACGGACACGCCGTCCCATTATTCACGCCGACTTCCTGGCGTCATTATTCATACTTATTTATCAGTATTTTTTTAGCCAAAGTCCGTCGCTACACAACTCTTACCCAACATCTTCCCTTAGAGATTCAACATCCAAAACAATTCCCAAAATCCTATGATAAAGGATATAGACTGATCAAATTCGGCGAGTTTTTGAGCCGTTTGTTTAAAGTTAACCTTTGTTGGGAGAATGCCCCGCTTTTAAACTACGGCACATGGGATTTGAAATACGGCCAGATAGATTGGGACAAGATACCTGGCAACATTAATTTATGTATTGATACCGGCCATTTGATGCTCGGGTCAAAAGATAAACAGGAAGCGCGAAGAAGGGTAACAAATATTGTTTTGAAACGATTTCCAGAAAGAGTCAAACATCTTCATATTCATGAGAACGATCTGAAGGTCGATAGGCACTGGCAACCAAATAAAAGAAAATTGCACGAACGGATACTTAATAAAAGCCTGATCGAGAAAATTATCAAAGGAAGAACCTATATTTACGAAAGGTCGTAGTAAGGTGTCCCTTGATTGACCTACGGTTTTTTTATGTTAGAATTGACTGATGTTGCACGAACTTGGCCAGTCTGAGGCTTTGGCTGACTTAACTCCGCTTATACCTATTATTCTTCTGGGTTTGGTCAGAATAAAAGCCGATCCGGGTTATTATCTAGAGCTGCTTTCCGGCGGGAAAACCGGTAAAACGAAAGATAAAAAAAACAGCCGTACTTTAACCGTGGCCAGTGGAGAGACAGCCCAGATAGCTCTTATGGAAAAAGGCAGTCTCCAGACGGTATTTACGGTTGACGATCAGAATTACCAGAACCAGGCGGTCATTTATAGTCAACTCGATAAGGAGGTCATACGACTCACCAAACAAAATCCCCGAGCCAATGTTTTTGACAGCGTGAGTTTGAGATTATCTTCAAGAGGCAAAACTTCACGTAGATAAAGTGTGAGCCCACTGGGACTCGAACCCAGAACCAACAGCTTAAAAGGCTGCTGCTCTACCAATTGAGCTATGGACCCTAGAATATTAAGTACTAATTATAGCAATCAAAACCGGTCACCGCAATGTTATTTGGGTTGGATTTGATAGACGTAGACGTCATGATAGATGGGCAGTCCTTGATTATGTCGGTTGACCGCCTCTGTTATCGGAAGTGATTGACCTTGTTCGTCGTAAAACAGAGTTCCGTCATCTATATCTTTAAGTTCCAACATCCAGTCCAAAGGAGTATCTTTATCTTGTTTTACCCGACCGTTGATTGAATCATTAATCTGCCAGCCGGTATCATTTATCAATTTTTTTCTGATCTTTTCCGGTAACCGGCCGCTTAGTACGAGTAAAGTCGTTGCTTCGTCAGACGCGATATTCCTTAAGCTGGACAGAGTCGCTGCGTTCAGAGACAGTCCGTATTTATCCCAGTCTTGTTCAAAAGGTTTATGAGATTCATCTGCGTTGACAACATCTGAAGAGGTTCCCATTCCTTTGGTTTGCGGCAGGCACATAAAAGCCACTCCGGAAAAGGGTTTGTCTTGATGGTTGTTCCAGCTGTTTAGAAAAGTAGTGGCATCGCCCTCATATAGTCGGATGCTGCCTTTTTTCAACAGTCCGTCGAAGTTATCATTATGAAGATTTTTTAAAGCTAAGGCAAGTTTTCGGCTGTCAATATCGACGCCGATGATTCCTTCCAGGTGGGCTCCGCGGGAGTTAACGATGTTTGCGGCAATTCTTTCGTTGCGGCCATCTCCTATACCAAGTCCCAGTAGAGTTTTATAATCGCATCCGCCAGCTTCCGCCAATCTTCTGGTGGCCTGTTGCATCAGTTGGCTCCAGGGATCGGCGATCGGGAATTCAGTCATCTCGATATGGTTAATTGATGTCTGTGTGTTGATGCCAAGCATAGCCTGGGCAAAAGGAATGCCAGTCGCCAGTCGGCTTAGTTGTTTTTCTCTGCCCGGTACCCAACAGTCTATTCGTGATTGAGCCATAGTAATTTAAAGATATATTATCCCTTATTTCAAGGTTTTTGTCAAGTTTGGAGTATTGCGATAATACAAACATTGATTTTTCATCCTTATGGCATTATAATATAGGCTATAATGGAGAAAATCAAACCCCGGCCTGATGAATCTTTGCTACATCTTTATACAAATCTTCTGCTTTCGATATCTTCTCTGAAAGAAAGGGTTTTTCCTGAGATATCCCAGATAGCCGTAAACTGTCCGGACAAGGCAGAATTAATCAACAGGATCATAGATGCGGCTGCTCAAGCCGGAGCCGGCAATACCTGGGAAAGCTATAAAAGAGTGGCAATGGTCTTAAGAGGTGGTATAGAGACCTTTGTTCCGGTTGATGGAGCTATGCCCGCAATCGGTCAGACCGGAGTTAGGGAAGAGGTCCCATCAGCCCGCATACTGATGCAATGTCCGACAAAAAAAGTGCCTAAAGCGGTTGAAGCGATAAGGCAGGTTCACCCTTATGAAAATCCGGTTATCGAGGTATCTTTTTTGCCCGGCCAAAGGGATCGTAATATGAGGACGATCAGAAAATAAAAGAGGCTATTTTAAGGCTTGCTCGGGGGCATGGATTTGAACCATGATAAACGGATTCAGAGTCCGTTGTCCTACCGTTAGACGACCCCCGATGATCGAATATATTTTATCAGAATTCTTCAGGTTGTTACTCACAGTTTTTTTAGGTAGAATATATACCTATGTTACCTCGTCACCATACTCTAAAAAATGGTCTGCGGGTAGTGTTGGTCGATACCAAAGCTTTTCCGACTTTGACGACCTTGCTTCTTGTCGGGGCCGGTTCCCGTTATGAAAACGAGAAAAACAACGGCATAGCTCATTTTTTTGAGCACATGGCTTTCAAGGGAAGCCGGAAATATCCATCTTCTTACGTGATATCTTCGGTAGTTGAGGGTTTGGGAGGAGTGTTTAATGCCTTTACCTCAAAAGATCACACAGGTTATTGGATAAAAGCTACTAACGAGCACTTTACACGCATTATTGATGTTTTGTCCGATATGGTACTCCATCCTTTACTTATGGATGAGGAAATCGATAGGGAAAAGGGGGTTATCATCGAAGAGATCAATATGTATCAGGATACACCAATTCAAAAGATAGGCGAGATCTTTGAAACGATCCTCTATAAAGATAATCCTCTCGGATACGAAATCGCCGGCTTTAAAAAAACCGTCAGTACTTTTACCAGGAAGATGTTTTTGGAGTACATAAAAAAATTGTATCATCCTAAAAATGCGGTTTTGGTGATTGCCGGCGGACTTGGCGACAAAGACTATCTGTCGGTTATAGAAGATAAGTTTTCCCGATGGCGTGAAGGTAATCAAACAGATTTCATCAAAGTTGTCGAGAACCAAGACAAACCCAGAGTTTATTTTAAGTATAAAAAGACCGAACAGACACATTTTTGTTTGGGTTTTAGGGCTTTTTCATTTTTTGACAAGAGGAGGATTGCCCTGGATCTTCTGTCAACTATTTTAGGTAAAGGTATGTCATCGAGGCTTTTTATTCAGGTTAGGGAGAGGCGGGGACTTTGTTATTATATATCTACCGGTCGTGAATTATATGCCGATGTCGGCAACTTTGTTACACAGGCGGGAGTCAGTAATGATCCGGATAAGATCAAAGAAGCGATAGAGACGACCTTGGCCGAACACAAGAAGATATCTGTCAACGGGATAACTGATGAAGAGCTTCAAAAAGCCAAGGAGTTTACCAAAGGCAGGTTATTGTTGTCGCTTGAAGACTCTATTAATGTCGCCTCGTTTTTCGGTAAAAAAAAGCTCCTCAGAGATACATCGGAGACTCTTCAAGAAACGATTGGCGATATCGAAAAAACCTCCAAAGAAGAGATCGTTAGCCTGGCAAAAGATATTTTCAGACCAGAGTCGATGAATCTGGCGATGATCGGGCCGTTTGAGCATATTGATCTTAACTTAAACATCTAAGCGGATATCGATGGAAACATTCAATGCTTTTTTTATATTCATTCTAGGTTTATCGATAGGGTCGTTTTTGAACGTATTGATCGATCGTCTTCCTAAAGAAAGATCGATTATGGGACGGTCGGAGTGCGATTTTTGTCATCATGAGCTTACCTGGTTTGATCTTGTTCCGGTCATATCTTTTTTTTGTCTCGGAAGAAGGTGCCGCTATTGCCGCAAAAAACTTTCATGGCAATATCCGGTCGTCGAGATGTTAACCGGAGCGGTCTTTTTGTCCTTATACATATGCGTCCCTGCCAACCCCATAAATAGAGGGATATATTTAGCTTTAGCTTCGAGCCTAATAGTCATATTCTTAAGCGATGCCAAATATAGGATAATACCCGATTCGATGCAGCTTACATTTTTCATATCGGTTTTGTTGCTTAAGTTTTTTGACAAAAATATAATCATAAGTTTGATTTATGGATTTCGCGATAGCTTGATTGTCATGGCTCCGATATTATTTATATATCTGTTTACGAAAGGACGAGGTATGGGTTTCGGCGATGTCAAACTATCTTTCACGATAGGATTTTTTCTTGGTATATTAAAAGGCTTTATGGCTTTGTATAGTGCTTTTGTATTAGGAGCAATAGTCGGGATTATTTTGATAGCCATTAAAAAGAAAAGATTAAAAAGCAAAGTGGCTTTCGGGCCGTTCTTGGTTTTAGGGGTGATCATTACCTGTATCTGGCAGAGAGAACTGGCGAAGATGATCTTTTATTTCTATGGTTTTAAATGATCATTGAACAATTATGTTAATCGGAATAGTCGGAACAATAGCTTCCGGGAAAGAAGTTCTGGCGGATTATTTGGTATACGAACATGGCTTCAAATCCTTTTCCTTATCGACCGTTATTCATAAGGAGCTCAACGAAAAAGGAGTAAACAGATTTACCAGGAAAACTCTTCAAGATCTCGGAGACGAGCTAAGGAGGAAAGAGGGCAACGAGATTCTGGCAAAAAAAACCTTGGCTTTATTGGATAAGAGACAAGACAGACGGTTGGTGATTACCGGCATAAGAAATCCGGCGGAGATAGAGTATCTTAAAAAACAGCCCGATTTTGTCTTAATCGCCGTAAAGGCAAAGAAAGAAGTCCGCTATCGCCGTCTTATCAAGCGTTCAAAACCCTGGGATCCTAAAACATGGTCGGATTTTATTAAGATCGATCGACGAGATATCGGATTGGGACAGGTAATTTCTGGTCAACAGGTCAGACGATGCATAGCGGCTGCCGATTATATTATATGCAATAACTCGACCTTGGATGTTTTTTACAAAAAAATAAAAACAGTCATCGGAAAGATCATTGTCGACCGAACATAAACTTTTCGTCGCAACGAGGATACTCGAAAAGTTCATCTTCTTTAAACCAAACTTTGATCTCTTTTTCTCCGTCTTCAACCGAATCAGAAGCATGGATAATATTCCTTAGCGGGCGACTCTGTTCATTAGCCAGATCGATAGTGTCGTGGGAAAAATCACCTCTGATAGTTCCGGGAGCCGCTAAAACGGGGATGGTGTTTCCGGAGAGTTTGCGGACGATTTCGATAACGTCAAAACTTTCAACGACCACAAGAAAAACCGGTGACTGCTGCATATAATCCACCAACCACTGTTTAACCGTTTTTCCGATGGAAACAGCATCGTCGGTTTTAAAGATTTTTTTGGCGTCAAGACCTTTCTTAGCATAATTTGTTAACGTCCGTTCTCCGACTTTTTTGAACCAAGCTTCGGTTGATGGATAATGATCTTTGATCTGTTTTTCGTTAGCCCAGATGAACTTGAGTCCGATTATTTTTAAACCAACCCGTTCAAAGCGGGAAAGTATTTTCCCGATAAGGCCTCGTTGGACACCGTCAGGTTTTATTATCAGTAAAGCCCGTTGTTTAGTCATATTTTTTTAAAATCACAAGTGAATTTATTTAAGGTACAAACTATCTATATCTCTTTCATAACTTTTGAAATCGTCTTTCCCGAACCAGTAAAGGATTTCCCTTTCAGCTTCGTCAACACTGCCTGAGGCATGGACAAAGGTTTTTACGACCCTGTTAAGACTTGACGACAAAGGTGAAGAATCGTGGGAGCGACGGGCATGAATCGTTCCCGGATCGGCCAGTAACGGAATGGTATGACCTCTTATTTTTCTGGCCAAGGCGACGGCATGAGCTCCTTCCCAGACGGTAACTATAATCGGGCCCTCTTGCCAGTATTTTATCAAACGTTCGTAAACAAACTGACCAAGCTCGTTGGGATCATCCGTTCCCATGGTTTTTTTTACGTCAAGGCTTGATTGTTTAAAGCTGGCCAGCGTTTTTTGTCCCATCTCGGCTATCCACTCTTTGGTACCCGGATAATGGTTTTTTATTACTTCGGTATCGGGTTTGAGCATTTTGGCCGCCAGTAGCTTTAGTCCGACGTCTTCGAAACATTCCAATACCTCTCCGACAAGACCGCGTTGAACGGCATCGGGCTTTAGGATTATCAAGGTTTTTTCGATTAAATGGTCGGACATAGTTTAGTTAACTCAATATTCAAAATCCAAAAGTACAACTTAAAAGTCAAAAATTTTTAATCACTAGTTATAGTATTTACGATTTCATCAGCTATCTCATCCGGTTTTCTTTTGCCGTTTACTCTTATCCATTTGGCCCAAACTTGCCTTTTGACCAGATCGTCATATTTTACATAAGTTTTCTCCATAAAAGCAAGATCTTTTTCCCTAAAGTTCAGGATCTTGTTCTCCCCAAACTTTCTGTGGGCGGCGATCGTCGGTGGGACATCCAGGTAAAAAATATATTTTGGTTTGATTATCCGATGGTTATCGGCGTACTCCAAAGCTTTTTTCTCGTTATAGCCTTCAAGTGTCTGAAAACAGAGAGTGGTGGTAAAATAACGGTCGGCTATAAAGATCAAATCTTTGCTTTTAGCCTCGATCATCGCTTTGTCATCAATAAACTGTATTGTGTAGTTTAAGAACTGTTCTTCAGCAGACATTTCTTTACTTTCGTAAAGGAACTCTTTTATTTTTTTACCGACAGGTGTATCATAATGAGGATATTTTTGAACAAAATTGGCGTGTCCGGCCTGGCTCAGTTTGTTGGAGACAAGCTTGGCCTGAGTTTCGCAGCCGGCTCCGTCTATGCCCTCGATAACAATGAACATAAGTATACTATTATATATCAAAATCATGATGGCAATGACAATAAAGAATAGTTTTGACGAATTTGTTAGAATATATAAGAAAAAGTCTCTATAGCTCAACGGATAGAGCAGACCCGTCCTAAGGGTAAGATGGGGGTTCAATTCCCTCTAGGGACACCTAAGTTTAAAATAAAAATAATGCCAAAGTCAAAGCTGAAGGCCTTTCATCACCATATCAAAAACAAGGTAAAAACTCCGGAATATCTGAAGATTCTTACGATCAGGACTTTTGGTAATTTTTTGATATTGTCATCTTTGTTTATAATCGGTAAGACTTTTTACCTACCGGTTAGGGAAGAGATCAGATACTACACCAACAGCCTTTTGAAAAAACAGTATCTGATAAAGGGCAAAGAACCGGTCAAGAGTACCGTTGAGGCTCCGATCCAAAAAGGACTGTTGGCCAAAACCATTAATTTCAAACAGGTGGAGATACTCACTCCCGAGGATCCTGAATTCAGTATAGTCATTCCCAAAATCGGAGCCAACGCCAGGATTCTTGCCAATGTGGATGCCTCCAATGACGGCGTTTATCTTACCGCCTTATCTAAAGGCGTGGCCCATACTTTGGGAACGGCTTTCCCAGGAGAAGGCGGCCACATCTTTCTTTTTGCCCATTCGACAGACTATTTTTGGAACGTCGGTACCTATAACGCCGTTTTTTATCTGCTGAACAAGTTGGAAAAAAATGACGAAATAGATCTTTTTTATAAAGGTCAACGTTACATATACAAGGTAATCGGACGGGAAGTGGTTGATCCCGACAGGGTGGAGTATATGACCAGAAAAACAAACAAGGAGTTTCTTACCCTTCAGACATGTTGGCCACCCGGTACCACCCTTAAAAGACTGCTTGTATTTGCCGTCAGGCTTAAAGAATAATTATTTTATACCGACAAGATAGAGATCGGAGTATTTATTGGCCTCAGGATTAAGATTTGACAAGACAATAATCTTGCCGTCACTGGTTGTGATAAAGAAGTAGTTTTCAAATGGGCCCGAGTAGACAGTCTGTTTATTTGTGTTGTCATAATCGACGGCAACAATTTTTTTATCCTCAATCATTATCAGGTGTTTTGAATCCGGATGCCACTGGATAGAGTTTTCCGCCGGTAGGGAAAAATTTTTATCCTCTTTTTTGTCATAGACGTACAGTCCATCTTTTTTTAAGTTTCTCTCTTCCTGTGTTTGGTTGGAGGCGATTAATGGTGGATTTATGGCCAAGGGCAGAACGAGACTATTCTTGGCTCGGTAAAGGATCTTGTTTTCATCAGGGGAGAGCGAGATGATGGAAAAAGAGTCACTGGCCGTCTTCACTATCTGTTTGGGCAGAGTTTCAAGTATTTTCAGGTCATCCTTTTCTTTTTCTTTGGCCCAAGCTTCAAGAAGAACTTTTTTTGAGTTGGTGATCTCGAAGGCGTTTTTATTTTCTTCATCAAGGGAAAAAAGATAGGCCGAGGTTTCTTTGATATCTTTTGATGTCTTTAGTAGGGATTCTGTATTATTTTTTTCAAACTCAAATATACCTTGTTTGTAATCGGGAGAAAAATACACCTGAACGTTATTGAAGTTGATTTCTTGGGAGTCGGTTATGTTTTTTTTCAGAATTATGGGTTTGAGGGGAGGCAAGAACGATAAAGGCTTATTGGAAGAATCAAATAAATATATACCATCCTTTTCGTCATTGCCGTTTTGGCTAAAGACGATCACTTTACCGGTTTGGTCGATCGGAACAGCCTTTATTATCCCCAAGTTGGTTTGAGGAGATAACGACGGATTAAGGGGAAAAAGCAAAGCATCAAGAGTAACGACAAGTTCGCCTTTGACGGCGATTTCCTTGTTCCAGCTGGTATAACCGTCTTTTTTTATCTCAACTTTGTATCTTCCGGGAGGTAGGGTAAGGTTAGCGTTAGTGGCGCCTTTCAGTTCATCATTGATATAAACTTTGGCGGCGGTCGGGAACGAGTTTAGGGACAAGATACCGGTTGAGGTAACCGACTTTTTTTCTATGTCAAAACGGTAGCCGCGGGCATAGGCGATAACCAACAGGGAAACGCCGGCCAGGAGCGCCAAAAGAAACAACCGTTGCAATATTTTCATATACAAAATGATTATATATTCTGAGATTGTAGTATACTATTTTATATGTTTTTTAGCAAGAAAGTCGGTATTGATTTGGGAACGGCCAATACCTTGGTTTACGTGGCCGGCCAGGGAATAGTTCTGAATGAACCGACCGTCGTCGCTTATTCGCTAGAGGACAAAAGAATACTGGCGGTAGGTGACGACGCCCGAGAGATGCTCGGTCGTACTCCCGGTTCGATTGTCGCATCAAGACCGATGAAGGAAGGCGTGATCGCCGATTATCGGACCACTTCGGCAATGATCACGTACTTTCTAAAAAAAGCTCTCAAAGGGAGGATATTATGGCCTCAGGTGATGATATCGATTCCCGGAGGAGCTTCACAGGTAGAAAAAAGAGCGATCGTCTCAGCCTGCAAACAGGCCGGCGCCTCCGAAGTCTATTTGATAGAAGAGCCGCTTGCGGCGGCTATTGGAGCCAAGATCCCAATATCGCAGGCTTCAGGGCACATGATTGTTAATCTCGGAGGAGGGACAACCGAAGTGGCTATCATATCCTTAGGTCAGTTGGTTGTCTATAAAACGATAAGGACGGCCGGCACAAAGCTCGACGAAGCGATACTCAGTCATATGCGAAAAAAACACAACCTGATCGTGGGTGAGCGGACGGCCGAGGATATAAAGATGAAGGTTGGTAATGCTTTCGTCACCGGCGAAAAGGAAAAAACCATGGAGGTCAAGGGCCGCGATTTTCAATCCGGTCTTCCCAAGATATTTGAGGTAGGTGAAAAAAGTATTAACGAAGCCATCCAAAAGCCTTTAAAATTTATTCTCGAAGGGATAAAAGAGGTCCTGTCAAAATCTCCGCCCGAGCTTGCCGCCGATATAGTCGACAAAGGAATAGTCATGTCCGGAGGGACGGCTCTTCTTACAAACATAGACAAATATATCACTCATTATACCGGCGTCGCCTCTTTTGTAATCGAGGAGCCGTTGTTTGCGGTCATTAGGGGGGTGGGCATGGCAATAGAGAACTTAGATAGTTTTAAAGATGCTATACGTTAAATTTAACCTATATTTATATAAAGTCAAAAGTAAAAAGTAAAAAGTCAAAAGTTAATAAGAGAAACTGTACTATATATAGTATTATATATAAGGGCATCAGGTATTTTCACGAATAATCTTAATTTTTATTATCAAATTAAGATTTATTTAGTTCAAAACAATTGAACAAAAACTTAATAATAATATAATATTTTAAAATAAATATTTACTTATAGTAATTCTAACAAAATGATTGTGAAAAAAATACTTGGAATCACGGTTTTACCACAGACTAAAAAAAACATCCTAGAGAAAATTATAAAATACACTGAAAAACCAGACGGTTTTTATCATATAGTGTCCATAAACCCGGAAAATCTGGTTATCGCTCAATCGAATGCCATTTTTAAAAAGGTTGTCGAGACAGCCCAGATGAAAATAATTGACGGTGTAGGGATTGTTCTGGCGGCCCGATTGTTGAATATCGAGATCGGAGAAAGGTTAACGGGTGTCGACTTGATGTCGGAACTTATAAGGCAGGCCAACAGATCATGCTTTAGAGTGCTGTTAATCGGCGGAGACGGAAATTTAGCAGTTACCTTAGCTGATTGCTATCAACGTAAATTTCCTGAAGCTAAATTTTTGGGGCTATCAGGGATAAAAAATATAAGACAGCCAAAAAAGGAGGAAGAAGCGGAGATCTTTTCAATAGTGCTTGATTACAAGCCACATCTGATATTTGTTGCTTTCGGGTCGCCCTACCAGGAGCTTTGGTTATGGGAACATCAGGATCATTTTCAAAACTGCGTTGTTATGGGGGTCGGAGGAGCTTTTGATTATTTAAGTGGTAGAATCAGCCGGGCGCCTGAATTGGTAAGAAGCTTTGGGTTCGAATGGACTTATAGGCTGGTTCGTCAACCGTGGCGCCTACGTCGGCAGTTAAGATTGATAGTTTTTTTATGGTTGATAATAAAACAAAAGATAACCGATTTCTGGAAGAAGGTATCATAAAAACAATTCGTTACTTCAGGCGTTTCTCTTACCGACCCTTCCTTGGGGAACTCCATATTTTTTTGCCTGGGGAAACTTCAAAAGACCGTTTGCTTAAGGAAATAAACAGATTGTCTGAAAAAAAGATCTTATATTTCGACAAACACTCAAAAAGAGTGGGTTTTTCCGAAAAATATACTGTAGGGGAGTATGGTATTGTAAAATCACAAACAAAAAATTACAAATTACAAAATTTGGCTAGAAGACAGGCCGAATCAAAGAACAAACTGAAAAAAATACGGTTTTATATCAAATCGCTTTCGATGTTTCCCCAGATTAAACTAATCGGCCTTTCCGGAAGCATGGCGATGATGAATGCCGGATACGATGACGATATCGACCTTTTTATTATCACCGCTAAAAACAGGCTGTTTTCGGGTAGGTTTATAGCCTTGTTATTGGGTCAAGTACTCGGGATAAGGAGAAAACGTCAGTCGACAGCCCGCAAAAGCTTAAGAGTCGGATTTAAAGATAAAGTCTGCCTCAATCTGTTTTTTGACGAGAACGATCTCACTGTCCCGGAGCACAAAAAAAACCTCTATATCGCCCACGAAATTTTACAAATGAAACCGCTTATTAATAAAAATCAGACGTACGAAAGGTTTTTGGAAGCTAACAAGTGGATTTATGACCTATTCCCAAACGCCAAAATCACAAACAAGTTACAAATTGCAAACAGATCACGGTCGTTACTTGGAATTTGGAATTTTGTTGGTGATGTTGTAGAGTGGTTATTAAAACAAGCCCAGCTGATACTTATTAATCATCACCGCACTACGGAGATTATTACCAATACCCAACTTTGGTTTTTCCCTGACGATTTTGAAGGTAAATTAAACGCTCTTCAAGCGGTCTAGATGATATAATTTAAAAACAAAGTAGCCGCAGTGGCGGAATGGCAGACGCGCACGGTTCAGGGCCGTGTGGGGCAACCCGTAGAGGTTCAACTCCTCTCTGCGGCACCGGCTGAATTGTTTTTATGGAGGAGTCGCATAGCTTGGTCCATTGCGAGGGTTTGCTAAACCCTTGAGCTGATAAAGCTCGCGTGGGTTCGAATCCCACCTCCTCCGCCTTCGCCTCGCCGAAGCTTTATACGGAGGCGGATTCTATATATTTTTATCGATAAAAATATATAATTCATTAACAATGGTAAACCAGAAGGTATTGGACTATCTCAATAAACAAAGTTCCGAGCATAGGGCAATCCTGAAAAAACTTAGAGAAATTATCTTCAAGACACTTCCTGATGCAAAGGAAGATTTTGCTTGGGGAGTGCCGATTTACGCAGGCGGAAAATTCTATTTGGCTTCACTGAAAAAACAGGTGAATATGGGTTTTTCCATTATTGGATTAAACAAAGACGAGATCAGTTCGTTCGAAGGCAGTGGAAAAACTGCCCGGCACATTAAAGTTCCCACTCTCGATTCTATAGACGAAAAACAAATAATCAAACTGTTAAAACTCGTAAACAAAAAATCCTCTTGTCCTAAGTAGTAATAGATACTTTTGTTAAATCTTTAACACTTCATATTTTTTTTGTAAATTATGTTCAAAAATTTGACTGATTGGGTTTCGTCAATATAATAATTGCTATGGAAAAAAGACCGATATCCGTATACGCCCAGGGTAGTATCCCCGAATACCGTAATGACGGCGACAACTATGACCGGTGGTATATCCCGGGACGATCATTATGTTTTGGCATAAAAAATCCCGAAGGCATATTCATGATGCCGGATAACCAAGAGTTAAAAAAATATTATTATCAGCTTGGTCAGATTACCGGATCTATGGACAAATCAAACGGCCAGATCGGTCGGCCGGTGTTCGTGCCCGATCAAGATTATCTGCTTGATGTGGCCATAGGCGCCTTTACCGCCAGTTTGGCCAAGGAAGTGTTTGACCGAAATTCAAAGTATACGGTTTATCCTTATGCGGCGACAGAGCCCTTATACGAATGGACAAATATTCTCAAACAACGGGGGATTAATATAGATGTTGCTTTGCCGCCAAAACTATATTATGAAAGATTGGATCATCCGGCCAACCGTTCAGGTTGGGGAAGAAACGTGAATGCCCCGGAGGTGCTTTCTTTTCCCGAAACATACGACATCCCTTATCCGGTCGCCTTTAACGGAACCGGACTTGGAGAAATTCTTGAGGCTTATGATTTGGTCAGCACCAGTAAGGAAAAAGCCGAGGTTTTTTTTAAGCCGGTATTTTCATCGGGAGGTTTTACCCTAAAAAAAATCGGTAACCAGTCGGAATTGGTCGACCATTATAACCGTCTTAAAGAGCAAGGAGCCCTGGATATCTTGGGTCAGGAGACTCCGGTGGAGATTCAATCTTTTATTCCGGACATCACCGGTTTTTTTTCAATCCAGTATGAAGGGGAACGAATAATCAGCCCTAAAGGGATAACCGAACAGATAATCGAGGGGAGTAACTGGCAGGGAAATATATTCAATAACGGCGTCAATTTTGAGGTCAAAGATCAGGCTTTAGATATTTTTCAGCGCTTCATAAAAGGAATCAAAGACATAGACGGAAGACTTGTCGGTTGGGGCGGCCTCGATATGGCTTCATTTAAGGAAAACGGTCAAGAAAAGGTTATTGTCATAGAGCATAACGGTCGGCGTTTGACCGGAGCCCATCCGGCGATAGCCTTGGCTGAAGGTTTGGGAGTAACAGGTCCTTATATGTCAAAAAAATCGCCGGGAGAACCCGACTGCGAATTAAAAGATCTATGGTCGGTTCTTTCCGACAACTGTATTCAATATGATCCGAGTACCCGCAAAGGCGTTTTTCCAATAGTTTGGCTGCCGGGAAGCGGTATGCTGTGGGCGACGGGAGATAACGTATCGCAGGTCGAGGATATGTTGGATTTGGCATACGGACAGATGGCTAAAAAAGGTTACCTAAAATAAATATGAATATCGACAGGACTATAGACAATTTTTTTAAACTTGTAAAAATAGACTCTCCGACAGGAGAAGAAGAGCGTATAAAGGCCTTTATTGCCGATTGGTTTACTAACTGCGGATTGGCGATAAAAGAAGATCTTTACGGTAACCTTTACGTTCGTATATCCGGCAAGAAAGACACCGAACCGGTATTTTTTTGCGCCCATATGGATACGGTGGAACCGGGACGGAATATCAAACCGAAAATAAACGGTCAGTATATCGTGTCGGGTGGGCCTACCATATTGGGAGCCGATAATAAGGCAACTATAGCCTGTATTTTTGAAGCGGTCCTTATATTAAGGGAAAAAAAGTTGGATCACCGACCGTTGGAGATAATTTTTACACGGTCGGAAGAGATAGGCAACTATGGAGCTGTGAACTTCGATTATTCGCTGTTGAAGTCAAAAAAAGGCTTTTGTTTTGATTCATCAAATCCGGTCGGGACAATCGTCACCGCCTCTCCCCATTATGAACGATTTGACCTTAGTTTGATAGGGAGAGCCGCCCATGCTTCAAGACATAGCGAGGCAATAAACGCCTTGTTGATTTTGAAAGATCTTCTGGGAACGATAAAAATAGGAAAACTTGATGAAGATACCATCTTTAATGTCGGGGTCGTAAACGGCGGCAAGGTAAGAAATACCATACCTGGAGAGATTACCGTCAAAGGAGAAATAAGAAGTCTGTCGCAAAAAAAACTATCCGCAAACAAATTTTTTTTTGAAGAGAACATAAAAAAAGTTATCAAACAATATAAGGCCAGATACGAGATTAAATTTGTCAAAGAGAATCCAGGCTATAATTTTGCCGGTTCGCGGACTACTCGATACATCGACGAAGTCAAGAAAAAGATAACCGAAGCCGGACTGCAAGCGAAAACTGTCGTTACCTGGGGAGTATCCGATGCCAATATATTCAATAACCGTGGTTTGTTTTGTTTGAATATGGGTGACGGCAGCGAATTCAGTCATTCGGAAAATGAACGGATGAAGATAACCGAGATGGAAAACCTCGTCAAACTGATGCTGGTTTTAGTATCCGGCTAATATGCTATATTTATTAGTATGAGCCTTATTTCTTCAACTCGGCCTTGGGCAAGACTTAAAAAAATCGCCGGAGAAAAAAACCTCAATCTCACGGATTTATTTAAAAAAAATCCCGACAGGGGAGTCCAGATGAGCGGAAAGGCAGCCGATCTTTTTATCGATTACTCGAAGAACTTAATCACTCCGGAGATTCTGAATTTACTCTTTGATTTGGCCAGAGAAGTTAATCTTGATAAAGCGATCAAAGCCTTGTTCGAAGGCGAGATCGTTAATAAAAGCGAAAGACGGGCGGCTTTGCACACTGCTTTAAGGATACCGAGGGGGAAGGCGGTATTTTTTGATGGAAAGAACGTTGCCGTTGAGGTATACAAAGTACTTGATTCAATGGCCGAATTTACGAGAAAGATCCATGACAGGATATGGCTTGGGTCAACCGGCAGGCCGATCCGTTCCATCGTTAATATCGGAATCGGAGGATCGGATCTCGGCCCGAAGATGGCCTATTCTGCTTTACGTAACTATCGTTGCGACAAGATGAAGGTTTATTTCGTTTCCAATATCGATCCGACCGACATAACCTTAATCCTAAACCGCATTAATCCCGAAGAAACCTTATTTGTCGTTTCTTCAAAAAGTTTTACTACCGAGGAGACGATGATTAACGCCAGATCGGCCCGGTCGTGGTTGATCGATAGATTAAAAGACGAAACGGCGGTAGCCAAACATTTTGTGGCCGTTTCCGCCAATGTTGCCGAAGTGAAAAAATTCGGCATTGACGAAAAAAACTGTTTTGAGTTTTGGGATTGGGTCGGGGGACGGTTTTCTTTAAGCAGCGCTATCGGGTTGTCATTGATGCTGGCTATCGGAGCTCCTAATTTTTTTGAGATGCTTGAAGGTTTTCATCTTATGGATAATCATTTTGCTACGGCTCCTTTTGAAGAGAATAAACCGGTATTATTGGGATTGCTTAATGTTTGGTATACAGATTTTCTTCGGATGCAGACTCATGCGGTTATTCCCTATAGCCGGTATTTGAATTTTTTTGCCGACTACCTGCAGCAACTTCTTATGGAAAGTTTGGGTAAAGGAGTGACGGAGACGGGAGAGAAAACAGACTATGAAACCGGGGCGATTATCTGGGGAGGAGTAGGAACCGATGTCCAGCATTCGTTTTTCCAGCTTCTTCATCAGGGGACGATTATCTCGCCGGTGGATTTTATAGGTTTTGGCAGGGCGATTGATCCTTTGGGTAGTCAACACGATTACCTTTTGGCCAACATGTTAGCTCAGTCCCAGGCTTTGGCTTTTGGCAACATAACGTCTGATAACCGTTCAAACCTGTCGGGCAACAGGCCGTCGACGGTGATTCTGGCCGACCGTCTTACCCCAAAAACCATAGGAGAGCTGGTTTCTTTATACGAACATATCGTCTACGTTTGGGGGACGGTGTTGGGAATAAACTGTTTCGACCAACCAGGAGTTCAGTATGGTAAGACTGCCGCCAGGTCGATATTAAACCAGATGAAAGGAACTCCCGGCCTAATCCCTTATGACTCCTCGACAAAAAATCTCCTTAAGCAGATCGGTTCTATTTGACCGAAGGAACGATTATCAGGTCGCCCTCAGACAAACCCGAAACTATCTCAACTTCATCGGAGGCGGTTAAACCTATTTTAACCTCTTTTTTTACCGGTTTATCACCTTTCATAACTTCGACGTATTGTTTTTCTTTTTCAGTAAGCAGGGTCTCTTTAGGAATAATAAAGACGTTATCCTTTTTGCTGGTTGTGATTTTGGCCTCACCGCTTAATCCCGGGACAATGGCGTCAAAAAATGGCTCGAGGGTCAGTTCGGTCAAGATGTTAACGCTGCCGCCCGATGATTTTATCCCCTCTTTTCCGATGTAAGCTACCACAGCCGGATACTCTTTACCAGCAAAAGCATCGATAGAGATATAAGCATTCTGGCCTGTATTAATCCGACCGTAATCCATCTCGCTCACTTTAGCTTCAAAATAAAGGGTAGAAAAGTTAACTATTCTTATGATTTTGGTTGTAATGTCGGTTGGGCTAAGTTGGGTTCCCACGACCAGATCGCCGATATCGGTGACGGTGCCTTCGATCGGAGAATAAAGGACAGACTGTTTAAGAGCTAGATCGCTTATCTCAACATCAAGAACCGATCGGTCAAGGGTAAACTGGGCTTTTTCGATAATACGTTTTTCCGCATCGGTCAAAGTGTAATCGTTAAGTCGGTCGGTTTTGACGTTTTTGTCGGCTCTGGCCTGTTCAAAGTCCCAGCGTTCCCCCATATAGTCCAACAGTTTCTGTTTAAGATTTTTTTCAAGCTGGGCTCGATCGAGAGTGGCGACCGCCTGATATCTTTTTACCGTATCTCCTTTTTTTACTCCGAGCCAGATAAGTTTGCTTGCGGTTGAAAATTTGAGGTCGACACTTTCTTTAGCTTTTATTTGACCTGAAGCAACGACATTTTGTACGAGCGTCCCTTTTTTAACCGTTACCGTCTCCGTCTTTTTATTAGGTTGACTGAAAGTAAGGAATATCGTTAAAGCTATGCCTAACGCAATCAGGATGACAAGTATAAGTTTCCACCTCTTTTTGAAGACTGGCATTATTTTTTTCATATCAAAATTTAATTTTAACATATAGGGCTATTCATAAGAAAGAGTTTCTCTGACGGACATTCTTGTCGCCCTGTTGGCAGGCAGGACACTGGCGACAAGCGATATCACGCTTATCAAAAAAAGCCAAACAAAAGTTCCGAAGAAAGAAAAAGTAAATTCTAATGGTCGTTCGAAAAAAGCTTTACCGACAACCGTGTTCAAAACTATACAGGTTGGAATGCTTAAGGGTACGGCTATCAACCAGCTGACAAAACCGATGAATACCCCTTCTATAATGACAATCTTTCTTATGGCACCGTTATCGGCACCGATAGAGCGCATTATACCTATTTCGCGCGTTCGTTCAAGAACATTTAAACTCATAGTTCCGGCTAAACCAAGGCCGCCGACGATTGCCACCATTACGGCCATCGCCAGCAAAAAACCGATCATGAAATCGAACTGGCTGACGCTGGTTTTAATTATCGTAGCCATAGTGTATGCTTGGCCGACGTTAATATCAGATTGTTTGAATCTTTTCGTCAGTCGATCTATCATTTTTTGCTGATATTCACCGTCTTTATTGACGGTTTTTATAAAAAGATAAGAGCCTTTGCCCGGTTCTTTGAGCAGTTGGGTATGGTAATCGAAATCGACATAAGCGTGTTTTTCGCCGACCAAAAGTATTATTCCGACAACTTCAAAACTATGTTTTTCCTGATTGATCTCAACGGTTATCCGGCGGCCAACTTTAATCTCAGGGTATTCCCGGACAAGCTCGCTGCCGGCGATCAGGACGTCCTTATCTCCCGGCTTAAACCATCGGCCGGACAGAATGGTCGGACTGACAAACTGGGAACCCGAAGGAATACCGAGAAGGGGAATGGCTGGAGCCTTTGACCCGTCGTTCTTTATTATCTGGCTGTAAGACATACTCCAACATTCGGCATCGGTTACTCCGTTTTCCTGTTTGGCTTTGTTTGACAACATGTTGGCATCAAACGAACCGTTAAGTAACAAGGATACGTCGTATTTGTACATTTTTAAAATGCGATCCAACTCAAGCATCATTGATCCACGGCTACTGGTAACGCTGATAAACAGCATGCCGGCGACGACCAAGGTTCCGATAGTCATTGCCAGCCGGCCTTTACGGCGAAAGGTATTGCGCATCGAAAGAAGAATCGGTCTCGAAAAAAAACGGATATGAAGAAGTATCGTGTCGACCAAACCTTTTCTTTTTACGGCAGTGTTGATATCGCTGATCGCCTCTCTTATGGTAATAGCTGTTCCGGTGATTACCGGAACAAGGCCGGCTATAAGGGGAACGCAAAATGACGATATAAACTCAAGAACAAGCACGTCAAAAGGAATATGAAAGTTGATAACGTCTATGTTCAAAAATATGGCGACGATTGCCGTAAAAACATAACCTAGACCAAGGCTTACGGGAATAGCCAAGAGAAAGGAAAGCAACCCGAAACAGGAGATCAGAACCAGATATAACCAGATTATTTGGGAACGGTTGGCTCCGATTGTTTTTAAAATACCTATCTGTTTTTTTTGCTGCATTAACAGGGCGGAGATGGTATTTATGACCAAAAGGCCGCTGAGAAGCAGGGAAAACACTCCCATGACGGCAAGGATAGTCGTGAATGTCCGGGTGACGTCAGCTCCCCAGTGCTGATCGGGTTTAAATGAGGTAACGGAGATGTTGTTTAGGTCGCGGGCTTTTAAGGTATCCTTAAGCCGGTCGGCGAACTTTTCTATCTTTTGTTTGGTGTTGAAGGACCGGTTCAAAACCACATCGACAGTATTCGGTTTCAAAGAATAGTCAAAAGAGGCCAAAGTAAGATAAGAAATATATCCCGAGAGTTGGGGAAACATACTGGCCGGAACCACTTGAAGATCATGAGCCTGTCCGACATAGGTCAATTTTCGCCTTTTACCGTCCTTGAGTTCGATGGTAATCCGTTCGCCCGGTTTTATATTGAGTAGAGCGGCAGTCGTCCGTTCAAAAACAATCTCGTCGCGTTTAAGCGGCCATCTGCCGTTATAGACATTTATTTTGTTTATTTTGAAGTTGTCTTTTTGATAGGCATAAATGTCAAGATTGTAAGTTTTTTTGTCGGTGACCAGTTTCACTTGGTAGACCATCCGTCCTTGGGTTTTAATTACCTCGGGAAACGACTCCAACCATTTGAGCAAACCTTCGTCAGCCTGATCTATTCCCAGAGTGATCATGGCCGGACGTATAGCCCGATACTGTTTGTTCATGTCGGCGATAAGCACCTGTTGGGTTATAAAGACGCCACCGAAGGCAACGACGCCAACCGTAATCGACAAGACGACCAGTACCGTCCTCCCCTTGTCTTTCCAAAGATCCCTTATTATTTTGTACCAGCGGGTCGGTATATTCATTTTTTTATCGAAGAATAATGTTCCTTGAGGCGATCTTTAGCAGTATTTTCAATCTGTTTTTTCGTTTGGGGAGAGTTTTTAATAAGTTCTTCGAAGGTTTTTATATCTATCTCGGCCGCTTCCACCTCTTGACCCGGACAGACCTTTATGGTGGCGATACTTTTTGAACCGCCGCGAAGAAGTTCAATTTCACCAAAATAATTGCCTTTGGAAAAGTTTGAAACAACCAGCTCCTGGTCGGTCGAAGTATGGAGAACCACTTCAACCTTTCCTTTGGTGATGATAAAAAGCTTGTTATGATCTTCTCCCTTATGGATAATAGTTTGTCCGGAACGGTATTTTTTGATCTTCAACTTGGGGGTGATCCATATCAGTTGATCCCGGGAAAGGGACGGAAAGACTTGGCTCAAATACTCTTCGATTATCTCTCCGTCAGAAATGATCAATATTCTGGACGCTCTTTTAGCCAGATCGTTGTCATGGGTGACCATGAGAATGGTTTTGCCTTTTTTTACCAGTGTGGAAAAAAGATCAAAGACTTGGTCGGCGGTTTTTGAGTCAAGATTACCCGTCGGCTCATCGGCGACGATGATCGGCGGGTCGTTAGCCAAGGCCCGGGCAATGGCTACCCGCTGTTGTTGGCCGCCGGAAAGCATCGAGGGAAGTTTGTCGGCCTGTTCTTTGACTCCGACAAGGTCAAGCAACTCCAAAGCCTTTTTCCTTCTTTGGGAAGCGGGATAAACATTGCAAAAATCCATCGGCAGCATGACGTTCTCGACTGTCGTCAGAGTCGGCAACAGCTGAAAAAACTGAAAAACAACCCCCATATTTTTTCCGCGCCATTTGGCCATCTGATTTTCGTTAAGGATATGGGTATGGACTTTACCGATTTCGATCTCGCCGCTCGTCGGTCTGTCGATTCCGGCGATCATATTGATAAGGGTTGATTTACCGCTGCCGGATTTGCCGATGACGGCAACAAACTCACCTTTGTCAATACCGAGGTTTATTCCTTTCAGGGCATAAAAAACCTGAGCCTCGTTTTTAAAAGCTTTTTTGATATCTCTCATCTGGATGAAAGGCAAGGGTTTTTCGTCCATTCTATAATTATAACCGCAAATCATCTTAAAAAGTTTTATATTGAGTATAATATTTGGATATGAAAAGGAAAAAATTCACCATACTCCATTCCAATGACATGCACGGTGATTTTTTTGCCGAAATAAGCGGTCGGCCGGGGGAGTTGATCGGCGGATTGGCCCTTCTTTCCGGATACATAAATAAAGTTCGGCGGGAAGAGGAAAACGTTCTGTATGTCATATCGGGAGATATGGTCCAAGGTTCGATAATCGATTCAGAGTACAAGGGAATTTCGACGATTGAGATTATGAACTATCTCGGACCAGACGTAGTAGCTTTAGGTAACCATGAGTTCGATTATGGTTTGCCCCATCTTTTGTTTTTGGAAAAAATGGCTAACTTCCCGATAGTCAATGCCAATCTTTACATAAAAAAATACAACCGGAGATTGATGAAGTCGCATCATATCATTAAGATGGCCGGTTTTGACATATTGTTTACCGGAATCCTTACCGAAAAGGTGATCGATTCCTTGGCTATGGATAAGCTGGTCGGCAGTTTCGTCAGTATCGAGGAAGCCGGTAAAGAAGTGGGAAAGATTACCGATGCCTATAAAAACAGCGATATCGACTTGACGATACTGTTGACCCATATTGGCTTTGATTCCGACAAAAAACTAGCTGCGGTGTTGAAGCCGGAATGGGGAGTCGATATGATTATCGGCGGTCATTCCCATACCATTCTTGACAGACCGGAAAAAATTAACGGTATTTTGATAGCTCAAGCCGGGACCGGAACCAATCAGGTCGGCCGTTTCGATATCGTCGTCGATGACGATACCAACAGCATAGTCGATTATAAATGGCAGGCGATAACGATAACCAATCAATTGGTTCAGCCGGACAAAAAGCTGGTTGAATATATCGACTCGTTCAAAAAAGAGGTTGACCGAAAATATAATATAATATTAACTAAATTTACCCGAAAACTTACCCATCCGAAACGGGAGACCGAGACGACTTTGGGCAATCTTGTCGCTGATGTTTTCGCCTCAGGTGCCGATACCGACGTAATTCTTATCGGAAGCGGTTCGATCAGGGTAAAAGAACTTGGGCCGGTAGTTACCCTTAAAGATCTCATGTCGTGTTTTCCCTATGATGATTCGCTTGGCCGTTACAGCGTAAGAGGGTACGAGTTGAGAAGGATATTTGGCCATATAATGAGACCGGAAAACCGCGACGGCGAAGGTGAATGTTACCAGGTTAACAGCAAAGTGAAAGCGGTGTATGAGGACAAAAGGAAAAAACTTGTGTCGCTTAGCGTCAACGGCAGACAGGTCGAAGATGACCGTTTTTATACGATCTGCCTTCAGGGATATCACTTTAACAACTGCCGCAGTTATCTTAACGTTAGCCAAGAAGAGTTGCTAAAATCGGGCGGGGCGAAGATCGTGACCACCTCGGCCTTCGAGATGCTTAAAGAGCATCTCAGATCGAATCAAAATTTAAAAAGCGCCATTGAGGGGCGACTGACCTATTTATGAATCCGACAGACTTAGATAAAAAAAAATACTGCACGTTGTATCTGGTTAGGCACGGACAGACGGTTTGGAATTTGGAAAAGAGATTCCAGGGCCATAAAGATTCACCCTTAACAAAGGAGGGAGAGGATCAGGCGAGGACGCTGGGAAAAAAACTCAATCACATAGATTTTGCCGCTGTCTTTTCTTCCGACCTGATGCGGGCAAAAAGGACGGCCGAGATGATAATTCTGGAAAAAAAGCTGGCGGTGCAGACGAGCCAGGCGCTTAGGGAACGAAGTTTCGGCCGGTATGACGGTAAATCGGGTTTGGAGATAGGAAAGATCGTACATGAGGAACTGGAGATGCTGAATAGGTTAAGCGAAGAACAGGCGCGCGAACTCAGTTCCCGGTCGGGAATAGAGACAAACGACAGGTTAATGGGTCGGTTCATAAATTTTTTGAGGGAGATCTCGGTCGGATTTACGAATAAAAATGTTTTGATAGTGACTCATGGAGGGGTGTTGAGGACATTCCTGATCCACATAGGTTTTGGTGACAATAAGGCGTTGCCTTTCAACTCAATAGAAAATACCGCCGTGGTTAAACTTCTGTCAGACGGGGTTGATTTTATCGTCGAAAGAACCGAAGGGGTCAATAAAGTTGGCTGATCGCTTTTTCTACCTCCCGATCGTTTATCCGGTGATATCGGGATCGATGGGGTAGAAGCGCTCCGGAGAAAGTTTTCGGTATATGCATCAACTCATGGATAAGGGTTTTTGTTTTTTCACGGTCGGTAAGCTTATCAAATCTTTTAGCATTAACCTCAATAATATAATGGGGTTCGATTCCGGCCACTTCCTTAAACAGACGTGACATACCCCAGATACGGGCAACGGCTCGGGTTTTGGCATCGAAACTGCGAATACAATGGACCCTTTCCGTATTTATGTGGTCGAAACGCAGTCTTTTCACTAAAATATCGATCTGTATCTTTATTTCCGGCGCTTTTTGGTACTGCATTTTCTTATTATACTTTTTTGTCCAACACTAACAAACCAGGATATGCTATATTATTAGGAAATATGCCGAATGCAAAAAAAATAATTTTGCTGGCAGCGACTTTTTTTTTCTTCTTGGCGCTTCCTTTTCCGGTCAAAGCCGAAAAGATTAATGAATTCTCAACCGAAATAACCATAAATAAAGATGCTTGGATAGATGTCAGTGAAAAAATCGTCTACGATTTTGGTTTAAACTCACGGCACGGAATATATAGGGATATTCCGGTAGTCTGGACCAATACGGCCGGAAAAACATACTCCCTTGATCATATTCTTCTTTCCGTGGTCGATGAAAACGGAAAGCCTTATCGGTATGTCAAATCATATGTTGATGATAGTTTGCAGCTTAAGATAGGGGATCCGGCAAAGACCGTCAGCGGTATCCATACCTACGTAATTAATTACAGAGTCGGCGGGGCAATTACTTATTTTTCCGACCACGATGAGCTTAACCGGAATATAACCGGCAACAAATGGGAGGTGCCGATAGAGAAAGTGGATGCAATCATCAGTTTTCCGGAAAAAATCACCGACGTTGGTTACCGGACTGCTTGCTACAGCGGCGGCTTCGGCAGTCGCGAATCTGCCTGCCAGTCCGACATAAAGGACAACAAAGTCTTTTTCAGTACGACCAAATCCTTGTTTGCCGGAGGCAATTTGACGGTAGTTTTCGGTTTTCCAAAAAATATCGTCGCCACTCTTGAGGCTAAAGAAAAAGTTTCGTTTTTTAGCACCTTTGCCGGCAAGATAGTTTCGTTTTTGTTGTTTATCGGTTTTATCGGTTGGTTTTTGGTTTACCCTATATACATTATTATCAAGTGGTGGAAGACCGGTCGCGATCCCAAACCGAGTACGGGAGAGGCTAGGGCATGGTTTGAAGCGCCCAAGGTCGGCAGCCGGTCTATGACCCCGGTTGAGGTTGGGGCTTTGGTTGACGAATCGGTGGATCTGCGGGATATTTCCGCTTTGATAGTCGATCTGGCCAGACGGGGCTATCTGATGATCGAAGAGCGGAAAAAAAACGATTTTTATTTTGTAAAAAAGAAAGAATATTCCCAGGACAAAACCCTTCTGTCCTTTGAACAAAAAATCTTGCAAGAGATCTTTGACAATAAAAAGGAAATAAGGTTGAAGGATGAAAACTTGAGCGCCGAAATAGAAAAAGTAAAAAAGATGGTTTACGAGAAGCTGGTGACGGACAAGCTCTTTCCTAAAAATCCCCAATCGATAAGGACTTTTTATACGGTGATCGCCTTTTTGGGGCTGATGACCGGCAATATATTTTTGTTTATCGTCGCCCTGATCTTCGGTCGGGCTATGCCAAGAAAAACCCAGGCGGGAATAGATGCCGCTACTGTAGGCAAGTCACTGAAAAATTTTCTTTCCAGTCAGGAAAGGCAACTGGAGTTCCAGGCAAAAAAACAGATGATGTTCGAAAAACTGCTGCCGTTTGCCGTCGCCTTTGGAGTTGAGCGGATATGGGCCAAAAGATTCAGTAGTCTCGATATCAAATCTCCGGACTGGTACAACGGTTATGACGGTCGGGCTTTTAACAGCGTTTTGTTCGTAAATAGCCTTGATTCATCCCTTTCGAGTTTTCGTTCCGTAGCTACTCCAACCCAATCAAGTACAGGGTTCTCCTCGGGTTTTTCCGGCGGTTTTTCCGGTGGCGGCAGCGGTGGAGGCGGTGGCGGCAGCTGGTGACTTGGTTAATTTTTAATTAAAAATTAAAAATTTAAAATCAATGATTGATTTGAATATCCATATTCACAAACTAGCATCCTCAAAAGAAGAAATCGAGATAGTCGAAAGAAAAGGTCTGGGTCACCCCGATACCATTTGCGATCTTATAGTCGATAATCTGTCAATAAGGCTTTCCCAAATATACAAGAAAGAATTTGACTTGATACCCCATTTTAATATCGATAAGGCATTTTTGGCGGCCGGTTCGACCGAAAATAAATTCGGCGGCGGCAAGATGACTTCGCCGATGCTTTTTGTAATCGGTGACCGGGCCACCTCGCAGGTCGGCAAAAAGAGAATCGATATCAAAAAAATTATCAGGCAGGAAATATATGCGTTTCTTAAAAACAACTACCGGTTTTTGAACGAGAAAAACTTCATCATACAAGATGAGATCAAGCCCGGATCAAGTTCTCTCCAGGATATTTTCAATCGGGGTAAAAAAAAGTTTTTGCCCGCCAACGATACCAGCGCTTTGGTCGGATTTGCTCCCTTGTCGACCCTGGAAAGGCTGGTTATGGGTGTTGAGCGTCATTTGAACTCCACAGCGATAAAGGCAAGATACCCTG
The DNA here is from genome assembly GCA_012798265.1 of Candidatus Roizmanbacteria bacterium. Lineage (GTDB taxonomy): Bacteria > Patescibacteriota > Microgenomatia > UBA1406 > GWC2-37-13 > JAAZNM01. The sequence continues at coordinate 95,209 of JAAZNM010000005.1, read as the reverse complement.
AGATAGGGGAAGATATTAAGGTCATGGGCCGTCGGGAAGGAAAAAAATATTATCTGACGATCGCCATAGCTTTTATAGATCGATTCATAAAATCGGAAGCCGACTATTACGAAAAAAAAGAACGGGTAATCAATCTAATAAAGGCTTTTATCGACAAAAATTTCCGGATGCCCGTCGAGATTCTGATTAATACTCTTGATAAACAGGGTCGGGGAGTGAACGGTTGTTATTTGAGCGTTTACGGTACATCGGCCGACTCCGGCGATTCGGGCGAAGTGGGACGGGGTAATCGGGCCAACGGTCTCATCTCCCTGAATCGGGCCGCCGGGTCGGAAGCCGGCGCCGGCAAAAACTGCGTTTCTCATGTGGGAAAGATATACAATCTTCTGGCTTTCAAGATGTCCGACGAGATCTACAGAAAGACCGGCAAAAAAAACTATGTGTGGTTGGTTAGTCAGATAGGCCAATCGATCGATAGGCCTTCTGTAGTTTCCGTCGAGATAGACGGAATGACCAAAAAGGACAAAAACGAAGCGGAAAAAATAGCCGAGAAAAACTTCGCTCGTCTTGACGGGTTTATAGCCTCACTGATCAGAGGCCGGTATCGGGTGATGTAGGGGAAGGTAATTGTCTTCATATGGTAAAATTATCTTATTAACGCACCCATAGCTTAACGGATAGAGTAGTGGTTTGCGGAACCACTGATCCCAGTTCAATTCTGGGTGGGTGCACCCGCCGAATTTTCCCGTTCGCCTTTTTAAGCTATATTTGGAAACGGCTCACGGAGCAATTTCTGGCAGGTAAAGCCAAAGGGGCATAGTTCAACGGCAGAATAGAGGTCTCCAAAACCTTTGATGGGGGTTCGATTCCCTCTGCCCCTGCATTAAAAACTCTTTCCGAGGAACGAGGAATTATTGTAATCGTTTGGTAACTATGACTGTTTCACGATTGTACAACAGTCGTATACGCAAAACTACACGAAATCGTTCGTCAGATAATAAAAGACATCGAAAAACTAATACTACTTTGCCTGGAAGTCGGGGATATTCGGCAAGGCGCCGCTTACTTGGGAAGGACTAGGGGTGGGATTTACTGGTGCGGATACGGCTGGAGGTGGAGGCTTAATGCCAGTCGGTGTTTTTTCCGGAGCGTCTTCTGATTTTTCTTTTAGACTATTTAAAATGGAGTTAAGTTCATCCGGCTTAGATTCGGAGGAGCTTGGTGGCGCTACGGGTTTGACTTCAGGTATAACCGGTTCTACTTTTGGCGGACTAACCGGTTGAGGAGCTGCTGGTGGAGTTGGAACGGGTGTCGGTTTCGGAACGTTGATTTGGGAGTTGGTTTCGGCAACCTGGGCTTTATCGGTTGCCCCGAGACCAAGGGCTTTATCAAACTCTTCTTTGGTAAAGCCCTTGAGGACGACAATTGATCCGTCGTCCTTCTCGATTTTGGTTACTGGAGTTCCGGCAAAATTATTTGAAACGGCCAACATCTCCGTCAAAAACTCTTTATTGGTCTCAAGATTCTTTTCCTCGAACTGAAGTTTACCAGCGGTTAGATAGTCTTTTTCTTGCTTACAAAACGGGCAGTCATTGACGGTGTAAATAATGATTTTCATAATATAAATTTCATTATGGATTAAAAAAAAAACTTTGTCAACTATATTTTTTTATAAGCCACCGTATTCCGATTTTTTCATGTTTTTGTTATAAAATAAGGAGATGAAAAAAACAGTTTTTATAACGGCTCTTGTAGTTGCGTTAGGAATATCGGCTATTTATGTATCCCGATTTCCCGGCAATAAAAATCAAAGGATCAGTTTACCGGCCAGGACGGACAAGGAAGCGTCTAACTTAAAGATAAACACCCCCACTTCAATAAAAACCGAGATTGTCTCGCGTTCAATTTTTCTTCCCTATTGGCAGTACGGGAACGAGTTTGTTTTGGATAATACATATGATCGAGTGATTTTTTTTGATCCGGACATGCGGAGTATCGATGATTTTTCCGACCGGACAAAACAACGCGAATACGAAAAATACTTGGCGATTAAAGTATCCGATCAGGAGGATTTAAAGGAGGAAACAAAAAACAGAGCCATTACTATTGTTAAAAAAAATAACCTTAAAGGGATCGTGCTTGATCTGGAAATTCCCATTGTATTTGGCGATAAAAATAAGCAACAAATCAATGAATTCGTTAAACAATTTTATACAGAGACAAAACAAAATTATAAGTCATTCTCCTTGATACTTTACGGAGACATCTTCTATCGCAAACGCGGTTACGATCTGTCTTATCTAAACGAATACGCCGACGAAATAATGATCATGGCGTACGATTTCCATAAAGCCTCGGGCGAACCCGGTCCCAATTTTCAGTTCGGAGGTAAAGACAAATATGATTATGATTTTCAACAGATGATAGAAGATTACTTGCGTTTCGTTCCAAGGGAAAAAATAACCGTTATCTTCGGCATGTACGGTTATGATTGGACGGTAGATGAAAAGAAACGGCCGATAAAGCCAGCTGAAGCCTTAACTCTTAATCAAGTTAAGCAAAAATTCCTGGACAGTTGTCAGTGGAAAAACTGTTTGGTCAGCCGCGATAGCCTTTCAAAAGAAACCGAGGTCGATTACGTTGTTCCTTATAAGATGGAAGACGGAGTAATGGGAATGGAGTACCATATCGTTTGGTTTGAGGACATTGAGTCGGTTAAGGCAAAGACAGAGTATTTAAGAGAAAAAGGGATAGGTAAGGTGGCGTATTGGGGGTACGGGTATTTTTAAAATAACAAATTACAAAACACAAATCACAAAGTGCAAACATCAATTTAACTCAAAAGTTAAAAGTAGGAATTTAAAATTACAAGTTAAAACTTAAAACTTTTTACTTTTTGATCTTTCTTAAAGGCTCCGAGTTCTTTAAGTTTCCACATGAAAAGTGCCCCTTTTTTTTTAGCTTTCGAGTCGATGACAAAACGGAGGGCCTGTTCGAGAACGGGGCGGGGAATAGTTTTTGCCAGTTTGATATAAAGGCTCTTATGTCTTGTGTCTTGGAGTTTTTCCGACAGATGGACCCCGAACGACTGGAATTCGCGGGAGACGTATTTATCTTCGAAAGGATTGAATTTTTCCAGGACGTCTTTGATCGAATGCATTAAAGTAAAGGAACTAACTGACGTTTAATGATCTCTTCCTGGTTGTATCTTTGTCTGACAAGGCGATTGATCTTTATCAGATTGTCGTTTTCCATATAATCGGCGATTATTCGGGCTGTTTGTTCGGCACTGTTTTTAGCAAGGTCGATCTCGATAAGCTTATTTTCAGCTATTTCCCGGAAAATCTTTAGTTTGGAGGCGAAAACCGGTGTTTTTACCAAAGCCGATTCGATTATCGGCAGTCCGAAATTTTCGCTTTTTGAAAAATAAAAAACGGCATCGGCCAAAGCGTAAAGATCATGAAGTTCGGAGGCATAAAGAGCCCGATCAAGATATCGGCTCATATAAATGACATTTTTTTCAAGAGAAAGTTTTTTGACTATTCTGTCGATTTCTTCAGGATAGTTGCCTATTTTTCTGTGGGTGGAGATTTTTCCGGTTATAATGAGCTTGATATCGGGGTAGTTTTTTTTCAGATAATGGACCACTTCAATATTGAATTCGATGTTCTTTCTTGGAAGGATGTTTACAGGAGACAAGACAACCGGAAAACAGTCTAACAGTTTCTCCTTGTTGACCACTTCCCAAACAATCGGATCGATCTCCAAAAAATTTTTAATATTGATGCCGTCGGGAATGACGATGACTTTTTCCTTATCGATGTTTATTGCTTGACAGAACAGTTGTTTGAACTGGTTTGAGATAACCACGTATTTTGCTTTTTCCAAGGGTTCGATAAGGATCATCCGCCCTTCGGGCGACAAATTAACTCCGGGTTTGTCATCAAGGACTTTCTCTTCATGGATATAGGTTTGGTCATGGGCCCAAACAATAATATTTTTTTCAGGGTGATTTTTGGCATATTTTTTGAAAGCGTAAATAAAAGGAAGATTATGCACCAGGGTCAACATGTTATGGATAATGACGGTTTGCTTGTCTTCAAGATTCATTTCCAGGACGGTTTCTATTTTTGAAGACAGATCGTAGAAGTCGGTATCGATTATTCCTTCTTCGACGATCTTTTTGTATAGGTTAGGGTTAAAGTTAAGGACGGATTGAAGTACGTCGGCCGTAACGATCTTTACCCGGCTGTCGTTTTCTTCTCCGGAACCGGTGAGAACCGTTATCTCATAATCAAGGTCGGCCAGAATCATAGCTTGCTCTTTAATAAGTCTTTCGACTCCGCCGATATTTGGAGGGTAAGCATAATGGAGGATGGCGACTTTTTTCATAGGTTTGCCTGATTTTTCTGCCGGTATAAATTGATAACCTCAAGGTAAGTTTTTTCGTAGTTGTCCACCATGCTTTTTAAGGAAAAATTGTCCAAAACGCGTTGGCGGCAGTCATCTGGTTTTATGTTCGGCAGTTTGGATAGAGATTCTTTCAGCCCCTCCAGGCCTTTTTCCGGATTAACAACAAAACCGGTTTTGTTGTCTTCGATAAGCTCGTTCACCGATCCGCGGTCAAATCCGATCACCGGAGTGCCGCAGGCCATGGCCTCAGCCATCACTAAACCGAAAGGTTCATACCAATTGATTGTCATTAAAAATGCCCTGGCTTTTTGCATAAGTTCCTTAACTTGAAGTTTGGACAACATCTGTTCGGAGGAAACCGGTCCGATCCACTTTATCTTATCATTAAGGTGGGGTTTCACTTCGCTTTCGTAAAATTTCATGTCTTCAACGCTTCCGGAGAGCAACAGTTTACTGCCGGTTGCTTTAGCCAAACTTATCGCCCAACCGATCCCTTTTGGATCCATAAATCTTCCCTGCAGGTCTTTGGCTTTGGATAGACGACCAAGCCATAAAAGATAATCCCCCTTTTTTTCTTCAAAAGAATAAAAATCGGTATCAACGCCGTTATAAACAATTTTGAAGATATTGGTTTTTTTAAACAACCGCCGGTGGGCTTTGGAGATGGAAATCAGATAAGCGCCGGGAAAAAGGTTTAAAACCTCGTCAAACTCCGGTGTCCCTTGAGCATGCAGGGTGGTTACCATGGGTGTTTTTATCCGGTCGTCGATCATCAGGTTAATAAACTCCGGGTAAGTATGATTGTGGATTATGTCGAAATCCTTAGCCAAGAGTTCGGTTTTTTTTGCCAGTTGGACGAGGTATGACGTCTCGCCATAAAAAGGATTTTCAAAAGGCGGCATATCCACAAAGCCTTTAGGTGTTACCGGAACAATATCGGCTCCAGGAATGAAGCTGTCTTGAGTGCCTAGGACCGTTATCTTATGTCCTTTTTTGATCAGGCCTTGAATCAGTTCATAGACGACTCTGGATCTTGAAGCGGTGATTTCCGGCACGATTTTCCTTTTTAATGGAGCCAGAATAAGTATTCTCATACCTAATATGATACTTCATTTCGATTGATTTCCTCAAGTTTTTCTCGGGTGAGATTAGTCCAGCTTGCAGCGTCAAAGTATTTTTCTTCCGGCATCTTTCTTTTTTCACTCGTATAAAACAGTAATTTTTTGCGGATTTCGTCGGGTGATTCTTGCAATGATACTCCCAGTCTTTGCAACTCTTCGGGTTTGACAATCTTTGGATTAGTCAGAATCAACATCATTCTTTCGTTATTGTTTATCTGTCCAACGTAACCGATCCAGTATTCGGGGATATCGATTAAACCGGCGGTCCAACGGTTTTCTCCGCCAAACATAGAAAGAATATCTTTCGACCCGGCTTCCAGTCCTGGTTGTTTTTCGTAATATGACGGAGCCTTCATAGCCGATCTGGAAGGTTGTTCTGATTTTTCTTCGGTCGATAAGGTTTGAAAAGCTGGCCAATCAATGCGGCTGTCATCGGGAACAAGGTCTTCGTTCGGATTAAGGCGGATATTGATCAAATCAAGCAGTTCTGCATCACCGGTGCGTTGGGCAATCAACTTAAAAATCTGTTCGGCTGAAAAGGCACTAAAATCATTCATTCCAAACTGTTTTGCCAGAAGTCTTATGCGAGCAAGATGGAAATCGGTTCCCAAAAAACCAACCTTTGAATTTTGATCAAATGTTTTAGCATATGAATCCATCGTGTTTAGAGTAAAAGCGAAGTTAGTAAGGGTATTGGTGGCTTTATCTTCAAGAAGAATATCGTTTTCCGGAATATGGTATTCACTGACTAGGATTTCTTTCATCAGCTCCGCCTCTGACTTGGAATTTTCACCGCCAGTTTTTCCGCCGGTAAGGATGATTTTGTCGCAGGCATCCGCCAGTTTAAGCTCTCCGGCGGCGCGGGCAATCGTCTTCATCCATGGGATTGCTTCATTATCAACTTTTTTTTTATTGGGATCGGGTTTGTCCATTGTTTCTTTATCCAAAACCGGTCCTTGACCAAAGACCATGAGATAGTCGACTTTTTGGCTGGGTTTTTTTTCTTTTTCCGAAAGACAGTCCCTCAAAGCGCCAGGATGTGACGGTTTCACCTCGTTAACAGATATATTTTGTCTCGGTTGTTCGATGGGTTTAGACAACACAAGAATTTCTCCTCCCTCGTTCATACTATATTTATACCATTATTCTATTTTTTGTTGCCGTTTTTGCCGTTGGGTTTCTGAGGGGGGAGAAGGCTTTTTGTATAGAGATTATAAAATTTGGTGGCAATTTTTTCCCAACTGAACCTTTCGATAACGCTTTTGTAAGCCCGTTCACCCATTTTGGTACAGATGTCATCGTTCTGGAGCAGATAGTTGACTTTTTCAGCTATCATCTTGGCGCTTTTCGGGCGGACCAAAAAGCCGTTTACTTCATCCTTGACTATCGTGGTGACTCCGCCTTTGCGGCTGACGACAACCGGGGTTTTGTGAACCATAGCCTCAAGGATAACCAGTCCCAAAGGTTCGTTCCAGACGCTGGGAGCCACATAAACATCCGAACGAAGATAAAAATCGTTTATCTCTCCCAACCTTTGGGAAAAATAGCCCAGCATATGGACATTGTTAAGCTTGTATTTGACGATGAGGTTCTCCAAGTATTTTCTCTCCGGGCCGTCTCCAAGAATAACTATTTCGGCTTGGATTTGGCGGGCGGCTTTAATAAGGTACTCGACTCCTTTATGCAGGGTTAGCCGGCCGGTAAAGAGAACCATTTTATCGAATTTAAAGTTGTATTTTTTATCGATCCAACTGACGTCTTTGTTAAAGTCAATGTTATTATCTACGCCGGCAGGAATGGTCTTGGTTTTTTTTGAAAGATCGGTACCGAACATTTTCAGATACCAATCGCGGGTAAAGTTGCTGTTGGCGGTTATAAACTTGGCCCTTGAGGAAGCGTCACGGACAAGGGACCGCCAACGTGGATCTTCTTTAAAATAATAAAGATCACTGCCATGAGTGGAAATGATATAGGGTTTTTTATAAAGATTGGCAAGTTGCCGTCCAATTGGTGGTAAAAAAGCGGTATGAAAAACATGGATAACGTCGGGCTTGAACTTGCTGATGGCTTTAGCCGTACGCAAAAGGTAATAATTGAAGATCTGGGTATGTTCGACGTTCGACATCTTTGAATATTTCCGGACGCCGGGAAGCTCGGGGTTGCCAACAAAGACTCCCATGATCGGCGGTTTGAGGCGAAATATTTTTGCCGCATTAAAGACACGATTTTCAGGAGCAACGATAGCCGCCTGAAAATCATGACCGTATTTGCTTTTCAAATTAAGTATCAATCTTCTGAGCCAGGCTCCGGAACCGTTTCCCCACAAGGGAAACATATATAGATAAAGCACCTTCATAGTTTTCATATTATATCATTTCGGCCAAAATTTCTTATAAAAAAACCATTTTCCTTGTCAAGTGACTCACTTGACATTAGGTTGTAACAATAAGACAAATAATATATTTTGTCGCATATAATCCATTGACTCCAATTTATTCATTTGGGAATCTGTAGATTGTTTTATGATAAAACGAAAAGCTAAATTTTACAATAATTGTATTTATCACATTTTTAATAAAAGTATTGCGAATTTTAATATTTTTACCAGCGGGAGTAATTGTGAAAGATTTATCCAAACAATAGCTTTTTATAACAATCCGGAAAATAAAATATCATACTCAAAGTATTTAAGAGATTATAAAAATAAAGGCGACTCTCTAAATATATTCGAAAATAATAATCAGTATGTCAAAGTAATATGTTACTGTCTTATGCCCGATCACTACCATTTTTTAATTAGGGTCAATCACTATAAAAATATATATAGATTTATAGATACGATTGAGACAAGTTACACAAGATATTTCAATCTCAAATATAAAAGAAAAGGGCCCTTATGGCAATCTTCTTATCGTTCTATAAAAATAAAAAATAATGAACAATTACTTCATGTAAGCAGATATATACATCTTAATCCGACTACGGCAAAATTGGTCGATAAGCCAGAACGATGGGAATATTCATCTTATAAATTGTTTATTAATAACGACGATTTTTTACAATCGATTAAAGAAATTTCCATAAATGATAAAACAATTTACAAAAAATTTGTAGAAGACAATATTGATTATCAAATCAAATTAAAAATTATCAAGAAATTCCTTATTGACTAGATTGTTGCATTAACCTACTGTCAAGTGACTCACTTAACGAGGGTAATTTGAGACAAGATGTCGGGGAAAACTCGTGTCAGGATGATGGACTTCTCATCTGGAAGAAAGTCCTGCAGGACGTAAGTTTCGCCATCGATTCTGTTATCGGCCTTTCGATTATCGACCCCGACTCTTATTCGTAAAAAATCCTTAGAGCCGAGAGTGTTTTCTATAGACTCAATTCCGTTATGAAGCTTGGGGCCGGTTTTTTGAATATGGAACTTACCCAAGGGAATATCCAAGTCGTCATGGACGACGGTTAAATCAGAAATTTTTAATTTAAAATTTTTAATTAGTCGATTGACGGCTTCTCCGGACCGATTCATAAAGGTTTGAGGCTTTATGAAAACAGAATCGTGATGCAAATGGCAGATTGCGGATTTAAGATATTTGTCGTATTTGAAATTTTTGTCAGACAAATCGTTTGTTTCCTTGGTCAAAAAGTCCAAGAACATGAACCCGACGTTATGGCGGTTGTTCTTGTATTCGTCGCCGGGATTGCCTAAACCGATAATAGCCCTCATACCGAAATTATAATTGATTTTTGACAAAAATATTCCTTATACTGAAAATATGGCAAAATATGTTCCCGATATCCAGTCGCGTCGGTGGGTGATCATTTCAACAAAAAGATCGAGCCGTCCGGAAAATACCGATGAAGACCATAAAGCCCATACGAAAAAAACCGGTTGTCCTTTTTGTCCCGGCGGTGAAAAGGGTACTCCTCCCGAAGTTTTCCGAATAGGTAAAGGGGCCAAGGACGAAAAAGGTTGGGAAGTAAGAGTGGTCGCCAACAAATATCCGATCACCGATCTGCATGAAGTGATCATTCACTCGCCTCATTGCGATAAAGATATCGAAAATCTTCCCCTGTCCCATGTCGAGATGATTCTCAAAGCCTATAGGGAAAGGTTTAATTTTTACCGGAAAAACGGCCAGGTGCTTATCTTCTGCAACCATGGTGAACATGCCGGCGCTTCGCTTTCCCATCCCCATTCGCAACTGGTAGTCCTTCCCTGGCAGATAAACCTTGATACTCTGGTTCGTGAACCTCTGAATAATGTGGTTGACAATAATAAATTTTATAATGTTTACTGTCCTGAATTTTCCCAATGGCCTTATGAGGCTTGGGTGGTACCAAAAAAAGAAGGCGGTTTTTTTGGCGATATCAACGATCTGGAGTTGGGTGACCTGGCTCAGATAATACAGAAGATTATCAAGCAACTTGAGATGATCCATAAGAAAAACAAAATCTTTCATCTGCCTTTCGGCTATAATTTTTATATTTATCCAAAAGAAAACTGGTATATGAGGATAATCCCCAGGTTTGTCCACCGGGCCGGCTTTGAGCTTGGTACCGGTCTTTCGGTCAACGTAATAGATCCGTATCAAGCTTCGCTTGAACTTAAAGGGGTGGGTTTGGAGGTAATGGGAGTATTGAAAAAACTAAAAAGTTATTAGCTTCCATTTGGTGCGGGAAGTTTGGTTATCGTCGCGATAAACGATTATCTGGTAATAAATTTTTGTATTCAGATTTAGTTCGCGGGTGGTTATTTGATGGACGGTTTTTGGAGTGGATGAGACGGTTTTTGTGATTTTTTTTCCGGTCATGACTTCGTTCAAGATGATCTCCGATCTTACCGGCATTTGTGTTTTGAAATAGATGAAAAGATAACCGTTGTCTTGGGAAAAGTAAACTTTCTTGACCAGGTCGGCCGCCTGAATGGATGGAGAACTGTCTTTCATCAGGGTATTGAAGTTTGAGGCAACTGACAAAGACAGGGCAAAAATAAAAGACAAAACAAGAATTGTTTTTAAGGCGGGGAGCGGTTTACCCCAGAGTTTGAAAAAATCGATCTTTGCCCCCTGGGCTTTTTTGAATTGAATAAGATCGTCGGGAAAGACAAAGATTCCGTGGCATTTGGAACAACGGAGAAGGACAACCGATTGGGGAACGGTTTCCTCGTTATTTATGGGAGCCAGTCGGGAGCCGTCCTTAGGGCATTTTTTTTCCTCTCCGGAGATGGTCTCGTATTTTTTATCGCGTAGCAAAGCCTCAGCCGACTTTAAGGTAATCCGGTTAATGCTGTTTTCGGCGAAAAAACTGGCACCACAGTTTGAACAGTGGAGGATCGGTTGGTTATCCAGACTGATGAGATTAAGAGATTGGTGACAGTTGGGACATTGCATATAAACACTAGGTTAATTTATTGCTGCTGTTTGTTTTTCGAACCAAGATAAGCCATCAAAGCAAACAGACCAAAAACTCCCCCCCCGCCATATAGGGAATATCTTTCCACGTCTTTCCAGAATTTTTTGGCTTGGTCTTTTTCATCTTGTTTGTCCATATTTTCTTTGCCGATTACCTGATTAAGAACGGCGTCGATATTGCCGTCGGTGAGGTCTCCCGAAAGTCTGACGATAAGATCCCCCAAATTTATTCCTTCAGGCAGCGTGTCTGAGTTGGCCAGATTGACAAGAGAGTCAACGGCGTTCCATTCGGCGCCGGCATAATGGCTAAGTTTTTCGTGCAAACCTTTATAAGCCTCAAGTTTTTTAGTCAGATCTTCGATCTCTTTTTTAAGGCGTATGGCATCCTGGCCCTGATTTGATTTTTCAGCCGTCTCAAGTAGCGTTTGTTTTTCTTGGAGAAGGGCACTGTTTTTTGACATACTGACAAACAGGCTTGGTTGGTCGTAGGGTATATCCATAATTGAAAAAGCGTGTTTAATCTGGTCATTGGTCAATACGGGATTATCGCTGAGTAATTCTTGGAGTTTGGTCGCCTGTTCCGAAAGCTCAACGGTCTTACTTTCCTGAGAGGTTTGGCCAAGCAAAGCATCGATCTCGGGTTGGGATTTGACTATTCCGAGCTTTGCGGCAACCGCGCCAATATCGCTTGACACGACCATTCCCATTGATCTGGCTACCTGTTGGAGTTCTGAAAAGTTCGGTGTTTCAGCGGTTTGGTTCTGGCCTTTTTTGCTGACAAGGTAATATTCGGCCAGTTTTTTTTGGGTTTCGCCAAGACTGGTTAAATTCGGAATAACCATATGTTCAATATGGGACAAAACAAGTTGGTCTCGGGGGACCGGTTGAGCAAGCGGTACCTCGCTGCCTCGGTTGTCAATCGCCCTGACCCTAAAGCCATCGCCGTCTACGGAGTCAATGGAGACGATTCGGTAATCTTGGCCGTCGACATTGACGGTCGGCCGACTGTTTTCGGCAATGGAAACTCCGCCAAGGCGCTGACAGGTATCCTGGTCAAGGTTTTGGAGAGTATACAAGGATAACAAGGCATTGTTTCCGGGGTCTGACTTTATTCTGTCTTTGTCTTCTTGGGTTTTAGCTTTTTGTAGTTGTTCAAGTGCCTTTTCCGAAGCCTGGGTAATCACCCTGGCTCCAAGTTCCTGTGCCAGTTGAGCTTGTTTTTCCCGGCTATCGGTTTTTGAGCGATTTTCGGCTTCCTGCGGTTTAATCTCGTCACCGGTTACGATATCGGCGGGTTTTTCAGCGACGGCAGGAGTTTGAGTTTGAGCGGCAACCGTAGCGGGTTTTTCGGCCACTGACGGCAGAGGCGGTGGTGATCCTTCCATAATTACCAAAATAATAGTTGAATTTAAAACAAAAATCAAATAATATGAACATTATATGGCACTTGATGCAGTAGATGCGGCCGCCCAAATAAATGCAGCTAAAACCGCTGAAACCGGAGCTCCAGCCACCACTCCAAAAACAGGAGAACCAACCGGGCAATCGCGGACGTTCAATCGCAACGAATTTATCGTCAGCGAAAGTACCGGTCGGGAGGTTGATCGCCGCGGCAACAAAGGTAAAGAGATAGGTCAAGAAAAGGTTGCCCTGTCGGCCGAACTAAGCACCCAATACGAAAATTTTTTAAGCAGCCATGTTGTCAATCTGTTGAAACTTCCCAATCCTCAGATACTGGATAATCCGTCGCACAGTTACGAAAAGAGACTGATACAGATGTTGGTTACCGACGGCAGACCGGATCAGGAAAAAATAAAGAGCTTTTTGAATCAACCTGAAGGTTGGATGATCGCCACCCAGATCATAGAAAGGCAGACGGCGTTGAAGATGTTTGCCTTAGGTTTAAACGCCTCGATCAATCCCGATGGCAATAGGGATATGGATATAGATCATCCTCAGACGATTCGTTACGGCATAGATCAAGGAGCTTTAAACAGATTCATACACGATCGAGTTGTTCCCTTTTTGACCCATAGATATGGAGAGGTTGACGGAAGGAGAGGGCCTTTATCGCGACTTAGAAGGTGGCATCTTCTTTTGGGTACCGGAGCCAGTACTATAGTTGCCGGAGGGGTTGGAGGCGGTGTCGGAGCTTTATTAGGCGGTACAGAAGGGGCTTTGGCAGGAGAATTAATCGCTTCTTCTGGAGTGGCCGGTCTTGAGGCTGCCGGTTATGGTTTGGCCCATATCTTGCGTAACGGTCTGACTCTTGATCTTCGCCAATGTGCGGATACCCTTAATTACTTTCAAGGACAGAATCCTCAGCAGAGAGCCGAAGCCGCCTATTTAAAGTCGGTCTTGGGAATAGATGTCGGAGATTATGTTGTTAATGGCGGTCAGGTTCAAAGGAGAACGGGAGCCCGGGTGGCTGTGGAAAGCGTCAATCCGCGCCAGACCCAGGAAGAGCTGCTTCAGGGATTGTTTGTCCGCGAGGAGTTTTACCGTCAGCTTGGCGTGCCGAGGGAGATGATGGATGCTTTGCCCGAACAGCATCTTTACCATCAGGTAGCCCTTACCGGCAATCAGTCGGAACAGACCGGCGCCCGTTGGCAAAAAAGGGTATTGGAGTTGTTTAATCCCAACGGAGTCGGGATAGTTCCCAACGATATTCCCGGTAACTTAAGGCGGTATAACGAAGCCAGAGTTAAGGTGATAAATGAGATGGTTGAGGAGATGGCGATAAGGTTGATAGACGGCAAACAAAGCACTCAGACGATCAGTTCGATTGACCAAAAAATATCCGATCGAGGTGAAAGCGGAGCTGAAAGGGCAAGGCGAACCAAATCAATGTCGGAGAATAAAACTCGTCTGGAAAGAGAAAAACAAGGATTTGCGGGCCGAAAAGCCAATGTTGACAGTTATGAGCAAGCAAGGAGAGAGACTGGGATGGCTGCGGAAGAATATGACAGATACCAAAGGGAAGTAAACGGAGCAAATCCCGACATTAATCTTGAAAAACAAAGGTTGTTAAACGAGTTGAACGACAGTGCAAGCAATCCTAACTCCGTTGCCTCAAGAAGAACGGCTTTGCAAAATAACAAAAATGCATCCAGAGTTGCGGCTATCGCTCAAGCGGTAGCAGAAATTCAAGCGCGTTTGCCTGCCGGAGCCAATATAAACTCGGTATCGCAAGACGAAAGAAAAGCCATTGAAAGGTCATATGTCGAGGCGGCCATGATTCAGTATCAGGCCGAAGATCAGGCTATTAATGATCTGAAATCAACTATTGAGGGACAGCTTGCCCAAGTGGATAATATCATAGCCAAACAAAGACAGGTCGAGGCGGCTTTAAGACAAAAAGGAGATACGATAATAGCCGAGGCAACTGAAAATTTGGCTACCGTTGAAAATAACTTCAACGCTTTGACGTCATTGCCGGGGGGAGCGCCCGCATTAACCGATATGGAACTGCGATCTTTGACAATAGATCAATTATTAGCCAGGGTAAACGCTTTAAGTGGAGCAAATGCCGGTTATGGTTGGTCGGCCGATCAAAACAATAATCCTACCAATAGAGCCATACTTATTGATGCCATATCTGAGGCTAAAGCCAGATATGAAGAGCAGTTCGATACGGCTAAACCGGTTCGGGATGCCGATTATAATGCGGTTATAGCCTTAGTTCTTACGCCACCGATTACCGCCGATCAGCTAAGGACTTTACCGAGAACAAGATTAGCCGCTTTGACCGCTCCTTTAGGAATTACTCCCGCCCAGCTTGATAATGCCATTGCCGAAGCCCGCAACCGGATGATTTTACGTCATAACGGAGTGATCAACACCGCTGTAGACAGTTATGATCAGATGATCAAATCCGAAGAAGCCGCGATCAGCGCAGTCAATTTCGATCGGGAGACAGAAGATTTACGGATGATAAGAGATGTTATGGTCAGACAAGGAAAGATATTTGAGTTTTCTTTTGAGGTGGCGGCTAACGCCGGAAGATATACCGACAGAACCGCAATAGATCCGAATGACCAAAACTACAGTAACTCGGAAAAAACACATAACGGCAATCCTTTACCGGTTGGTTACTGGCAGTTAATGAACGCGGTTTTCGATTATCAGGGGCGAACCGATCGAGCCGAGTATGCCGGCAAGATACTTAGGATCTTACCGCCTGACGAGCTAAACAGAAGAATAAGCGTATTATTAGGTCGCAATCAACCTTATGCGGATTTGAATACCGCATTAACGAGGTTGAGAACTCGTTTAAACAATAATACATTGAGTAATGTTGAGTTAAGGGGAATGTTTAGGAATATCATTAATGATTTTCGCGACCGGGCAAAGGCAATATAAATTAAATTTATAATCATGACGATGACGACCAAGGATATCATTAAAAATCTGCCGCTTGAGGACAAAACAAAAAATACCTTATTGGAAAAATTTGATACATTTACCCCTGATCAAAAGTTTGATTTGGAACAGGTTATGTGGGATGCTTATGAGGCGATTTATAACCTAAAGCTTCAGGAGAATTTGGATCTGGCTTTGTTGGAAGCTAAGGAGAACAAGGAGAGTCTTGATCCCGAGTTCTATGCCAGGGTCAAGGTTCAGACAGAAAAAGAAATGGCCAAATACCTTCTCGGTTCAACTACCGAAGCGGAGCTCAAAAATATTCGCCAGAAAATCCAATCGCTCATAAACAGAAATTAAAAGAAGTTATTACTCTACGGCTTCTCCCAGGAGTTTTAAAACGACGTTTTTTTTGTAGCGTCTGTCGCCGCGGGAGTTGATTCTGATAGCCGGCAGTTTGCCGCGTTTGCCCCAACGTTTGATAGTTAAAGGAGAGACTCGTAAGATTTCGGCCACTTCGCGGATAGTCAAAAGATCAGGTAAGTCATCGAGCGATATTTTTTTATTACTTATGACATCCTTTGTCATATTTCTATATTATAGACAAAAAAACGTCAACGTCAAGTCATCCTTGTCCTTGTCGACCTCGCAGGTCGACGGTATCGACGGTGGCCAAAACCTCTTGTAATTTTTTGAAATATTATATATTGTATTATTAATACAAAATGAAAAGACTTCATGAACGTGGAGAAATCGCGACCGTCATTACCATCGGTAGCTTAATTATCCTTGGGGTAACCACTTTAGTTTCTTCTACCTTCATAAATAAAACAAAACAGACGACCGGATCAAAAGCAGCTTGTGCCGGATGTGAAACCAATGGTAAATGTTATGCGGTAGGAAGTACTGTTTCCGGCGGTTATTGTTGTTTCGGACCGAAACAGGGAGAAAGATGTTACAACTATAACCATCTTGATAAATGCGGAACCAGTTGTGCGGCTCCAACACCAACCCCGACAAAAATTCCGTCATCAGCTCCGACTTCTGGTCCGACAAAGACACCGACACCGACTCCGCGTCCGGGAGGAGATATCTCAGGGTATGAAGGTTGTGCCAAGTGTTGCGTAAAAGATATAAAGTGCAATGCACCGGCAGACGGCAACGGCAACAAATGCGGTTACAGCCAGTTGAGGATAAGATGGCATTCATATGATTGCACTGGTAATAACTGTTCGACCATTAATGTTTCGGGACAACAGGTTATCCAATGTTCTGATATGGGCCCAAACAACAAACTGAGATGCGAAAACAGCTCTTGTCCGAGCGGATATTACGGAGGAGCTTCCAATCCGACTACCGCCCCAAACAATCCTACGCCCGGAGGTCAGAATCCGACGCCGATCACAACCCCTTTGCCCTCAGGCCAAAGGTGTTTGGAATCGAACAAAACCTCGTGTTCTACTTACTGTACCAATATAGTGGGAGAATCTACCAACTCGGGTTACAGTTATTATGACGGCGGTGGAGGCAACTATTACAAGGCTGACGGAAGTTGTTCTTTAATATCAGGAGGGTTGGGCGCTTATTGTAACTGTCAGACCAAGTGTGATCCAGTAAACATGTATTGTAATGTTTTTTGCCAGAATGAAGGCTATGTATATTCCAATACCAACTCAATAAAAACAGATGGAGGAAATTATTACTACAATAATGGCAAGTGTTTCAAAACCGCCGACAAAGAGTATATAAAAACCCATTGTGGGTGCAGCACCTCTAATCCATACTCTCCAACTCCTTCGGCAGTATGTGGCAGCAATCCCATTGCCTGTACCACTTATTGCCAAAATTATGTGGGAGAGAGTACCAATAGCGGAGCAAGTTATTACGATGGCGGTAACGATAAATACTACAAAAACGATGGAGCTTGTACGTATATAGGAGGTCAAACAGAATTATCATCTCATTGCCTATGCAGTAGCAGATGTTCTTCGCAAACAAATGGTTGTGACGAGTTTTGTACAAATAATGCAGGGACAACTTTTTCTAACGGAAAAAGATATGACCAGTCAGGTGGCACTTATTATTATAAAAATGAGAATAATAGATGTTTGCAGACTACCGATAAAGAGTATATGAAGACTTATTGTGGCTGCAGTACCCAAAATCCTTCCTTTACGGCGATTGGCGATACGGTTACCCAGGCGGAGACGACCTCGGAGGTAGTCAACGTAATAAGTTTGCCTAACGGCAAAAAATGCCAGATGTTGCAGGGAGGGAATACGTGTCTGGTTATAAGTCTTTGATTTATTTTATGAACAATAACGATTTTTTGGCAAAAAAGATAAAAATACTGGCGGTCATGCTTTTTAGCGTAGCGGCCGTGAAGTTATTTGCTCCTCAGGTTTTTGTCGCCAACACTCCAAGGGTCAACCCCTTTTTCGTCTATAGGGTTATCAATGCCCCTTCGTATTTTGCTTCGTTGCCGGGCAGGTTTATCGCGTCTTTGAAAAATAGTCAAAAACCAACCGGTTCCGGTCAGACGGCCTCGTCGGTAGTCATACCGACCGTCAAACCCCAATCGGCCCTGGTCTTTGTACCGGTTGCCAAAGGCGTATCGGCTGCCGAAGACTCAAAGTCAAAAAAAACGTTTATCAACATCAAGCAGGGAACAAAGATGAAGGTCAGTCAGCTGAAGTACCCTAACGGTCAGATAGTCACGGTACTGGAGCCTGAGACCCAATAACAGCTTGTTTTTTATTTTTTAATAATTTACACTTAATTTTATGTATATAGGACCGTTTTATTTTGACACAAAAGAGATCTTCCTTATTCTTGCCGCGGTATTGTTGGGACTGGCTTGGGCTTTTGGTTGGTCTTTATGGTGGTTTGATAAACGAGTACTTTTGACAATTGTTATCCTTATGCTTATTACCAAAGGTCTGCTTCCGGCGATCCATAACGAAGCCTTTTTTGTTTTGGCGATAGTGACGATCTTCTTGACTTTGTATATTCCGGTTTTTCAAGTAGTACTTTTTTATTTCATAAGCTTTTTGCTTTTCAGATTGTTGAAAGTAATATAAGTAAAAAATACAGGCGTGGATTTACCGTTAAAAAAAAAATTAACTAACATTCTTTTTATATCGGCGGTCACCCTGGTTTTTGCCTACGCCGTTTTCCGCTACGTTTACTTTAACCAAAATACCCAAAAGAAAAGTCGGGCTGCCGGAGAGACAATATCTTTATACTTCAGTCAGGCGGCTGTTTCATTAAACAGCGGTAACGGTACGGCCAGCCTCAGTTTGATGATCGATCCCGAATCGGCCGTCAATCTGCGGGCTTTTACCTCAAGGATCAACTTCGATAAGACCCGGATCGAAGTAACGGGAATCGACTACAAGATCGGCTCGGTCAGATCGGACGGGGATGATGGTAGTAATCTGCAAAAAGTCAACAGTAACGGTTATATAGATTTGTCGAGTCAGATAGTCGAGTCGACCGGCAAGGTGTTGGCAGCCGGCCAGCCGGCAGAGGCGGTTGTCATCTCTATTAAAAAACTGAAGTCGGATTCAAGCATCATTCCCATCCAGGAGAGTCTTTCCTCGGTTTATAAAATTAGCGGTGATACGGTGATCAGTGTCCAACCGGTCGCTGTCTTTGACACTGTAGTCAATCCGACCCAAGCCCTTAATCTTACGGTCTGTCCAAGCGGTACGGTTGTCAAAGACAAATGTGCCTTTGTCGGCGGTGAAGGTATACAGAAAGCCGTTAATGTCTTGCCGGTCAAGATAGATACGACCGGAGTCAGCAACCTGTCTTCGACGATCACGGTTAAATCCGGAGACTATTTAAAAGACACTGTCTCCAAAGTGACTACAAAAACAGGAACGACTTTAAACTGTTTTATCGATACGAAAAACAAATACCTTAATCTGGTCGGAGAAAATACCACCAAACTTGACGGAAAAAACAGTAAAGCCAAACCCCAGTTCGGCGTCTGTGCCGGAGCCGGAACCATAAACATAAAAAAAATCTTGTTCACGGGATTTAGCCGGGTTGATGGCGTTACCTGTCTTAGCCAGACTCCGACCGAAACCTGTTTTGACAGTGCCGGAGTCAATCTCTATGACAGCGCCGTTGCCAACATCACGGGAAACGTTTTTAAAGAGAATGGAGGAGTAGGTGTTTTGGTCAGTCAGGGAGCTCAGGCGGTCATAAAAAACAGTATTTTTTACAAAAACGAACGGCCTGGGGTGGTCTCCGGTAACGGTGGCAGTCTAAAGGCGATAAACAACACATTTGTAGCCAATAAGACGGCCGGTTTGAAGGCGGTAAAGACCTTAAGTCTGGCTAGGGCATTATCTGACAGTTCGGTTTTGGGTACGTCATCGGCATCGGTCAAGGTCTACCCGGGTAGCGGTTCTGACGGAGATATCGCCGTTACGGGAACGGTTAATATCAATACCCAACCTTTGATTAGCCAAAGGTCTACGAGCTGCGCCGACAAAAGCCAGCAGGGGGATGCCGTCAACTTTTCGGTATTTGAACTGGGAGCAGACTACGCCAGGGTTAAACCGACGCCGGCTGCCAACTGTCTAGTCAATAACGACGAGGTGCTTTTGATTAACCTTGAAGGGACGACTTCATCCTGGGTAAATACGGGTAACTACGAAGCCCTGAGAATAAAGAGCATAAGCGGAGATAAGATTACTTTTACGACCAATAAGGTCAAGTACTATGGAGAAAACAGCAATGACGACACCAATTTGGGGACGACCAACAATACCCAAAGAGTAATGCTGCAAAGGGTCCCGAATTATAAAAGAGTGACTGTAAACGGCAGTGCTGTTTTTACCGTATCCAAATGGGACGGGGCCCGGGGAGGAGTGATGTTTTTCAGGGCCAGCGACAGGGTCGATAACTTTGGGACGATAAACACTTCAGACAGTGGTTGGCGTGGGGGTTCCGGTGGAACCAGCTTTGCCGGCGGTGCCGGCGGCGAGTCATTCTGTGCCGGTAATTCTTTGCAACCGTCGACATCAGGTGGTGCTTCAGGCGGACAGTACGGTACTAACGGGTACAGTAACAATAACTGCGGCGGCGGCGGGGGTGGTGGCGGATATGGTTATGGTTCAACTTACGGCGCCTATAACGGTTCGTCCGGTACTTCGGGTAAAGGCGGTGCCGGCGGCGGCGGCGGCGGAGCGTATGCCGGACACAGCAGTTACCATGGGTTGCCGGGTAGCGGCGGCGGCGGCGGATACGGTAGTCCTGGTGCCGGCGGTCAAGGCGGATACGGATCCAATAACCCAGGAGTTAGCGGCGGCGTGTCAGGTAGTGGTGCCGGCGGGACAGGGAGTTATGGTTGGGATTGGCACGGTCGGGCCGGCGGCGGCGGTGGCGGCGGTGTTTTTGCCACGACCAACGCCAATTTGACCAAACTGTATTTTGGTTCGGGTGGCGGGGGTGGCGGCGCCGGCGAAGTGAGTCAGTCATCCTATACGGGAAGCAACGGCGGCGCCGGCGGCGGGATCGTCTATATTGCCTCAGACACTATCAACGCTTCAGGGGGATTTATCTATAGTAACGGTGGGGCGGGAGCAAGTAATGGTTCGTATGGCGGCGGCGGGGGTGGCGGCGCCGGCGGTTCAATAAAGTTGATAGGCAATACCGTAAATCTGGGAACTAACTCGGTTAATGCTGTCGGTGGAGCCGGGGGTAGCGGTTGGTCAAACTCTTATGTCGGTGGGGCCGGGGGCAGTGGTCGGATCGCCTGTTACTATAAAACCAATATATCAGGAACGGCCAATCCCGCTTATGGTTCGGTTACCGAAGATACCAACTCCGATACGGTAATCGACGCTAATCCCGAAACCGGCGACGGAACCATCTACTTATCAAACAACATCTTTGCCGAAAACATAAGCGACGGGAAAAAGGGGTTGGGTATCGATATTCCCAAAGAGCTGGAGGCGAATCTTACTTTGGCTTATAACCTTTTTTGGAACAATGCCAGCGGTTGCGCAACGGACTCGCTATGGTGTGTGATTCAGTCGTCTTTGAACAATGCCGATCCGAAGTTCATAAATAAAGACGGGGCCGATTTTCATCTTAAGTCCGACTCTCCGGCCAGGAAAAAAGGCAGTCCGGACATACTTAATCCCGACGGATCGGTCTCCGATGTCGGTGCTTTTGGCGGTCCGGGAGTCTGCGATTTGGACAGCCAGGCAAGTGGTTGCCAAGCAGCGACAACTTTGACGCCAACTATTACCGTCACATCAGCCGTGACGCCGACAACGACGATAACCCCCTACCTTTCAACCAGTCCGGCTCCAGTTATCGTTAGCTTAAAGTTGAAGTTCCAGGGGATTACTAAAAAACCGGCCTCCGGTTTGGAAAAAATGACGGTAAAGGCGAAGGTGGAAAATGCGACCTACTCCCAGTCGCTTGACGATGTTTCTTTCACCTCTGACGATAAGGGTATCTGGACGGGTTCGTTGACGTTGACCAATGTCAAACCCGGTTCAGGCTACAAGTTTTTCATAAAAGGTCCGAAACACGTTCAGAAAAAAATCTGTGATGCTTTGCCGGCGGAGTCTTATGCCGGCACTTATCACTGCGAGGACGGACGGATTACCCTTCAGGCCGGCAGCAACAACTTGGACTTCACCAACATTTATTTGCTAAGCGGTGATCTTCCCAGCCAGGACGGTATAGTGAACTCGTACGATACTTCATTAGTTCGTAACAACATCGGCAAAACCGACGGCGAGTCGATAAAACTGGCCGACATCAATCTCGATAAAGTGGTTGACACCCAGGACTATTCATTGGTGATTAACGCATTATCAATAAGATCCGATGAAGGCGAGCAAAAAACAATCACCCTGACCCCGACATCGACACCGACCAAGACGCCGACCCCTTCAATCACCCTGACCCCAACCAAGATCCCGACCTTGACTATAACCGTTACCGTTTCGCCGACCGTTAAAGTTACGGTCAGTCCGACCGTTTCGCCGACCCCTTCATCGACCAGTTTAATGCGGGACGGGACCACTTACGGTTTTTATGCCTCAAATTATTTAAATAACTGCCAAGGCATATCGAGTCCGGTAGACAGCTTGTTGATGTCTCTAATATCCACTTCCAAAACCCATACCAACGTGACGCTCGACTCCTCAAAAAACACCCCCAATCTGTATATAGGTGACTTTAATATAAATAACATAATTACCAAGGACTGTTCTCCGTGCAACGCCGATAACTTAAGTTTCAATCCCAACGCCGGTTTGACGATAAAAAAACAATCAACTCCGCAGATAAACTACTCTTCGGCCTTGGACGAAGTCATAGCCGATTCTTTTGAGTTTTGCAGCAACAGTAACGGTTGTTCCGGGGTGACCGATGCCCAGCTTCAAGGGAAAAAATTCCTGCTTCTTAAAAACATTGCCGTTTGCCCCGACCTTTAAAATGAAAAAAACCGTTTTCTTAGTGGTGACCGTCGTCCTGTTTTTGGTTGTTTTGTTTTTGAGGAGTATTCAACTGAATCGCTTAAAAGGCGGAAGTACTCTTGTTACAGTGACACCGGCACCGGTGAAAGAACAGAAAGCCTCGATCAAACTGCAATCAGGTAGCCGGTCTTTGGTGTCGGGAGAAGAAGGCAATATAATAGTCGTGGCCGATTCGGTTAAAAAACCCATCGTCGGTTTTGACGTAGTCATCAATTATCCAGAAGATAAGGTAATACTGTTGAGCTTGGGCCGTCAGTTGGCAGACTTTTCATACTTTAAAAAACAGCTCAAAAACAGGATAATCATCACCGGAGTGAAAAAACCGGAGGTAAAAAACAATATTGTTTTTGATAATACTGTGTTGATCGAGATCAAATTCAAAACGAAGGCAGAGGGTATGATCGATTTTAAGATCGATTGGCAGGCGGGAACGAGAAACAAGACTAACCTGATCGACGACAACAGCGTTAACATTCTTGGCCGAGCCGAGGATATTCGTGTCGGTTCGGGGGAAAAAATAACTCTTGATCTGGGCAAACCCGTCTCTTTGGCCAAGGGGTTATCGGCAGAACTTATAAGTGTCGAAAAACCCGATGTCAGATGCCGGGACTGCATGACGGTTATTACCGTCAGGGTTATGAAGGACGGAAAAAAACAGGAGTCTTTTTTTAAAGAAGGCGGGATTATGGGGTTGAAACAGGATAATTTTTCCTCTTTCGGTTATAATTTCGTATTGAGCGAGGTTAGTAGTGATCGGACGGTTACTCTGGTTTATTATGAAAGTAAATAAACGGTTAATAGTCATAGTGTTAGTCGGTCTTTTGATCTTCGGATTTATCATTAAGCGATCTTATAACTCTCTTAGCAAGAAAAGTCGGGCCGATTCCGAGGTGATGGTGATTGATTTTGATAAAACCGTCAAAGCGTCCCGCTATCAGGATCTGGACAATGTAGTTTCGTTTTCCCTTTATAGCAAGGACGACACAACGCTTATTAACGTTAGCCAACCTTCTTTAGGTATAGTTTCTTTGGCGGGACGCGATCTAAAGGTAAAAAACGGCGTCAGTTTGGACACGATCATCCCCAGGGAAAACTTCAGCCAACTGTCTTTGGTGGCAAAAAAGTCCGACAGCGAAGATCCTTATCTTAAATCTCATGGTTTTAGTCTGAAAGGGGAGCATTTTTTTTACAACCAGAATTTCAACGGCATACCGGTTTATGCCGGACAGGTTTTTGTCCATTTTAAAGACGGCAACGATCTGACAGGTATAGAAGGAAACATAATAAAAGGTTTTAACGAGATAAAAGCCCAGCTTACTGACGATCAAGCCAAGGAGATAGCCGTTAAAAAAAGCCGGGAAGAAGCGGGTAGTCAAGCTTTCCTTAAGGTGGTGCGAGCCGATCGGTATATTTTCAACAAAAGAGTTGTCGGGTTGGGGGATGATGAGAGTAACCGTCTGGTTTTGGCGGTCTCGGTCACCGGCGATTATAAAACGGGAACTTTTTTCGGTAAGAGATACTTTGTCGATCTTGTCAACGGGACGGTCGTCCACAGCGAAAGCTTGACAAGATCGGTACTTAACCGGGCGGTTGCCGATTACCCGACCTGCAGCGGTAACACCTGTAAGGGTCGGCAGGAAGGAGGAGCGTCTTACGGTAAAGCCGATGTCGATAATACCTATGCGATTTTAGGTAGCGTTTATAACTATTACAAACAGACATACAGCCGTGACAGTTACGATAACAAAGGTTCGCAAATTGTCGCCTACGCTTATTATAACGGCAACAGCTGTCCGAACGCTTTTTGGTTGCCTGAAGACGAGGTGTTGGTGTTATGCTCCGGTATGGCGATGACCGATATCGTTACTCATGAATATACCCATGGGGTCGAGGGGGACAGTCTCAGTTACACTTACCAAAGCGGCGCCTTAGCCGAGTCGATCTCCGATATCTTTGCCAATGCCCTTGATGACAACTGGACGATGGGCGAGGGTTCGACCGTCGGCGTAATCAGAAGAATGGACGATCCGACCAAATACAGCCAGCCGGACAAACTTTTTTCCGGTTCCTATTCCTGCGGCAGCAGCGACGACGGTGGAGTACACGCCAATGAAGGCATTATAAACAAAGCCTTTTATCTGATGGCGACAGGCGGATCATTTAACGGATGCAGTATTAGCGGTATCTCCAGAGCCAAGGCTCATCCGATAATCTATCGGGCCCTGACTTATTATCTGTCGCAATCGGCCAACTTTTTGACGATGTATAATGCGGTTCTTCGCGCTTGCAGCGATCTTTACGGGTCGTCAAACCCAAGTTATTGTGTGGAGGTCGATAAGGCGATGCGGGCGGTTGAGATCGACCAGCAGCCGGCCGGAACCCAGCAGGGACCGACCTGCAGCGGTATCGGCGAAAAGACACCTCAGTGCAACATAACGACGCCAACCGTGACCCAGTCGGTGACGGTGACCGTAACCCCCACCAAAACCCCGACGCCGTCAACCAGCGTGACCCCCACCAAAACACCAACACCAACGGCGGTCCCAACCAAAACCCCGATCCCGACGGCAACCCCAACCCCAACGGCAACGCCGTCTCCGACACCGATGCCGACCTGCAGCAGTAGCGGCAGTGTCGTTTTGAGCTTGAAACTTAAATTTCAAGGCATATCGAAAAAACCGGCATCGGCCAAAACGATCAGGGTTAATCTCCAGGCTTTGTCAAACCAAGGGGCAAAGGCTACCGGTTGCGGCGATCTTACCTCCAATGACAACGGTCTGTGGACGGGTAACGTGTACCTTGATATTAAGGATCAATATTTAAATGATACTTACAGGTTATTTATAAAGGGTTTTCGCCATATCCAGAAAAAAATTTGCGAAAACGCTCCTGTCGAGACTTTGTCCGGCAGTTATCGATGCGATGAAGGAAAGATTACTTTAAAAAAAGGCCAAAACGCCTTTGATTTCTCCGGAATCACTCTCTTGGTCGGCGATCTGCCGGAGCAGGATGGCGTCGTCAATTCGTACGACACCTCTTTGGTGACGAACAATCTCGGTAAAAAAGACGATCAGTCTCTATGGAAAGCCGACCTTAATATGGACGGCGTCGTCGACACTCAGGACTATTCGCTTATAATCGCCGCTTTGTCGGTGAGGTTTGACGAGGAATAATATTGTCTTTTTTCGGCAAATCAGTTACCATATAAATTATGGAGGAGGAGAGAGTAGATTACCGGGCGATTTTTTTGTTGTTGGGAATAGGTATTCTTATTGTCGTAGTAATGGTTTTTAGATCTTTCAACCAAACCAAAGATCAAAAAAATACAGTAAGCGACAAACAAAGTGACGTTGCCAAGGTGGCTATTGTTTCCAAAAAAAAGACGGGTTATATAAAAATTAACCCCAGGAACGGTTTTAGTTATAAAGTTGGCGACACCTTAAGTTTATTGGTAAAGGCCGATTCCTTAGGCAACGATGTCAGCGGTTTTGATATCCTGATCGGTTACAGCCAGGATGCTTTTAGTTTGACCGGTGTAAGCGATCTGTCAACCATGTTCAAATCTTATCCTTTAAAGAAAAATAACCTGTTGATAGTCACCGGTACGAAAAAACTTCAGGTAAACAGCAACTCTGTTTTGAAAGGTGAAGATATAGTCGAGGTCAATCTGGCCTGCTTAAAAAAAGGCCAGTACAGTTTTACTCTGTTGACGACTTCTGACAAGGAGAAAACCCAGATGGTCAACGCCGAAAGCAAGATAGTTTATCCGGACTTAAATCAGATACAAATTAAAGTCGAATAATGAGATTAAAGATATCATTTTTTTCGCTTCTTATAACCGGGATGTTTATCGCTCCGGTTGTTTTTGGCCAGGTAAAAGCGGCTTACTTCAAATTCGACAAAACAACGGTTTCGGCAAACGCCAACGATACTTTTCAACTGGCGGTCGTTATTGACGCCGAATCCGACCAGTTGTCCTCGGCCGACTCTTATATAATATATGATTCATCGGTCCTTGAGGCCCAGTCTGTCGCCAACGGCAGTTTTTTCCCGACGGTGACCAACAACATCACCTCTGGAAAAATTTATATCGCCGGCATGGTCGATGATGCCGCTACTTCAAAGACTGGCAGCGGAACTTTGGCGACAATCACCTTCAAAGCCCTAAAAAGCGGATCGGCGACGGCGGCGTTTGACTGTCAGTCATCAAAAATAATTAAAAACGACATCAACGCCAGTAACGTTATGGTTTGCAGCAAAAACGGAACTTCGGCCGTATCGGTTGGTGGAAGCAGTAGTGCTACTGCCACGCCGACGCCGGGTACATATAACGGCAGCCCGACTCCGACCGCTTTACCGAAAACCGGATACTTTGACGAAGTTCCGAAACTGGCCGTTCCGGGAATGATCTTATTATTTTTAGGAACAATGGTAAGATTTTTATTGTTATAATTTGCATGAAATTATGGACAAAAAAATTACCAAGATAGCGGCAATCATTATCGGAACGATTGTGGCGGTTGTTATTTTGGTGATGGGGTACCGATTGATGGCCGGCGTGTTGACTCGGGCGGCCGACATTGAACCGCGGGACGTAATCATCTCCGATATCAGTCAAAACAGCGTTAAAGTCACATGGAGTTCGGGCATAGATACCCAGGGGGTAATCGAATACGGCAATTCGCCAACGGCCCTTAATTTTTTCGCTCCAGAGGTGCAACGGTCCAAAAGCCATTCGGTCGATCTGACTTTACTTTCGCCCAATACCACCTATTATTTTCAGATAAGGATCGGCGAGAAGAAGTATGATAACGGTGGGGTACCGTGGACGTTTACGACAAAAGGCGTCGAAAAAAAGACGGTTGTTCCGACGGCTTTGCCGACCAAAACTCCGGCCGATACTACCAATCTGCCTAAACCGATTCAAACCATCGCCATCAGTCCGATAGTCGGCGATCGCAACGTGATTTACGAATGTAACGAAACCGACTGCCAAAAAATCAAGTTAAAATTGGGTAAGGGATGCTCGACCCAGGACTATATGAAATGCTTGAAAAAAATAACTACGACGGTTACGACCACACTGACTCCGACCCCGTGACGTAGATAGTAAGGTAAACTTAAGTCACAAACGTCAAATCCACAATTTAAACTCAAAACTCAAAATTCATGTGATTTTTATATGATTCCTCCCAGGTTTCCCGGAATAAGGAGATTGAGTATCCAGGCGGAAAGGGGCCTGATTATGATATCGAGCATCGATCCGTTTTTGTTTAGGGGAAAGATCATTAGTATAAGAAACAGCATTCCATATCTTTGCAGGCCATACCATTCTCTGGCTTTTTCCTCCGGGAGAATGCCGCCGACTACTTTGAAGCCATCAAGCGGATGGATCGGGATCAGGTTGAAAAGTCCCCAGACGATGTTGAGGTTGATCAGTGGCAGGAAAAAAAATATACCTATAATATAAAGAATTTTTAGTTTAAAAAAAATTAACAATTTTAGCAATAAAGAAAATAACAGAGCCAAAACAAAATTTGACAAAGGACCGGCTAAAGAGATGAGGGCAGCATCCTTTCTCGGATTTTTCAGGTTAAAAGGATCGAACTCAACCGGTTTGCCCCAGCCAAAGCCGAAGAAGAGTAAAAAAATCAAACCGAGCCTGTCTATATGGACAAGCGGATTGAGTTTTAGCCTGCCGGCAAGCCTTGCCGTCGGATCGCCCAGATAGTCGGCCACCCAAGCATGACAGAACTCATGGACCGAAAGAGAGACTAACAAAGCGACAGTATAAGCCAAAAACATCAACGGGTTGGAAAACAGGTAGTTAATCATATTCTAATTATAAATTGTTAATTTAAAATTTGAAATTACCAATTTTATATGTTATCATAAAGTTTCCTGAGTTTCACGAAGGAGAAAATATTTTTATCAATAATCGCTGACATATGCCTTGTTTTTATTGCCATAAAGGTTTGCTTTACGGACGTTCCCATACTCACCATCGGGGAGTGGCCGGTGGACGTTGGAAAAAAAGAGCTCCTAAGACCCAAAGGGTATTTGAGCCCAATCTCCAAAGGATCGATATCGTAGAAAAGGGTGAGGTTCAGAGAGTCAAGCTGTGCACGAAATGCCTTAAAAGAATCAAAAAAGATACTGCTGAAGGCAAAAAACCGTTTCTGACTTTAGCTGTTGCTCAACCTAAAGTTAAGACTGAAGAGAAAAAAACAAAAACCTCCGAAAAGTAAACATCAGATCCACGATTCAAACTCAAAACTTTTGAATTTTTCTTGTGATTTGTGATTTTAATATTTGAGTTTTTCCAGTTCTCCATCTTTCTCCTCAAAAAGCGGCGAATTTTGTTCAAGCGAGCGCTGGGTAAAAAGGATTCCGTCAAGGTGGTCGACCTCGTGTTGGATAATAACGGCTTTAAAGCCCTTAAACCACTCGGTTTTTTTCTCGCCGTTCATGGTCTGGTATTCCAGGAGGATTTTTTTGTCCCGTTTAACCGGTGACCAGATCCGAGGGATGGAAAGACAACCTTCAAGCGGTGTCCCTTTTTTGACAATCGGTTTCGAACTTGTGTTTGACACAAAAGGCTTTAATCTTATCTGATCGATAATCTTCGGATTGATAAAAACTTCAATCTTTGATTTCTGGGTAGGCTTGATTATGAAGATGGCTAAGTTTACTCCGACTTGGGGGGCGGCCAGGCCGACTCCCTGTGGATCATGTTGTGACAGCAAGGTAAGCTTCATTTCTTCCACAAGATTGACGATTTTTTTATCGATTGTTTCAACCGGTAAAACAGGTGTAGTCAGGACTTTATTCGGTACGAGGACGATTTTTAACATGAGGATATTATATAATTTAATAAGTCAAAATCACAAATTATAAATCCACAGTATAAGCTCAAAAGTTAAAAGTCAAAATTCAAAAATACAACTAAAAATTTAATAGTTTTGCCTTTTGAATTTTTCTTGTAATTTGCGCTTTGTAATTTGTAATTTTTATTATGTTATCCCTTTGCCTGGCCGTCCGCAACGAAGAAAACAATCTCCATTATCCGCTTGATTCATCCTATGATCTGGTTGATGAAATTATCATCATAGATGGGGCTTCAACTGACAGTACGGTCAAAATAGCCAAATCTTACGGAGGGAAAGTAAAGGTTTTTAGGGAAAAACACGAAACGATGTTCCATATTAATAAGCAAAAAGCTCTTGATAAGGCGTCAGGGGATTGGATCCTGCAGCTTGACGCCGATGAAGAGCTTACCTCCGCGCTTAAAGAGGAAATAAAAGCGGTTATCGGGATGGATAGGAAGCAGTTGGAAAGTTACGAAAACAGCCTGGTCGAAAAAAAACTTTTTTTGCGCCACCAGCGACTGGTTTCCGAAAAGACAGGAAGCGAGGACATTGGTCAAGGCGATTATGTCGCCTTTTACGTTCCCCGGCTTAATTTTTTTTTGGGTCGGTTTCTCAGGTATGGCGGCGTTTATCCTGACGGAGCCATAAGGCTCGTCAAAAAAGGCCAAGCCCGTTTTCCCTGCCGCGATATCCACGAAGTAATGGCGGTTGACGGCAGAGTAGGGTGGCTTCAAAATCCTCTTTATCACTATGATTCGCCGACGTTCAAGCGTTATTTGGAGCGCAACCGAAGATACGTCGCCCTGATGGTTAAGGAAATGGAAAAGAAGGCGGTTACAAAAACTCCGGCCAATTTCATCGATTACTGTCTGATAAAACCTTTGGGCTGGTTTTTTTTAACTCAGCTTCGCCACAAAGGGATACTTGACGGTTGGCGAGGAGTGGTTTTTTCGTTTTATTCCGCCCTAAGGTTCCCCAAGGCTTATCTGGCTTACCTAAAAAAGAAGTGAGAGGTCTTTGCCTTTGATTATTTCCTCGACGGTGTTTTTTATCTGAAAATATGTTTTAGGCGTGATCCCTTGGCTTATGTAGGCGCTTTTATTTGAAGATTGGCAGGCTTGGTCTTCGCCGTATTTCTGCTTGATCTCGTCAAAAAGCAGCTTTTGCCCGCCGGATTCCACGCTACAGGCACTATTTTTTTGCAGGTCGACCAGTATTTTTTTTATTTCGTCAACATGGTTTTTATTTTTCGTGACAAACTGGTTTATGGTCGGTTCATAGCCGATAAACTCAGTCAGATTATAACCACACTCTTGGCAGTAATCATAAAATCCGTAAAGCATGCTTATCTTGATTTCTTTATTGTCTATAACAGTCAGATTTTTCAGTCTGGAATTAAAATAAAGACTGCTGTCAGGTTTGTAAATGATTTTTTTGTTGGTCAGATCGTATATCAGGAAATAGGGGACGGTCGAGACGCCATGATCATCAAGAGTGGCTTTAAGAAGAAGAATCCGGTTGTTGCTTGATAAGGAAAGCTCCTCAGCCAGATAGCCGTCGGCGGTAACGCTGTCGGGAAACATTTTTTTTATTTCCGTCTCTGACGGTGCTCCCGGTACGGGAGTCGGGCCGGTTGGCGTAATATACTCCTTATCCTGTCTTAAGGGATCTCCGCTTATTTTCGACAAAAGGTTTTTTATTTTGTTTAAGGCTTCTTCCTGCTCTTTTTTTAGGCTGTAAAGATTGCCGTAAAAATACTTGATCGCCTCGATTTCGGCTGGAGCCGTATTCTGCAGACGCTGCTTGCCGGTCTGGTTGTCGTTGACAGAATATTTATTGAGAATGCCGATAAGTTCGGGAAAGTTTTCAGCGACTGCTTTCAGGCCTACATCCACGTAAACTTTTTCGCTTTTGCTTAAATATATGGTTTTTTCACCGCGGAGAAAAAGGGCGATTTCTTCGTTTAAAAGCGGACCGTCGGATTGGGAAAGATAGCCATTGACGATAACCGGATCTTTTTTTTCCACCTCGATACCGGGCAGGCCGAAAAAACCAACTCTACCATGGCCGACTTCCTTGGAACTTTTATCGTAGATATAGAACGTCTGTTGGTTTTTGTCGGTAAAACCCAGATAACGGGTTTTATCTTCGCCGTAACAGTCAATATCCTTCACAGATTCATCCAAAAGATCTTTATCGATAATGACCGGTGTTTTTTGGCGGCTGATCTTTGGCGAAGAACTGGCTTCGGGAAGACAGTATTTTGTCAGTATCTGCTGGAAGTTAAGATTGAGATCGGGATTAAGGGTATTCTGGTCTCCGACGGTTGAGGTGGGGGTAAGCTTCAGGTTGGAACGGTAATAGGAGTCGTTTTTTTCCTTTTCAAGCCGCAGCTGATTGTCTATATAGGCTTTTCTCAAGAAATAGGCGATCAGGACAAAGATAAGGATGAAAAGAAAAGCGGCAATGATCTGATAAAAAATTTTTTTCAGATAAACCGAGTCCGGTAAATTACCGTTTTTGAAAAAACCGTCGCCAAATCCGGGCAAGCGGTCGTAATCGGGCTTTTTAAACCCTGGCGGTTGGTTGTCAATGTTATCCATCTATATTTTGATTATACATAACAGAATTGATACATTTTAATTGCATTTTTAACTAGTTTTTGGTTATATAAAATATATGGGTATAGGAGGAGAGCCGATTCCAGGAGCAGTTCCGGTTGAAGTCGCTAAACCGACAACGCCTATTTTGACAAATGTAAAAACAGAATCTTCATCCACGGTCAAGATAGGATCGGACGTAAGGGAAATTAAAGAAGAACTTCTTAACCCAAGGGTAATATCAAAAAAAAATGATCCTGAAGGAAGAAAAAAAATGGTCCAGACAATTTTAGATACGAAAAAGGAAAAAAAACTCCAGGAGATAGCAGATCTAACAAGCTCTTTATATCAAGAACAACAACATAAAGCAGAGGAGTTGACTCAAAGATTAAAAAAAATAGTTGTTAAAATTAAAGGTTTTGCAGGAATAAGCGATAAAGAAGTAGTCGATTTACAGACTCAATTAGATGAGATAGAAAAACGTAGGACCGAACTTCAAACACAATCTTCTGCTATAGAAAGTGAATTGGGAGATAATCGACACAAAGGAGAGATACCTACTTCTAGACAGTTACTTGAGGCCTATTACGATAGAATGTCAACGGAACCTCTAACTAATGAACAAAAAAGGAATTTACTTAAACCTGAAGTATTGGCTAGTTTGTCCGAACAAGAATATATATCTTTATTGAGAAGACTAAATCCTTATTTTGTATCTCATGTTACCAGACAAGGATTTAGAGATCATAATGCCATGTTTTATCATTCGGCAGGACTACAAGAATATCATAATGGTTTTGTTGGAGTTATGCAGGATGGGAAATTAATTAGACCGCCGATGGCCCTGGGAGAATTAAAGACTCGTGATGAGGATTCCGTAAGAAGATGGCTAGGAGACTGGATTTTGGGAGAAGAAAGTGAAGCTAAAGCTAAAGAAAAATTAAATAATCTTCTCCATTTTCATTTGGCAAGTGCCCCAAAATACCCTGATCAGACCGCAGTCCATTTTGCAACGCAACTGGTTGCTGATGCCTATTATGGAGGAGAGAGAGAAAATGAAGTTTTTTTTGTATTCCCATCGGATTTTGTTGCTTCTCAATATAATTTTTCTTTTAACGGTTGGGAAAAGGATTTTACAAGACCACAGAGCGAAACAAAGTGGAACGATGTTTTTGTGTGGCCTAATACGGTTGATAATCCGGGTATAACGGTCGATGCCGGTTTAGTTTTTTTACCGGAAAATACTCCAGTAGATCCAAATACTGGATCTAAATACGCGTCCGAAATTAAAATCGTGGATGGAAAAGAGCAAAGAGTCATGGTAGAAGATGCAGCTTTAATTGAAACTTTTATCGATTGGGGACAAAAGATTGATGATCAATCTCCGCTTAAACAAGCATTTCAAACATATAAGGAAGAAAGAAACTATTATTCTCAGCAATATCTTAGTAGAAATCTTATGTCGGTATGTATGACAGAGCTTCAAGGGTTGGGTTTTAGAAGAGAAGCATCAGTTGCCTTAGCTGATGCGTTAGTAAGAGAGATGCATTATTCAGAATCTTTTAATAATGAACTGTTGACAAAGATTATTAGGGAATCTGGCGCTCATTGGAAACGTGCGGAAAACACAGTTCCCGCTAAAGAATATTGGGAGAATTTTTTCCGTAGTCATCCTGATCTGCGACCAAAACACATTAACTATTATGATGGAGATCCTACCACAGCCGTTAGAGAATTTCAGCAACAAAACGATATAGGAAAAGCAGACACATCTGAGAAAGATGGTCAACTTCTTGGTTTTGATGATCATCATGTAACAGATATGGATAAAGATCCTAGGTCAAATATGGGCTATGAAGAATTAGTGGCAACGGCTAATAAAATAATAACAGAACATTTTTCTGCTGCCAGGAATTTTACGCCCCTACTTTGAATTCGACAATATCTCCGTCTTTCATCACGTAATCGCGACCGGCGCTTACCACCTTGCCTTTTTCCCGGGCTCCGTTCCATCCTTGACAGTCAACAAAATCTTGATAACGGACAATATCGGCTTTGATGAACTTTTTTTCAAAGTCGGTATGGATTGTCCCGGCGGCTTGGGGAGCTAAAGTGTCTTTTTTGATTGTCCAGGCGCGGGCTTCAAGCGTACCGGCGGTTAAAAAAGATATGAGATCAAGTATCTCATAAGATTTTTTTATCAAGCGATTAAGGCCGGTATCCTCAAGTCGATATTGGCCAAGATACTCTTTTTGCTCCTCTTTTGAAAGCGCTAGAATATCGTTCTCGAGTTTTGCGTTAAAAAAAAGCCAATTGCCAGAAATACCAAACTCATTTATCCGTTTCTTGATTTCTTCCTGGTTTTCAAGTTGCGCCTCAGAGACATTAAAAGCGTAGATGACAGGTTTCATGGTCAGTAGGTTAAGTTTGTTGATAAGCGTTTTTTCCTCGTCGTTTAAAGTTACGTCGCGGGCGGATACTCCTTTATTTAGTTCCTCCGCAAGCCGGCGGGCGACCTCGAAGGTCGCCGCCTCTTCCTTGGTTGCGTTCTGGCGGGGTTCTTTTTGCTTTTTTAAAGTTTCAAGATCGGCCAAGATGAGTTCGGCCTCAATCGTATCCATGTCGTTTTTCGGATCGACTTTGTTTGCGACATGGATGACGTTCGGATCTTCAAACAGTCGGACGACATGGACGATGGCCGCCACTTCGCGAATATGGGATAAGAATTTGTTGCCCAAACCTTCACCCTCTGAGGCGCCTTTGACAATACCGGCGATATCGTAAAATTCGACGACCGCCGGCACTATTCTTGACGTGTTGACGATCCGGGCCAGCACCGGCAGACGTTCGTCAGGGACCTCGATTATGCCGATATTTGGCTCGATCGTGCAAAAAGGATAGTTGGCGGCATCAGCCACTTGTTTTTTCAGAAGCGCGTTAAATAGAGTTGATTTTCCGACGTTAGGTAATCCAACAATACCAATGCTTAATTTCATATGTTTCTTAAAAATGATAAATAGTTTGTAGTCGAGTCCCGTAAACATAACACCATGACGCGAGGACGTAGGCCTCGGGAATGGAGAGTGTTTTACCGGGACCGACGTTAGGTAATCCAACAATACCGATCGAAAGTTTCATAGTTCAAATATTATATCAGCTTATTCCATGTTTCCGGAATCTTTATCTGTTTTAATCTCTCAACAATCTCTTTTTCGGACAGACCTTCCTTTTTGAATTTAGCGCTTAAAGAGTCGATGGTTTCTTTCATCTCATAAGGGAGAATGATCCAGGTTTTTTCGTCGGTTTGCCTTATGGAAAAATCCGGGACAAACTTCGTCCATGATTTGGTGAATACCGAGACGGTCTTTATGTCGGTTGCCCCCATCTCTTTCAGGTGTCTGACTCCCCGGACAAAAGTTTTGCCGGTATCGGATATATCGTCAACCAGGAGGATTTTTCTACCGTCAAGGGAGTTGCCGACGGAAAAGGTGACTGTCGGTTCCTGGTTTTGGCGCATTTCCTTATAGCTGATGATGGTAAATGAAGCGATAGGGAGCCCCAAAAAATCAGAAAGGAGCTGGCTGATCGTAAGACCGCCTCTGGCGATCGCAACGATAAGATCGTACTTTTGACCGCTGTTTTTTATCTCTTTTGACAGATCAAAACACATCTGCTGCAACTCCAACCAAGAAATATTTAAGTAATTCATGGATAACAGTATAGGAATTCAAAATTAAAAAGTCAAAATTCAGCCTGGAATCAACTTTACAAACTTGCTCGTCCCGCGAAGTTTTAACGAAGTGGGAATAAACTTGATGAACTAAAAGGGGATTTGGAATTTTTTGATAAATCGTGTACTATGAATATAGTTAACATTTTTTTTAAAAAAATATGGATGACCAAAAAAAAGCATCTAAATTCGGGTTGGGATTGTTTATCGGTACGGTTGTCGGCGGTCTGGCAGCTCTTTTTCTTTCACCGAAATCGGGTAAAGAAAATCGGGAGTTGGTTATGAAAAAAGCCAAACAGTTAAGAAAGCTTCTTGAAGAAAAAGAGGTTGACAAAAAAGTCAAAGAGATCTTCGGCGAAGTTTCCGAAGAGGCGAGAAGCCTTTTTCTTTTGGCCAAAGAGGAAGTAATCAAAGGGTTGGCTTCCCTTGAGGAGGCGGTTGAAAAAATAGACAAGGAAAAATACATAAAGATTGTTGAAGACGCCGTCAAAAAAGTCAAG
Source organism: Candidatus Roizmanbacteria bacterium (assembly GCA_012798265.1). Lineage (GTDB taxonomy): Bacteria > Patescibacteriota > Microgenomatia > UBA1406 > GWC2-37-13 > JAAZNM01. The sequence goes on along the minus strand of JAAZNM010000005.1, from coordinate 58,680 downwards.
AAAGAGACAAAAAAAGAGGTCAAGGGCATAGAAAAACTAAAAGATCATCTGCTCAAAGAGTGGAGCAAACTGAGAAGATAAAAAATTTACACCTTTCTCCCATATTTTTCCTTGGAGGTTCTGATTATCTTTTCCCGGTTGTCGTTCTTTAGCGTCGGAAGGGGCAGGGTTTTGGCCGGGAAAGGAGCCGACATCATTCCGTCGATCGCCAGCTTCAAGACGATCTCGTGTTTGCCAAGGCCGACCAGATCATTTTCTTCATATATCTCGCCGTACTCTTTGCTTAAGATGTAGGCATCGCGGGCGCCGACGACAAACGATATGAGAGTGCCGACGTTGCCGAATATGGCTTTGCTGACGTCTTCTTCCAGCTGATCGATATATTGGTTAGCCAGGGTCAAACTAAGGTGGTATTTGCGTGCCTCAGACAGAATTTTTATGAAAGAGGTGGTAGCGAAGTTCTGGAACTCGTCGACATACAGGAAAAAATCCTTCCGTTGCGCTTCCTTGACGAATGACCGGTTCATGGCCGCCAGCTGGATTTGGGTAATGATCATGGCTCCGAGGAGAGCGGCATTATCTTCACCTAGCTTGCCTTGAGATAGATTAAGGATAAGGATCTTTCCTTCATTCATGATCTGTTCCAGGTCGATCGTCGACTTGGTGCGGCCGATGATATTTCTTATCATCCTTGAGGTGACGAACTGCCCGACTTTGTTTTGGATCGGAGAAATAGCCTCGGCTTTAAGCCGATCAGGCATCTTGGCGTATTCTTTTTCCCAAAAGTTGACAAGTACCGGGTCGGTCAGATGACCGACGATCTTTTTCCGGTAGTTGTTGTGGGAAAGAAGCGGCAAGACATCGGCCAGAGTAGTATCAGGTGCCTCAAGCAGGGTGAGGATGACGTTCCTCAGGATATATTCAAGACGCGGCCCCCAACTGTCTTTATAAAGCTTGTTGAAGATGGAGACGATGCCTGAGGCGATAAGGTCTTTTTGTTGTTTGTTTTTAACCTCAAGGACGTTTAGGGAAAAGGGGCGGTCGGGGTCAAAAGGTTCAAGATAAACGACGTCGTTGATCCGTCTTTTTGGGATGAAATCGAGGATGGTTTCGGAGAGATCGCCGTGTGGGTCGATTATGCCGATGCCGCGGTCTTTACGTATGTCGTCAATCGCCATATTGGCGATAAGCGTCGATTTGCCGGCGCCGGTTTTACCGATTATATATACGTGCTTGCCCCGATCGGCGTCTTTGACGCCAAAGATGGTCTCCTTGTTCTTAAAGTCGGTTTTGGCAAAAAAGTTGACCTTTGATTTTTTTTCTTCATCAAGGTTATCGGCCACAGGCAGGTTTTCCGGCGGTTCTCCCGATAACGTTTTGCCCCAGGCGATATTTTTTATCCCCGACAAAAGATAACCGGGCGGATGCCACATGGTAGCCAGCTCCTGAGAGTTGAAAACCTGGAACCGGCGCTCAAAGTAACGCATCTTCCTTAATTTGGTTCTTTCTTTGAGAAGGTCTTTAAAAAGATATCGTCTTTTGAAAACCAGTTGATTGCCTTCGCCCAAGGAAAAACTGCCAAACGTACCGGCCAGATTTTGCAGGTAGGGGATAAGATTATTAATATTGTTCGATCCGGCGATCAGCCTTATCCCGACCTTGCCTCCCTGAAAAGAGGCTTTTTTCATAATGAGCATCTTTTGGGGATTTTGGGTGTAACGGGCGGCGTTGGGATCGTAGACCATGTGTTTAGCCGCTTCGACCGCCTGATCCTGCCAGGAAAAAGACGCGGGAGTGATGAGAATCTGGACGGCCATCTTCAGATTCGGCTCCTGTTTGGACAGGGATCCGATAAGCGACGATAAAGGGTCGATATCCTTAAAATCAAAATACGTCTTAAGCGGCAGGTAAAAAAAAGAGTTGGCGGTAACTTCGGCAATATCAATATTTTTCGATTTGTAGACGATGTCCATCGGATCAGTGGTTTTTTTCACGACCGACTGGGGAAATGAGGAAGTAACCAGGCTTTGGACAAAGGTTTCGGTTTCTTTGGGAGCGGTGATGTAAAAATATATGGTTTGGGATATAAGGTATATCTCAAAGGCGTAGGTTTTTGGTTTCAGATACCAGCGTTTGTACCAAGGAATGTACGGTTGCGGCAGGAGAGAAGCGAATATCTGGGTGGCTGACTCAATCGGAGTCTCGTCGTCTTTAGGATTGCGGATTTGGAGGAACGACAGGTTAGCCATATTTTTGATTATATAACATTATCAATCCGCCGATTGTCGCAATTAAAGTGGCAAATATTCCGGTCCAGCTAAGAATTTCCGGTGCATAAAATATGTATAAGGTTGCGTTTCCTTTGGGAAGCGCTATTTTATAGCAGTTGGTATAACCGTCGCAGACAGTATGTGAAAGCGTTTGGGCGTTTAAAACAAGCCATTGGTTGTCATACTGCTCGTTGAAATGAAGCAGGTATTCGCCTCCGTCGGTGTCCAGGTCAACCCGCCATAGCGAAGGCAGTATCCGCTCGAAAGACAGCGTCCTATAATTGTCGTTAAAGCGCAAAGGACGGTAGTTTGACGGACGGATTTGGCTGTCCAACCAGTAGTTGGGCAGTTCGACAAGAGACATGTTGTCTACCTCAATCAGGCCTTCGTTTTGGGAATAATGGTCGATAATAAACTCTTTATTATTGTTGTTTTTCAGGTCCGGCTGCGGTTCGATATATCCGTTTATGGCGTATGTTGTTGTTTGCTTGATCGTGTCCTTTATCCGATCGGTATCGGAGAATATCGTTTCCGGTTTTTGGAAAGCCACGGAAAAATAATTATTAGCTTCGATATCGGGTGGGTTCAGTTTCTCGTAATTATAAGTATTGAGTTTGTCCATAATGACCATGGCCGGTATCGAGCCTGCGAAATGTTTGTAGTCCACCTGCCACACATAATAGTTATCGCTGGAAAAAGCAATGTTTTTGTTTATGTAATTTTTACAGCCGATGACGTATTCCAGTAATCCGTTTTCAGTTTGTTTGGTCAGTTCGTATTTATCCGTCTGTTTGCAGCTGGGGTCGTTTCCGGTAAGGATTCCGTCCTCGTTTGTGTCAACGAGATTGGTGTAGGGCGATTTGGCTATCGGAATAACAAAATCGATGCTAGCGGGATTTTTCAGATAAAACTCTTTTTTCAACTGACTCGGCGCAGTAATATCGATTTTTTCCAATTTGTCCGGAACATATGTTTTGAATTTGATATTGGATATCCTTACTTCGTACTTTTGTTTTTGGTTGTTCCTCACCGCGTAGGTAATGAGAAAGTTCTTGACGCCGGAGTTATTACCGTCAACAGGAACGGCATATTTTCCTCCTTTTTCCGAAACCCGATAGAGGAGTTGTTTGTTCGAACAGGTAGTCGAGCCGTCAAATTTGAGACAGACGTAAAGGATAAGAGGCGATTTCAGTGAGTCAAGATGCTGTTTGAGCAGAGGTTTGCCGGTATCGACTGTTTTGTCAGTCGGAATATTATCGTTAAGCCCGACGACCTCAAATTCCAGCAAGCCGTAAAACATCTTTTCCGTATCCACGGATAAAGAAGTCGTCAGGCAGTTACTGACATTTTGTCCGGCTATGGTAATCGTTTGATTGTCGCCGTTTATTTTTGAGACGGGATTTTCCAAAGCATCGTTAAAGCACTGGGGATTGGGCTCCAGCTGAGTCAAATTACGGCTTACGTCATAAAGGTTTTTTTCGTGCAACAGGCCGACCGTCTGGGGACTGTTTCGGACGATTGCCGATCCCAGATACTTGGTCTGACCGTCACGGGTATTTTCAATCGGCATAACAGTATCGCCAAAACTCAAATAAGAATAATCGTTTGTTTCGGGTTTAAGTTCCACATAAACTAGATTATTGTCGGTTAAGCTTGAGGCGTTGTTGGGATTTGGAAGTATGGGATTTTCCAGATATACGGTTACCGTCTTATCGCCGGTTTTGGCGTATACGTTTATCATGTATGATTTTTCCGCTCCGCTAGCGTTTTTGCTTTCGATGGTGTAGGTGCCTGATGCAAGTTTGACCGGATCGGATATCTTCATGATGTTTTTTTCGATGAGGACTTTATTTTTGACATTTACGAAAGGATAGACGAGTGCTTGATTGTCGTATTCCGTCGATTGGATATAGTGGTTATCCAGCGTTTTTTTTATGTTTGGCGGCAGATATCCCTGTTGAGAGACGACTTTGTCAACTTCGGTCAATAGTTCGATCCGTAAAGCCGTGTCAGTCAACTGATACAGTTTTATTTTCCGGTTGGGATAATCGCCGTCTGTCAGTTTTTTGTTGTAAGGATAGAGTTTGGCATAGTCTGCCGCATATTCTTTTCCGGATATTTCGTATTGTTTTACCGTCCTAAGCAGTCCCTCTTTTTCCATATACCCGAGCAGGCGCCCGGAGTCAAAATAATTGATCGTTCCCCAATAGCTTATGTTGCGGGCATCTATGTTTGTCGATATGCTTCCGTCATCTATAATATATTTGACAGACAGGGAACGCATTAATTCATACAAGCGATGGGCCCTGTCCGAAAGCCGTTCCTCTTCCGGAACGGTTGATACCATATTGAGGATTTTGATGATCTGTCTGTGGATATCGGCGTTTTCGGCGCTGGCCGGCTCAAAAGTTCTGTCGAAAAGCGGTTTATTGATCATGAAATGGAGAAACGACGAACCGAAATATCCCCAAGTATAAGGTTTCCAGTATCCGTGAGTATCAATGGGTAAGTGGATTACCCGGATCGCTTCGGTGTCTTTGTTTATAGTCTCGGCCATATCAAAATAAGCGGACGGTATTTTGTTGTACATGAAAAATCCGATGAAGTTGCCGGTGAAATAACTTTTGTAGATGACCAGGTGGACTATCAGCAGGCAGGCAAGCGACAGATAAGACAGGTATTTGATAGGCGGTTTTCTTGCCCTTCGTACCTTCGTCAGTATTTGGGTAAGCAGATACGCGCTTATTACGGATCCGGAGAAGGCGATCATCGCATGGAACTTGGTGTCGCCAAAACGAAAAATCGTATTAGCAAAAGGAATATGATCTGATATAAATCCGTATATGGCTCCGAAAGGGGAGTATTCTTTCATAGATAATATAAGAAAAATTAAGGCGGTTGAAGCAAACCACAAAAGAATTCGTTTCCGCTGAAATAAAAAAATATAGACTATTCCCGATAAATAAGTTATTGGGAAAACCCAGAGTATTAATCTCGCTAAACCTTTTTGGTCAAGAGACGCCAGTTCGTGGAAACCTTGGGAAAGACGGGTTTCGTTGTTGGTAAACTGCGACTCAAAAAAACTCGGTCGTAGTTTGGCCTGTTTTTCAAAAGAATAGTATGATTTTGGCTTGTTGATCATCGACTCGTTTATCTCGACGAAAGTCGGCGCCTGGGGCACTATCTTGGATTTTTGGACGGTATAGTTGGTGAAAGGCAACAACCAATAAAGATTTAAACCGACAAAAAACAATATTGCCAAAGCCACCCTTTTTTTTCTTTTGGCAAAAAAAAACAGCAGTCCGAGAAAGATCATGAACACAATAAAAATTGTCGGTACCATATAGGCTCCAAACCCGACAAAAAGGAGTAAACCGTAAAACAAATACCTACGGAAGGAAATCTGCCGGTCGTTTATAAGCCTGAATATTATCAGGACGGAAGTCGGCAACATAAAAAAACGGGTGTTATACATAATCATCGGAAAGTAAAAAACAGCCAGAGTGCTCAGATTGAAAAGGTAGAAAAAACCGGCAACGAATCCGAAAAACTCCTGTTTTTTAGGAGTCTGATGCAGATATCGGGAGATATATCTTCCCAAGACATACATTCCCAAGATTCCTCCCCAAAGCATAAATACCATATACAGCTGGTCGGCAATTTTTTTGCCGCCAAAAAAAGAGATTAACAGGCAAAAAAGTTGGCGGAAGATGTCGTTTATCTCGGCATCCGACGGTACGCCTAAACCTCGATGTTCCCGCCAGGCGGAAAACAGCGTATTCCATAGGTTGTTCGACGGGTTAAGGTATGAGGAAAAATTATCCCACCCGATTAGAAAAAAATCGGGTTTGACGATGCCGAAGGTTATTGGAATCAGCAGACAGATCAACAGGACAAGGCCAGGTCTGCGGTGGAAAAGATCTATGACTTTCTTGCCAAAATTATCAAATGGACGCATACTTTGAGTGTAGCCTATAAACGATATTTTTTCCTGTGTTTTTGCCCTTTTTTAGAGCCGGTCGGTAGATAACCAAGGTTTTGATCAACCGGTAAACGAACCAGTTAAATCTGGCGGAAAACAGATATCCGGCGACCAACTGACCGATCCAGAATATCTGGGTGAATAGGGTAGCTCTTTGGATATGTTTATGGGCAAAACGGTGGGCTCGGTAAGTGGCCAGCATATGTTTTCTGTGGTGTTTGAGGGAGGTCGCTCCCGCATGGAACTTAATAGTCGTCAACGGCAGTTGGATATTGGCGATTTTGCCGACCGCGCCCAGACGATACCACATGTGCAGATCGTCGGCCGGCCAATAACTTTGGTCATAACCGCCGACTTTAAGCGCGGTTTTACGCGAATACATGACGGCGGCATCCCAGACGGGACTGAGTTTTAACCAGGTTTTTTTAATATCCTTGTCGTTTTGGAGAAATTTGTTGATACGCCTGTCTCCGTTTTCGTCTTTTACCATGAGCCACGATCCGAGGAGGGTGACTTCGGGATGGGAAGTCATGAACTCTACCTGTCTTTGGATGCGGTCCGGCGACATGGTGTCGTCTTGGTTGATGCGGCAGATATATTTGCCTTTGGCATATTTTAAAGCGTAGTTCAATACCCGACCCAAACCCCTGTTTTTGGCAAACGAGTGAAAACGGACTTTTTTATATTTCTTCTCAAGGCTTCGGCAAAGTTCCTTGCTGGTATCTTTGGAGCCGTCGTTGATAAGCAATATTTCATAATTTTTATAGGTACTTTTAAGTACCGAGTCGACAGCTTCTTCCAGATAGGAAGCACCATTATAGACCGGTATGACTACCGATACCAACGGCCGATTGTTTTTATTTTTGTTTTTCATATCCTTACCTCTCAGAATAATTTAAAATTATCCAGATAGGGAAAGATATGGGAGTGTTGTATTGGATTGGTTAGCGTGAAGCTAAGATTGCGTAAGCAATCAATAACCAAATCCAGGCTCAACTCCACATATCTTGACGGGTCCTTGTTGCGATAGCAACCTATTGGTTGCGGCAACATCCGCGATATCCCATCTTTATTGGGTTTAGGTTGTGATTTAGCAGTTATGCCTATCACCTCCTTTCCTTTCTTGAGAAAGGGTTACTTGAGTGGTACAGCCCAACCATGGCTCGGACACGTCACAGTGCGAATGGCAGCGGGGTCAGACGCAGGATGCGGCTGAATGATGCCAACTGTGTTGTGCCAGCGTTTTTCCAGGCGAGGGTCTTCGAGCGGTCGCGCAGTGTCGGGGATGAAAGTTCCATCACCGGCAGGGCACCATACAAGCATGGATGCATGCGGATCCGCATTCAGACTGGTCCAGTTGTCAAAGGTCGGAATGTTGTTTCGGGCAGCGAGTTGTTGAATCGCTTTGATGGCATTAGACGGGGAAACATATCCATCTTGCACTTTCTGGAGCCAGCACGCCGGAAAATCGTCAGGGTGGGTCGAAGCCGCACAGCCGTCAGCATCATCATCCTGGTAGTCCAGGGTGTTGATATCAGTCTTCACGACTGGGGCGGGTGCTTCGGGCGTATGAGCCGGAACAGGGGTATCGGCAGGTACTAAGACTGTCTTAACGACTTCCACCGTCTTAATAACCTCGACAGGCTTTTCGACCACAACAGTCTCAACAACAGACGTGTCGGGTTTCAAGAACCACGTTCCGCCACCAACTGCACCGAGAGCTACGGGGCCACAGCAACAAAACGTTGCAAGGCCAAGTACGGCTAGTACGATCAACCATTTCCAGTTATTCATTAACCAAGTCATGTCACACCTCTTTTTTGTTAGATTTGTTCTTTTCATTTTTTCCTTCTGCTTGCGAGCTTTACCTTGCGGTTGGGTGGGGAGTACGACTCCTTAAGGAAACACCCTATTCAGTTGTGTATATTCTTATTCAATCACCTCCTTTCTTTTTAAAAAATTGATCTTGCACCGTGAAGATGAAGTTTTCCTCCTCAGAGTGCAAAACCAATCTTTCCCTACTTGAAAAAGCCCTTTTAAAATTATATTTCTATAACTTTATAAGCTTTTCTTTTCGGAAAGAAAGGAAGTATTTTTTACCTAAACCCAAATTTTCAAGGTGCCCCTACTTTGCTTTTTAAGCTAGTAGGACTTGTCCGTTGAAGCCAAAAGCTTCGTCGGGCAAGGATGATTTGTCTTTTTTTCTTATCCTGCTATCGGATAAGCGACTCCTCATCACTTTTTATCCCGTGAGGATGGCGAAAGCTATCTCCGTCTCCTCGTTAGGGGATAATCTTGGGGTATTAGCCCAAGGAGCAAACGATTCTTTTGTCGTTTACTCTTCGAGCTGATAAGCCCGTTAAGACACAAAAAACCCAAAGTTGGAAGAATAAAAACTACCGCTTCCCCCGACCTTATTCCTCAAACCTTGGGTTAGTTTCATATACCCTATAGTATACCATTTAAACCTTAATTTGTCAATTATAGTCAAGGTATTGAAGATATATCTTTTTTTATCCACAGGTTATGAACAAAGACCTGTTTTGAAGTATTATAAGGCTTAACTTTTTTTCCTTAGCTTAAGGCCGGTGATTAGACCAAGGCCGTTTAAGGCAACGATCGCCAGGGCCATTTCCGGTCCGGCCGAGGGAGTGGTGGTGACGCCGGTGACTTCTTTTTCAACACAGTACTGGCTGGAGTCATCGTCGGCGGTGTTGTCGTTTTTGGCTTCGGCTTTATTGACCATGCAGAAAAGGCCTTTGTCGGCCGGCAGATTGGCCGAAGAGTACACCTGCATTTTCAGGTAATAGGTTTTTTCCTCGTCGACCTCAAAGTCTCCGGCTGACCAGGTTATAGTCCTGTTTGAACTGTCCCAAGAACCGGGGCCTTCGATGGGATCAAGATAAGAGGGGACATAGTCCCTGACCGTGACATTGTATATTTTTACGCTTGAGGTGTTTTTAACCTTAATTTTAAAGAAAACGGTTTGGCCGGCGTGAAAGCGCGGATCAGAAGAAGAAAGATTGTCGACATACTCGACATCGGTATATCCGCCCTTGTTGGTTGTCGGTTTTCCGACGAATTTATCAATCAGAATAATCTGAGGTTTTGACGGTTCCTGATATTGGCCGTAGTCAGCCAAAGCCGATTTAGTATTAAGAATAAAGATAAGGGTAAAAAGAAAAGAGACAAATACTTTTTTCATACGGTGTATTATACTACAGGTATGTTTAATTGTCAACTATAGGTTAGTATTGATTTATAATTTAAAATTATTGATTATTAAGGTTATAATATAGCCTATGAAACTCAACGCCAGACAGCTTAGGGAAGTTAGTGAAAAAGAAATATCCGATAAGCTAAAGGGTATAAAAAGAAGGCCAATTTACTTTATTTTGGAAAACGTTTATGACACCTACAATGTTGGTGGTTTATTTCGTTTGGCCGATGCTATAGGCGTGGCCAAGTTATATCTTTGTGGCGAGATGGAGACTCCTCCCAATCATAAAATAAAGAAAGCCTCGATCGGTACCTATAAGATCGTTCCGTGGGAGTATAGGCAATCTGTAAAAGAAGCGATAGAGGAACTTCGACAAAATTACAAAATTCAGATTATTGCCGTGGAACAGGACAAAAACTCTGTTTCTTATGCCAAGGCCGATTATTCTTTGCCTGTCGCCCTTATTTTTGGTAACGAGACATATGGAGTACATCCGGAGACTTTGAAGTTGGTAGACCAAATAGTTGAGATACCGATGTGGGGAGTCAACAAGAGCTTGAACGTGATCGTAAGTGCGGCGATCGTAAGCTATCACATGGTCGGCACTTCTGCCGGGCATTTGTCTTGAAGGATATCGGAGCCCGAAGTGGGAATCGAACCCACAGTCTAACCCTTACCAAGGGTTTGTTTTACCACTAAACTATTCGGGCAGGCTACGGACCGAAAAAAACCACAACGATAATTATACAAACTAACCTCCTTAAATAAAATAACAAAATATATTGTCTTATATATTATCCTTATGTTCCCCAAAAGCGCGACGATCGTCGTGAAAAAGGGGAACGAAACATCCTCTAGTAAAAAACGCTTGAAAATACATGGATAATCTTTTAATCTTTACTGATTTAGTAAATAATATAATTTTATATATTTTTATAATAAATTATTAATTTTTTATATTAATTAAAATAATCCTATGGATAATATACAGCTGCGGACCTTCTTGGAAATTCCTTATGATCGGTTGGAAGAGATGAATCTTGAGGCTAAAAAGAAAAGAAAAGGACGGATGCCGGAGTCGGAGTTAAAGTCTTTTTATACGGATTACCTGAAAAAAGAAAAAAGGATCAAGGCGGTCACTATTGGTTTCTCCGATCTTGAAGGGCGATTCCATATGTTGGATTACGATAAGAAGTTTTTCCTTCATGCCTATAACAATCTTACTTTTGACGGTTCGTCGATCCGCGGTTTTTCAAGGCAAGCCGAGTCCGATCTGCGATTGGGGATCGATTGGGGAGCTTTTTGGTGGTTGCCAAGTGATGTTTTTGGTCCGGGTAAAGTTTTGATGATGGCCCGTATTTTGGATCAATCAGGTAAACCGTACGCCATGGATACCCGAGGTTTGTTAAAAGACTATTTGGATTTTCTGTCAAAAAGATACGGTTATAAAGTATATGTGGGTAACGAAGTCGAAGGCTTTCTTCTTCAGGGAATTGATGCCGAAAAAAACTTCAACGAAAGAGTCGGTTTTGATCTGGCTTCCAAAGGAGGTTATTATCACTCTTTGCCTAACGATACGTTGCGTAACTTCATAGACCGGGCGGCCGAAGCCCAACGGGCCATGGGATTTGAGAACGAAAAAGACCACCCCGAAGTTGCCCCTTCCCAGTTTGAGCTGAATTATTCGTACTCGGAAGCCGTTAACGCCGCTGACCAGATCCAGATATACAAGCTGATCTGCCGTCAGATTGCCAGGAACATGGGGATGACCGCATCTTTTTTGCCGAAACCGATAATCGGCATAAACGGCAGCGGTATGCATACCAATTTGTCAATCTGCAAAGGCAATAAAAATCTTTTTTTTGAGAAGACAGGGCAAGGCGGACTGTCTCTTTTTGCCTGGAAGTTCGTCAACAGGCTTTTGAGCAATGCTTCCGATATATGTTTGGTCCTTAACAGCAGTGTTAACGCCTATCGTCGGCTTGACCCGCATTTTGAAGCTCCCAATGAAATACGGGTTTCGGAGATCGATCGGGGAGCGATGATAAGGATTCCCCTCCATAACGAAGAGTCGGCCCGAATTGAGGTGAGAAGCGTCGCCCCTGACGCTAATCCATACCTGGCTCTCTATTTGTTGATTAAAGTTGGTCTTGAAGGCGAGATAGAAAAGAAGACGGTTGTCAAACGGCCTCGAGTCAAATATCTTCCCGGGAACATCCATACCGCCTTAAATATATTTAAACAAAGCCCGGTCATGGAAAAGATGCTCGGAAGCATATTGAAAAAACACTACATATCCCTTAAACAGGCGGTGGCCGACAGAAGTGCGGTTGAGTTGGGGACCAAGGTAAAAAACGCCGAGGTTTTATATCATCATGAAGTATATAACCAGTTGCTTTGGAACGATTTCTGATTCGGTTAACCGAAGCGCATCTTTGATATTTTTCCAGGAAAAAGCCGAAAACCTGGTCTAATGAAATAGACTAGTACCAGAAGATCGATTACTAAAAAAACGATCAAAATATAGACAAGGCTGTCGATTAACAGTGTTTGCTTAAATGATTTTCCGATAGTAAGTAATAAAATAGAGAGTGTTATTTCGAATAATGCAATACCTACGATCTTTTCGCTATAATCATCTTTCGTTTTGTTTATCATAGAATTAACCTATATTATATCACAGAAAAATAAAATAACTGGAATTGTTATTTATCTTATAATATGATAAAATATCAACTGTTTTTTATAAGTTATGTTTCTGTAATTATATATTGATTATATTATAGGTTTATGAAAAGAAAGCAGATTAAAAAAAGAATCCAGAAGAAAAACTATCCCGAATTATTTAAAACTTCCGTAAAAAAAACAGAGTTTTGGACAGGTATTATCGCCGTTATTATCTTTACCGGCATAGTCAATCTGATAATCTACCGTCAACTGGCAAAAAAGACCATTACCTCACCGGTTATTATAAACAAGGCAACTCCCGTTCCGACGCTGAAGACAACGGTTTCGGGTAACGCGATGGAGTCGATTGTCAACAATCCTATGGAAGCTAAAGTCGAGAAAGACGGCGACAGTTACTGGACCATCAGCCAAAGAACCTGCGGTACGGGTCGATATTTCGAGTCAATAGCCGCCTTAAACGGTTACAGACCTTTATATCTTAACGATACCGTCAAAGTACGCTGCAGCGAATAAAATCTTCTTATGGAAAAGCAACCTTTTGCTCACCAGCATATTCTTAATGGTTTTTACAGGGGATTGTATCGCGGATCCGAAAAACACGACAGTCCTGATCTCAGCCGAATAAGCTTAATAAGAAGGATGGTCGATTTATTTGAACGAGGATTGGGGCCAAAGGTATTCCTTGATATTGGTTCGGGTAGGCAGTCCTTGGAGAAGGAGTTAAAAAATACGCACAAAAACCGGTCATGGATGGACGAGCTTGAGATGTTTACGGTCGATATGGCCGATATCGTAAATTACAAATTGCTTCTTGCCAGATCAAAAAAAGTCCATCATATCAGGGGAGACGCTTTACTACTGCCTTTTGACAGCAGTCAATTTGGATTGGTAGTAAGTAACCATGCTATAGATTTTTTGCCGCGGGAGTCTTTTTCGGAAGCCGCCCGGGTTTTATCTCCTGACGGATACGCCATCTTTTACTTTCATCATCCGAGTATGATTAAATCCCCGTCAAAAAATCCCAAAATAGAGATGTTCTGGAAATACCTGAGAGACAACGAGATATTGTTCAAGGACGAGGATCAAATAAGGGAGGAGTTACGTAAAAGAGGGCTTGCGGTCGAGGAAATTCATCTTAACGATGACAGGGTAGATAAATGGTGGGAAGTCGTCAGTAGAAAGTCAACTTCATAAAAAATAATATAGGATAAAATACCTCTTGACAAAGTAAAAAAAATACTTTATTCTGAAAGTGTATTGGAGAAAAAACCGGTTTTTCTCAAAAAATTATAAGTTAAAAAATATAAATATGAAAAGGCTTATAATCGATGAGAATCTTTTTCGGGGAGTGCTTGTCGGAGGATAGCAGAAAACAAACATTAATAAACCCTATGCGCAGCCGAGTCTGGCGAGAAATTCAAAAGGCTCGGCGCGTTTTTTATAAAAGGTATTTTTTCGTCGTTGATTTCAACATATAGTCTATAAGGAGGTCCTGATTTATTTTGGCTCCGCAAACAACCCTATCGGCTCCGCCATAATACAAATAGATATTCCCGTCTATCTCAACGTGTCCACATGGAAAGACAACGTTATTGACGACTCCTTCAACTTCGAAATAGGCTTCGGGTTCAAGTAGGGGATAGGTCGAGCGGGCGATTACTTTTGACGGATCCTCAAGCCCAAGGAGTAAAGCGCCGACACGGTAATGGCGGTCGATTCGGCTTATACCATGATAAAAAACCAGCCAACCAGCCTCGGTTTTTATCGGTACGGTGTTGATGCCGATTTTGACACCATCCCATTGCTTCATCCTGGGGAAAATAATTCCTAAACAGTCAAGATAACGTTTTTCCCTGAACTCAAGATCGTCGGCGGCGTCAATGACGATATTCGGCTCTATCCGGTGGAAAAAAAGGTAATGTCCGTTTGATTTTTCCGGGAATAGGCAACCGTCTTTGTCGGGAAAGTCAGGTGGAGAGATAATCTTGGGTTTACTCCAGCAATCCCAGCGTCGGCTTAAAAAATCATCGGTTGAAATCGCTGTAAAGGCCAGTCTCGGCAGTTTACCGTCATAGGCGGTATAACACAGATAAAGGGTGTTCCCAATCAGGGTGACCCGCGGGTCTTCGCAGCCAAGTTTTTCCAGATCGGTTCTAGGTTTGTAGATCGGTTCGTCTATCCTTTCGTCGATATACAGGCCGTCATGACTTATGGCACAGCCGAAGGTGGACAGATCCTTATTGGAGATGGCCCGATAGATGATGAATACTTTATTGTCAATTCTTACGGCCGCCGGGTTAAAGACCCCCTTACTTTCCCAGGGATGTTCGGGTATGGGTTGGAGCAGGGGGTTATTGGCGAATTTTTGGCATTTGATGGCAACGGGAGTATTTATCTCGACTTTTTTGAAAAAGTCTTGGGTCTTGGCCTCAGCCAGACAACAGTATTGGTCGGCTGCCCCGTAATAGATTTTGATCCGGTCGTCTTCGATCAAAGCCCCTTCGGGGAAAACGACGTTTTTTATCTGGCCGCTTTTTTCATAATCGGCTTCAGGGACAAGGCAGGGTTCGTCCAGCCTGCCGATAATTTTTTGCGGATCGTCCAGGTCAAGTAAAACCGTCTCGATCCGGAAAATTTTGTCTTCGCCGAAATAGTTTTTGATGTAGGAGTGGAAAAGAAGCCAACCATATTGGGTTTTGATCGGTGGGGCGCCTATTTCGACCTGATCGCTGTTTATTCTTTTGAGGTTGAGCAGATGGTCGTCGATGTTTTCGTACCAATACGACCAAAAATCTTGGCTCCAAAGGGAAGAAAGATGATTAAACCGGGCAATGGCGATTTTAGTCGGCGGTTTGTCCGTATTAACGGTCAAAAGAACCGTATACTGGTTATTGATTTTTTCCGGAAAGATCGTCATCGCCTTGGCATTGAAAGGGGTTATCAGGTGTTTTTCCGTAATCGTTTTTAGATCTTCAGAAATAGCCAAAGCCGATTTTATTCCCTTATGGTTTGGCGGATAGTTTGACAGCGCCGTATAAAAAATAAAATACCGGGAGTCTATCTTGGTAATCCGCGGATCTTCACAACCGTATTTTTCCCAATCGTATTCCGGTTTCACGAACAAAGTCCTATCTGTGAAGCTCAGTCCGTCGGCGCTTACGGCTTTACCGATAGTTGACAGGCGGAGTTTGCTGCCAAGATGGTTCTTTTCCTCAGACATCGCCCGGTAAAAAAGGTGGTACAGGTTGCCGTTTTTGATTATTGAACCGTTGAAGGCGGCAAAACTTTCCCAGGAATTAACGGTCGTAGGCTTAAGAATCGGATTAAGAGGGTGGCGTTTAAACAGACTCATGGTCGGTAGTTTATCTCGCAAATTTTTATGGTCTCAAGCTCAGCTTCTTCTTTCGATTTCATCTGCTCCAAAAAAAAGTCGAGGTTGGCGCCGGCGACACAGACTACCGAATCAGCTCCACCGTAGTAAACAAGCAATCGGTCGTTGACGACGACTGCTCCGCATGGATAAGCGATACCAGGCTTAAAGCCCGTATTCTCGTAGTCTTCGGTCGGCTCCAGTATCGGTTTGTTCGTCCGGTGGAGGACCTTAGTGGGATTTTGCAGGTCCAGAAGCATGGCGCCGATATGATATTTGCTGGCGTCCCGGTCATCGACGCCGTAATAGATAAGTAGCCAACCGTCTTTGGTCTTGATCGGCGGGGCACCGGCACCGATCTTCCGACTGTCCCACATGTTTTTTCTGACCTTTATCTGGTACTGACCTTTCAGCCATTTGTGTTTTCCGTCAAAATTAAGATCGTCGACATAGTCTATGAGGATATTGGGAAAGACCCGGTGGAAAAAAACGTATTTGCCTTTGATCTTCTCGGGCAAAAGACAACCGCTTTTGTCGACTATTCCCGGAGGGGAGATAAGGACGGGTTTGGTCCAAAGCCATTTTTTATCCAGAAAATCGTTAAGCGAAATTGAGGTAAGGGCCAGTCGAGGAGGAGACCAACCATCGAAGGCAACATAAGTCATATAGACGCGTTTTCCGATCAGAGTAATTCTCGGATCCTCACAACCGCCGAAGCCGCCGCCTGACATAAAGTCATAATTGACTTTCCCCGTTTGATTATTTTCGAAATCGTCCAGAGGTGAGTAAACGGGATGGTCAAGTCGTTCGTCGATTATGATTCCGTCGGCGCTTGCGGCATAGCCGACCGACGATACATAATCAAAACCTTGGGCCCGATAAAGGATATGGACTTTTCCGTCAGCGTGCAATGCCGCCGGATTAAAAGTATTGAAAGCCTCCCAGTGATTTTCTTTTCTTGGGGAGAGAATCGGATTGTTTTCATGTTTTTTTAATCTGGGTTTTTTTATATTTATGGAGTCCGGGTCGAACTTAAACCCGGAGTGGATGACTCCGTAGACGATCCCTCCGTTCAGATACCAGTACGAAACGAGTTGGTTATTACGGAATATCGTCCCTATGGGGGAAGTTGTTTGACCGGGCCAAACACTTTGTTGCGACCAGATCGGCTTTTCGGTTTTCCAGATGAATTTGTCGGGATTTTTTTTGTCAAAAAGGGCCAGGTAAACGGAATATGACGTCAGCTTGTCGACAATTTCCTTTTGCAGATAGACTACGAGCAGGCCTTTTTCCGTCTCAAAAACGCCGGATATCTCAATCGGTTTGTCACCGACCAGCACCGGTCTTGATTTAATGTCCCAGTCGATAAGATTGTTGGAAAAGGCTAAGTTTATTGATCTTTCCCCAAAATACATCACAGCCTTGTTCTTTAATAAAAAGTCGGAGACGATCGCAATCTTTTCTGAAGGAGCGTTAATCGGTTTGGAGTCGACGGTCTTATCAAGCGCGGACGTAACTGAGATTATCCGCGACGACTGTCCGTCTTTAACTAAAAAATATCGGGTGTTTTTATGGATAAAAAAAACAAGATTATTGACGGGTTGGCCTACATTTATGTTATGTTTGGGCTTGAAGTTAAAGCTGTCATCGCCTACATATGAGTTAATAAGGGCAAGGTTTTTTCCTTGCATAAAAATATACGCCGATCGATCATCGGTTCCGACTGCTAAAGGTTTTATAATCAGCCGGCTGTTGCTGAAAAAACCTGCCAGTTTGAATTTGATTGCTTCAAGTGTCATCGTTTGCCAAAGAAAGATTTATGCCCTATAAATTCATGATAAATTTTTTTGGGAAGATTATCAAGACTTTTTTAAAATCAACCCAGATCTTTAACGAAGGCATCGATGCGTTGTTTTGTCACCGGTTGCATGACGACGACATGCGCCCAATTTTCCGAAATGGCCAGCTGCCATTTCCTGGCAATTTTGTCGGATGGTTTTTTAAGGAGAACCGTATTTGAACAGGGATTCAAAAAACACGGCCAGTTGATTTTTTTCAACTTCTCATACAGATATTTAGCATTATTTATGCAGACGTTGGCTTCTTTGGCGAAACCTTTTGCTCCACGGGTTTTTATCGCATACCACAGGAATAACGGAGTGTGTCCGTTACGGCATCCGGCGATTGTCGTGTCGACGGATCCGATATAGTCTATCGGTTTTTCTATTTTTTTGACCAGATTTTTCCTGGCGAGGGCTATGCCGCAGGGGATATGGGTACCGATGAACTTATGTCCGGAGATGGCCAGACTGCCGATAGGCAAAGTGAAGTCAACCTTGGGGGCGTTTTTCAAAAAAGGAATAAACATGCCGAACAGGGCCGCATCGCAGTGGATATGATATCTGGATATGGAGTTTTTTTGAAGTATGTTTATGACTTTTTCAACATTGTCTATCGCTCCTTTCATCGTGGTCCCGATGTTGAGATTCAATATGGGCGGTTTTGTTTTATTGCTCATCAACTGTTTTTCCAAGTCTTGATAATCTATTTCACCGTTGTCCTGAGAGTTTATTAGGACGGGTTTAATATTGAGAAGCCTGGCGATCTTGGCGATGGAATAGTGAGTGTCTTTGGAAAAATATAAGATGCCGTCCGGGTAAAGTTGTCGTCCCAGGAAGATGCCGTACATATTGCTTTCGGTTCCCCCGGAAGACAAGTATCCCCAAAAATCGTCCTTAGGCATTTTGTAAAGCGAGGCGAAGAAACGAAGAGCTTCGACCTCAAAGTTTTCCGAGTTGATGCGCCAACTTGACGGTACGAAAGGATCGCCGAGATTGATCAGAGAAAAATCAAAAAAACGATAAAGATTTTTGAAGTCATCCTTTGTATTGATAGGGTAGCCTAGCATTGAGGCGGTTTGACCCTTCATGTTTTCTTCAAATTCATCAAGAAGCTGTTCTGTACGTTTACCCATGGAATTCGCTTTTTATGGCGGAAATATTATACTTGTTCGGCGATTTTTGTCAAGATTGCCTTTGGGCGAATTCGATTATCTTTTTCTTTCTTTCCTCAAGATTGAGATTGCTTGATATTCCCGGTCCATTGATGCAGCCGCCATCGCAAAAAAGAATATCGAGGAATCTTATTTTCTTGTTTTTTTCAAACTCTTCCAAAGCGGTTTCGCAGTTTTTCCAACCGGAGACGACCATTATCTCGTCTTCGTTTAATATGTTTCTTATACCGCTGGTGTCGGTAAGTCCGGCATCCATTGGATAGATGCGGGTAGACTTTTCACTCATATCAAACAAAGAGTTTACATCTTCCGGATCATCGACGATTCCCAACTGTTGGAGTACCGAATCAAGCTCCTTATAATTGACGACAAGGATATCGAGTTCGGAATAGTCTTCTGAAGATTCGAGTTTCTTGACAATGCATGGTCCGATAAACACCGGCTTGAATCCCGGATATTTTTCCCTGACGATTTTGGCGGTTGCCACCATTGGCGAGTCGGCTTTAAAAGCCAGATATGGCAAAAGTTGCGGATGTTTTTTTCTCACCAACCTGACGAAACTGGCACAGGGACTGGCAATAAATCTTGAGCCGGGATTGTTTTTTAGCAAAGTAAGTACCTCTTCATTGGTTTTTTTAGCCCCTACAGCTACTTCCACCACATAAGAAAATCCAAGACGTTTAAGCCGGCCGACTATCTGGGGATATTCATACATAATGGGAAAAGAAGGGGCAAGCATGGCCACAAGTTTTACCTTTTTTTTAAGCAGTTCAACAAGTTTGGCGGTATCATTCATATTTTTTGATCATTCTTTCTATTGCTAATGATAATAGCCCACCGGACAAAGATGTGTATAATTGAACTATTCCCATAGAGGCGATAAACAATTTCGGTACAAGTCCGATGCCAAACATGGCAGCGACCCCTCCATAGAGAAATACGGATTTGGTAAGAGAACTTGCCAAAACCGCGATCCAGACGTTGTCGAATTCAGAAAGTAGTCTGCTGAAAGTCCAAATCAGGATAAAATTAGCCGCCCATATGAAAGGAATCATGTAAATCAAATACTTGGTCATGGTGCCAAAGAGAAGACCGTGGGTTAAGGCTCCGAGGCTTGGTAATACCGTAACCAGATAAAGGTTTTTTTTGGACAGTCTGGTTGACGTAAGAAACAACAAACAGTTTACCGTCGTTCCTGTCAACCACTGCGGCCCCGAAATAAACAGGGGAATAAGAAAGGCAAGTGCCGGTAACATTTGTTCCATACCGACAAGATCCGCCCGGGCGATCAAAAAGCTTTTTATTCTTGTCATATATATCATTATATAGTTTGTCTTTGGGATTAGGCAAGATCTTTTTTTAGTTGTTCGAACTGTTTTTTGTCGATCTCTCCTTTGGCATATCTTTCTTTTATGATCTCAATATAGTTATTCTCCGTGCCGGTTTCGTCATTCGTTTGGTTTTTGGAACCTCTTACCAATGAGACGATCATCGCGACAATAAGCACCCAGAAAACGACTTCAAAGATAAAAGGGATTATTCCAAAACCGAATCCGACTCGGTGATAATAAGGGTAGACGACCATTCTATTTATCATGTTTTCGTTCACCTCCTTTCAATGTCTAACGGTTAAAATTTATTAAAACTTTCTGAAAAGCAGCTGAAAAAATTATTAGGATATAAAAACCATTTTTTCATTTTTTGCTATAATCATTTTTTATGCAGTATGACAGACAGAAATATTTTGAGGCCGTAAAAGCCCAGCTTGAACCGAATATAGTCAAGCACTCCCTGGCTTTGGAAGCCTGTATGGGAGGTATCTACGATTATCTTAATGGTCTGGGTTGCTTTGCCGATAACGAGCCGGCAAAGGAAGATTGGTTGCTGGCAGGTCTTATACACGATATCGATTTCGGAGGCGAGTTCAAGGCCGATCATCCCAACAAAACCAGGGAAGCCTTGGCCAAGTACGGTTTGACCATAAGCGATTCGGTCGAGCGGATAGTCAAATCGCACGATCTGGGCCAAAATATCAGATATGAGACAAAAGCCCAGTGGGCGATATTATGCGCCGACAGTCTTACCGGATTGATAGTGGCGACCGCCTTGGTTTATCCTTCAAAAAAACTGGCTGACGTTAAACTGTCTTCAGTCATGAAAAGATTTCTTAAAGAGCCGAAGTTTGCCGCCGGCACCCGAAGGGACGAAGTAGTTTTATGTAGTAAACCCGATGGCCTGAATATTCCTTTGGAAAAATTCGTCGAGATATGTTTTTTATCGATGCAGAAAATCGCCGTCGATCTTGGTTTGTAATCTTCTTTTTAAGATTTTTGGGTATATTCGCTTCGCTTTTCGAGCTTTGCGGGA
This sequence comes from Candidatus Roizmanbacteria bacterium, assembly GCA_012798265.1. Lineage (GTDB taxonomy): Bacteria > Patescibacteriota > Microgenomatia > UBA1406 > GWC2-37-13 > JAAZNM01. The sequence continues at coordinate 37,770 of JAAZNM010000005.1, read as the reverse complement.
CACACTTCGCCTTGGACTATACCACGCGAAGCCCCATTTTTTTTTGGGCGAAGTGTGGGTGACTGACGGGATTTGAACCCGCAACAGTCAGCTCCACAGGCTGATGCTCTACCGGGTTGAGCTACAGTCACCAATAATTTGACATCCGTTTTCTGCTAAAATATTTTAGCATAACTATGGCCGTAAAACCATTAGAAAAGCCCAGATCGTCAAGTTTATATCTAAAAATTGCCCTTGTCATATTGCTTATCGCCGTTGGTTTTGCCTTTGAGCGGATTTATAGAAAAAACGCCTCAGAACATAAACAGGTTTTGGGTACCCAGACCGACATAAAAAACGAAATCCACCGTTTCGGGAAAGACGTTGTTGACAGGTCTTTAGACCAGGCCAATCGGTCGATAACCAGCGCTTTCGGCGAAGCGGGCGGTTATATTTCCTCAACAGCCTCCAAGTCGGCCGAGATTATCGGCGATTTTGTTTTTGACAGCACTTTAGGGAACATAATCAAACAGATAGACAGATTACCGGAAAAACAAAAAGAAGATGTCAAAAAGGCCATATGTCAGTAAAAAAGAATATTCCTTGCCTTTTTAAATCGTTTTTTTCAGGACAAAAAAACGGTATACGATATTGCCCTAATCTTCGCGTTGATTTTTATGAAGTAATTTGCTAATCTTTTTCCCATGGAAATTCGTTACCTGGGTCATTCGTCTTTTCTGATAAAAACCAAAGATGCCCGCTTGGTGACCGATCCCTTTGATCCGAAAACGGTCGGAATAAAGTACCCGAAGGTCGAGAGCGATATCATAACCGTATCCCACGATCACGACGATCACAATCAAATCGGGTTGGTCGAAAATAACCCTTTGGTCATCAATATGCCGGGTGAATTTGAAAAAAAAGGCATGAGGATCTTTGGTTTCCAAAGTTACCACGATGACAAAAAAGGTGAAGAAAAAGGGGAAAATATCATCTTCAAAATTGAGACGGAAGGAATTACCATCCTTCATTGTGGAGATATCGGTTATGTTCCCGATGATAACTTCATAGACGTTTTGGGGGTAATCGATGTTTTGCTCGTGCCGGTTGGCGGAAATTATACGGTTGATGCCGGCCAGGCGGCCGAGCTGGTAAAAAAAATCGAACCGAAGATAATCATTCCGATGCATTTTGGCATGAACTCCGAATCACCGGAAAAATCAAAACTGGCGCCGGTCAGTGAGTTTTTGAAAAAGATGTCCTCGGAAAATATTTCTGCGGTTCCGAAACTTGTTCTAAAAAAAGAAGACCTGACCGAAGAAATGAAAGTAGTCCTTATGGAAAATAGCTAATCATATGCCGACTTCATCAGAGGCCCTCAAAATTCCTCCTCATGATATTGAGGCTGAAAAATCAGTCTTAGGCGCCATTCTCATTGATTCGGGAGCGATAAATCTTGTGGCCGAGTTTCTAAAGGCGGAATATTTTTATCAACCGGAACATCAGACGATTTTTTCGGCAATGTTGACGCTTTTTGAGAAGCAGGAACCGATTGACGTCGTCACGATCCAAAACGAGTTGAAACGGGAAGGAACACTTAAAAAGATCGGTGGAAAAAGTTATCTTTCCGATCTGATCAACACCGTCCCGACATCGGCTTATGTGGAAAACTACGGTAGGATAGTTAAAGATCATTATACAAAGCGCCAGCTTATTGAGATGTCGTCACGTCTGGTGGAAAAATCATTTGACGATAAGGGAGATGTTAAAAAATTGCTTGACCAGGCGGAAACACAAATCTTTTCTTTGTCCCAGGAACATCTCCACCGCGATTTTATCGAACTTAAAGAAGTTTTGTCAGAAAGCTTTGAACGTTTGGAAGAGTTTATAAAACGGGGAGCGGGCATGAGAGGGGTGCCGACAGGTTTTGGCGATCTAGATAGTAAACTGTCGGGAATGCAGGACTCAAACCTTATCGTTCTGGCAGCCCGCCCGGGTGTCGGTAAAACTACTTTGGCTTTGAATATAGCTCTCCACGTGGCCACTAGGGAGAAAATGCCGGTGGGATTTTTTTCGTTGGAGATGAGTAAGGAAGAATTGGTCGATCGTCTTCTCGTCGGTAAAGCCGATATAGACGCTTGGAGGTTAAAAACCGGCAGGCTTTCGGACGAAGATTATAAAAAGTTGACCGAGGCAATGGGAGAGCTGTCAGAGGCGCCAATATTTATCGACGATACTCCCGGAACTTCGATCCTCGAAATGAGAACCAAGGCAAGAAAACTCAAGGTCGAAAAAAACGTCAAATTCATCATCGTCGATTATCTTCAGCTGGCCGATGCCGGAAAGCGGTTCGATTCCCGCGTCCAGGAGGTGTCGTTTGTCTCCCAAGGTTTGAAGAATTTGGCTCGTGAACTCAAGATACCGGTCATGGCTATCTCCCAGTTGTCGCGAGCAGTAGAGCAGAGGGGGACAAAAAAACCCCAACTAGCCGATCTGCGCGAGTCAGGAGCCATCGAACAAGATGCCGACGTGGTCATGTTCATCTACCAGGAGGATGAAGGTGAAGATCTGCTCGATCAGAGTAAAAAGCTGGTGAAAATCTACATAGCCAAACATCGTAACGGACCGACCGGGGAGATAGACCTAATGTTCCGGGGAGACCGGGTCAAATTCTACAGTATTGAAAAAGAGTCTTTGTAAAAAAACCATGCCGAAAAAACTGAAGATAGCCATGCTTTTTTCATCGGATGCCTCCTCAGCCGGCGGTGTCCAGGAGCATGTCTACCATCTTTCCAAAGGCTTGGAAAAAAAAGGTCACCATGTAGCTGTTTTTGGTACCGGAAAGAATATTCTTCCTTTTTCCAACTACCAGTCGGTCGGTCAGGTTTTTCCGGTTCCCAGCCTTAACGGCAACTGGGGAAATATTCTTCTTCCGTACAGCGATAAAAAAATAGATGCTTTGGTTCGAAACACCGATTATGATCTTTGGCATATTCACGAACCTTATCTTCCGGCCTTTTCCTGGCAGATTATCAAAGAGTCGCCTTTGCCGAAAGTGGCCACTTTTCATACCGCATGGAACAACAACTCGGTTCTTAATATGTTCAACCCTTTTCTCCCGCTTTTCAAAAACACCTTTTCAAAAAACGTCGAGGGAGCAATCTTTGTGTCGGAGATCGTCAGGAAAAGATGGCGTCATTTGTGCGCCAGGCGGGTATTCCAAAGAAAGATCATCCACGGAGTCGATCGGGAGATTTTTTATCCCCTGGAATATAAAACCGACCGAAACAGGATATCTATCTTATTTTTAGCCAGGTTGGTAAGTCGCAAAGGCCCTCAATATTTGCTTAAGGCGATGATAGAACTAATAAAAAAATATCCCGACATAAGACTTGATGTGGTCGGCGACGGTATGGACCGGCAAAAATTCGAACAGTTTGCCAATGAAAAAAAAATTAAAGACAACGTTTTTTTCCGGGGCGAGATCGTCGGCGACAAAAGAGTCTCGTATTATCAACGGGCCGATATTTTTTGCGCTCCCTATGCCGACGAAGCTTTTGGTTTGACGGTACTTGAGGCGATGGCTTGCGGTTGTCCGATAGTCGGCTTTAAAAATGAAAGTTTCAAGGAGATGTTAAAAAATTATCCGGGCCAGAATTTACTGGTCAAACAGAAAGACGTTAAGGCTTTGACCAAGGCCTTGGAGAAACTCATTGTCGATGACGGATTGAGAAAAGAGTTGAGCGATTGGTGTGTCAAGGAAAGCCAAAAATACGGCTGGGACAGGATTATAACAGAAACAGAAGTTTTTTACCGCCAGGTGTTAAACCATCCTGATTTTGATTATTAGACGGCTGATCAGGTATCCCAGTATCGCGCCAAAAAAAACGTCGGAAAAATAGTGGCAAAAAAGATAGATTCTTGATAGGCTTATCAGTCCGGCGACAGCATAATAGAACCTTCCCCTTTTTTTATCGAAGAATGCCAGAATGGTCGATGCGGAGAAGGCTGTTGTGGCATGACTCGATGGGAAAGAATAGTCGTCGGGACAAACGTTTTTGACGGTTGACGCCGGCAATCTATGGTCTGGCCGGGATCTGGCAAATATATTCTTCAGAAGATAGTTGGCGATAATGAAAGTAACCAAAAAACTGACTAAAAAATATACTACAAATCTGACATCCCTTTTTTGGATACCCGGATGGACTAGTTCTTCATAGATTAAGACAATCGATATTACCAGGATCCAGATAAAAAAAGAGCTGCCGGACAAAGAAAAAAAAGAAAAAAACCCATCCAACCAACGGTTATGGGGGATAATCCAGTTTAAAAACTGGGTAATCTGACGATCGTAAGCGATAAACAGGTTAACCATGGATTCTTAAACAGCGTTATAGCTGTAAATCGGATGGATATTGCCGTCAATTTTTTTTTCGATGTCTTTCAGACTTGGCACAGGATAAAAATATGACACGAGCCTGCTTTTATCATGGCTCTTTCTGATAATTTTAACAGTTTTTTCCAAAAGCCATGGGGAGATATAAAGATAAAAGACGGTTTCTGTCTTTTTTTTGGATAAACTTCCCGCATCCAATTTGAACATGTCTCCGTAAACAATTTGGATATTTTTTTTGTTTGGGTGGATGATCCGTCTGGCAAGCATGATCAATATCAGTATCGGATTTATGTCTACCGCAACGAAAAGGGTATCGAAGTTTTTTGATAAACTTTCTTCTGCCGCCGCGAAAATGACTTCGCCGTCACCGGCTCCGAAATCAACGACAGTTTGGCTATTTTTCAGGTTAAGAGCTTTTAAGATAAGAGGCAGATCTTTTTTATTGGTGGGAAAATAGGGGATCGGCGAAAATCTGGGAAAGGCAAAGAGGACGATAACGATCAATATTAAGAAAAAACCGACGACTAACAGAGCTGTCATTAGTAAACAATATCAAAAATTTAGGGTTTTTTTAAGTTCAACTTCCGCCGTAGGGATGCGGGAGGTTACCGGGGGCGTGTTCTCATCGATATAAACCTCTTTGGGAAATACCCAGGTATAAAATCCAGATTCTTCAGACTGGTTAAGAAGTTTATTGTATTCCTCAAGCGTCATCCCATAAGTTTCATAAAATCTATTCGATTGTTCGGATGAAAATTTTTCTCCATGGGGTAAAAGACGGCGATGTTGTTTCATCCCAAAGTATTTTTTATGGAAAAACTCCCTTTCCTGCGAAGAAAGCCCACGGCCGTTTTCAAGTTCGATGGCGCGCGGATCGCAAAGAAGTTTTTTGAGATAGGTAAGAATAATCGTTTCCCACCAGAGAATGGCTTCATTGTTGATCGGCAGATTGCTGCCGTCGGCCATCTTAAGATGGTAATGAAAGTCAAGAGAAAGAGGAATAAGATAACGACCAATACCCAGGCTTATTTTTGTTGTCATTCTGGTTCCGGGCTGGAACAGCAATGTTTTTATTCCTCCGATATTGTCGTCATCGATAATGATTTTGTCTCCTCGCGGATGGATACCGTAGATGTGCGGGGCTTTTTGGAGGTCATTCCTTGTTTGTTCGTTGTGCCGGGAGAGAATTTGTTTTTTTTGTTCTGGTATATCATAAGGCCTTAAATAGTTCATGACGTCGCCGATGACATGGGTTTCTTTGACGGATCCGCCCTGACCGTAGTTATAGACCGCTTTCAGGATCTCGGCGGCGGCTTCGGCAGTACTGCCTGTCGGTCTTTCCACGTTACGCAGCGATCCGTCATGAGGCATTGCCAGAGGAATAATATCATCCTCGATCTGTCCCTGGCTTTTTAAAAAACGGGAGTGAAGGCGGGCATACAAATAACGCAGTTCATAGGGTTGAGCGACGAATTTTTCCGGAAAACCCAGTTCATAAGTGTAGTTGGCAAGATCCAAAGACAGATCATTAGCCAAGGAAAGATCTACCCGTTGCCTAGCCTCGTAAAACTCCGTCAGTCCGGCAATTCTTTCCTTGTTCCGTAAAGATTTTTTAATTTCCTGATCGAAATCGGAGTTCTTCTCCATAAGGACGTCATTCATTCCGGTTAATCGTCTGTCTTCCGGATCATAGATGGTTTCAAGCAAACTGCTTATATAATCCAACAGTATGTATTTGGCTAGGGTGTCATCGTTGGTGGCGATACTGGCGGCCCTTAGCCTACCGGCCTGAGGATCGTCGGCCTTAAGGATGGGGGAGGCGAACGACAGGATCTGATAAAGGGCTTTTTCGCCGCGTTCGTTTTCGGGAAAGGAAAGAGCCGATATGGCGATATTATAGACTAGATCAACTATCTGCTCTTGGGTTTGACATCCTTCAACCAGACCGCGAAAGATGGACTCGCCGGCCAGGCGGCCGTCTTCCAAATACAGGTTGTTCGGCTTTGAAGCTGTTTCCCTGTCAAGGAGCAGTAGCTTCAAAAACCCGTCGATATGTTTTCGGCTTTGCATGAGTTCTATAGTTTGTTTTGACGATATTTTTGAAAGTTTTTTGCCAAGCTCGGTCCGGATGTCGTCGCAAAGCTCTGTCTCCTCGGGTTGTTCAGCCTCTTTTTTCCGCAGATATCCATAGAAAGGAAGGCAGCGCTCGGGGTAGGTAATAAGGTCGTTGGCAACCGTATTAAGATGGGATCCGCGTTCCTTTTTTTGTAGTTCCCTAATCCTTAAAAATGTATGGAGCGGATAGGTGGCCAGTAACCCTTCCGAAGAGGCAAAAACCGTGTCGCTGGGGAGAGCTTCGCGTTTTATCGGAGTTTGGCTTAGTCCGTTTTCGCCGGGAAGACGGATGGCGGAAAACCTGTTCAGTTCATATTTCATATCTTATAGTATTATAACATAGAAATTAGATTTTAGTGCCTATTTTTGGGCTAAAAACCCTCATTCTCAAGAAGAATAAATATGAATAATAAGAGTCCTCTAATATTATAACGGGTGGGCGAGGAGGGAGTCGAACCCTCATGAGGTTGCCCTCATAGGTTTTTGAGACCTACGCGTCTGCCATTCCGCCACTCGCCCAACTATAAATCATATCCGCTCCTTCGACCTTGTCCCGCTTAGCGGGACTTCGCTCAGGATTAACTGGCAGTAATGCTCACTCGGTTCGCAAACTGCCAGTTGAACATTCCGCCACTCGCCCGAACAGGATCGTTTGATTTATCAATATTATAGCAACAGAATGTAGAGTTCTTTAGCGATTTTTTATTTCCCTTGACAAAATTATAAAATCTGATAATATCTAATTTTTAGAATGAAATTAAAGTTTTTAACAAAAAATTAGCTACCAAAGGGAGGAAAAACCTCCCATTTTTTTTATTTATTAAAAATTAAAGTAAAAAATGGAGAAACCGATGCAAAAAATGGAAAACCTACGGAGACAGAGCGAACTTTTTCTTTCCCGCTTTAAAGACGTTGCCCAAAATTTTTCCGGTAGATTAAGAATCCACGGTGACGGAATCGACCGGCTTAAAGTGTTTGATCCGGCGAAAAAAACAGAGATAGACGACGGTGTAAGGGAAGGACAATTCTACGTTTCTTTACCACCGGAAATAGCCGAAGTCTTTCCCGGAAGCGTTCTTGGTCCGGAAACATACCTCAAACATCTTGGTTTGGATGATGAAACCGTCCGTAATACAAGCGTACTGCTTTTGAGCCAAAACTTGAAGGTAAGGGATGAAGCAGTCCTTGATTACGAGAACGACACCATGACTCTCAAGGTGATAAACGGTTCGTTTACCGAGCCGGCCTTGGAGATGACCAAACTTGCCGCCAGAAACGAGTTTTTGACTAATAAGGATAGCCGGGCTCAATACCAAAAGCATCTTTTTCAGATAGAAAAAGAGATTTTGTCAAGAACCTCTGACGCCAGCTTCGAGATAAACGAGGACTGTATTGCCTCCGGAGAAACAATCGTCGGAATTCTTGAAACTCTCAAACAAAAGACAAAAATAAGGACCGGCAACAAAATAGCTATCAATGTCAATGTTGCCACAACCCAGGGTTTGCTGCTGATAGAAGAGTACGCCCGGGAAAACGGTTTGCAGCTTGATATCGTTGTCGGTTATCTCGGTTACGGTCTTTCGAGCGGTGAAAAGATTGAAGGCAACGACGCCAGGAAGCATGCCAACTACATCGTATATCCGACGGAGATACTTGATATTTTGCCGGATACTCTGAGACAGGAACTAAGAAAAAGCCAGGACAAAGACGGACAGATATTCGTGGTCGGCGATATGGGAGACGCTTCAAAAAGCCTGCCGGAAGAAGACGATACTGGTTGTCCTTGGAACGCCGTTCGAGTCAAGGATCCGTGGGGCGAAAGAAGCAAAAACGAAAAGGAAGAAAAACTTACGTTTGACGAGGATAAAAGGACCAGGGTTGTTTTTCCCAATGGAGGATATCTTCAGGAGGCCTTCAAAGAATGCCTCAATCCTGAGGATCAAAATTTCCTTAAGATATCCGGAAAAAGAGTTTGGACTCCGGATCCTGATTTGGGCTACGGGGTTTTGATAGACGGAATAGAAAAAGACCTTTTGAAGGATCAGTGATTTCTTCCCCTTGACTGTGTTTTTCGTAAGAGTTAAGATATCTTTTACTATGGATATCGGCATTAAGACCGGAAAATCGCCCTTTCCCGGCAAGGGACAAGTATTAATCTACTTTGTGTTTGAGGAAGAGTGGAAAAAAGATCAAGGACTCAAAATCTTGGATGAACTATCTGCCGGTTTCATCGGTAAAAAAATCGTGAACCAGCATTTTGATGCCAAGGCCGGTAAGATTGTCGTCGTTGACATAAACAAACCCGAGTACGATCAGGTCATATTGGTTGGTGCCGGCAAAAAGGACGAATTTAGTCTGGCCCGTTTTAAAAATCTACTGGCTGAAACAGTCAGGACATCGGGAAAGTTGGGCCTTGACGAGCTCTCCTTATTTTATTTTCCGGCTCTCGGTGACGATCACTTCAATATCGGTAAAAATCTTAGCTTGGCTTTTCATTTGGCTAACTATCGTTTTGACAAGTATAAAAGTAAAAAAAACCGCCGTCCTGACCGGGTGACGAAACTTGTCTTCCTTAAAGACGACAAAATAACCAGCTCCTTGCTCGGCGGAATAAGTTTTGGCGAACTGGTCAGTCAAGGGATCTCTCTTACCCGCGATCTGGTTAATGAGCCGGCTTCCCATCTTCATCCGGTGACTCTTGAATCGGTTGCTTTTCAGATCGAAAAAACATCATCCGAAAGGATAAAAGTGGAGATTCTTGACAAGGAGGAGTGTGTAAGACTTGGAATGGGGGCTTTTCTTGGGGTAGCTCAGGGAAGCGAGCGGGAGGCAAAGTTCATAGTCCTCAAATATCTCGGTCCGAAAGCAAAAAAGACAGTCAGTCTGATAGGCAAAACCATTATTTTCGACTCGGGCGGCTTGTCCCTTAAACCGTCATCGGCAATGGAAACCATGAAATGCGATATGGCCGGGGGAGCGACGGTTTTGGGAATATTCAAGATCTTATCAAAGATACCGGATCTGCCTTTAAATGTTTACGGCCTTCTGCCGGTTTGTGAGAATATGCCTTCTGGGGGTGCTATCAGGCCTGGGGATGTTTTGACAGCCGTTAACGGTAAGACTATCGAAGTACTCAACACCGATGCCGAGGGTAGATTGACATTGGCTGACGCTTTATCATACAGCGAAAAATATCTTAAATCCGATCTATCGATTGATCTGGCGACTTTAACGGGCGCTTGTATCGTCGCTCTGGGCAAAGAGATATCCGGATTAATGGGTAATGATAAAAAAACAATGGATCTCTATCAAAAAATAGCCGATAAGGAAGGGGATTTGGTTTGGCCATTGCCTATGCATAAGGATTATTTGGAAAAAATGAAACAGGGTAGTATCGCCGATATTAAGAATGTGTCTGGTAGTTCATCGGGAGGGGGCGCGATTACCGCCGCTTTGTTTTTGAGTGAGTTTGTTGACAGGATGAAATGGTTGCATATCGATATTGCCGGTCCGGCTTTCTGGACCGACAGAGATAAAGGGGTAATCAGTCACGGAGGTACCGGTTGGGGAGTGGTTTCCATAATCGAATTATTAAAAAATTTAAGCTGAAACATATGACTAAACTGAGCGATATAGTCAAAAAAGACAACATCATCAAAGTCTCAATCAACGATTATCTGTCTTCGGTTCTGTCAAAACTGGCTTCATCCCATGATGGGGCCTTTGTCTTTGCCGAAAAAAACAAATATCTGGGAATGATCAATCCTTATTACTGTCTTATCAAGTCGTCTTATCCGGGCAACGCCAAGGTGGAACACTGCATTTTTCATCCGCCAAAGATCAAAATCAATATGCCGATTAGCAAAGTTGCCAAATCATTCATAGATTCAAAAATCCACTATCTGCCGGTTTTTGATGAGAAAGAAAAGTTCATGGGAATTATCTCGGCCCGACATCTTTTGTCGCAGTATACCCAGTCTAATTATTTCCGAATAAAAATAGCCGAAATACTTAAGCATAAAAACAATACCCTAATTACAGTCTACGATGATGATTCGATCGCCCAGGCCATCTCGGTTTTCAAGCAAAGAAAAGTATCAAAGCTGGTTGTCGTCGGACACGATATGAAACTTAAGGGAATACTGAGTTATTACGATCTGGTCAACTATCTGATCGCTCCGAAAACTCGCGCCTTTCGCGGAGATAAAGAAGGCAGTCAGACCAACTTTCATCATATGAAGGTGAGGAATTTTTCCAAAGTCTACGTTCTTACCTTATCCTCGGAGCGTTTATTGATGGAGGCTCTGAATCTGGTCCTTAAAAAAAACATCGGTAGCGTTGTCATCGTCGATGAGGGACGGCATCCGATAGGTATTATCACTACCCGTGATCTGCTCGGGGCCCTTATCCAAACCAATCTGGAGAAAAGGATCGAAGTGGCCTCCCAAAACCTGTCTCCAAAAAACCGTCAGATCTTGGGCGGTTTTTTCAACCGTTTTAATTTTTTCATAAAAAAACAGCCAAATGTGACCAAGGCTAAACTTTACGTAAAGGAAGAAAAAGGCGGAGGTCTGTTCCGGGTGGTCGTGTCGCTTTTTCCGAAAAAAGGCCAACCGGAAGTCATAAAAAAGGAGGGAAAAAATCTGCCTCATGTTCTCGAACCGATAGTCGCGATAATCAGGAAGATAAAGAAATGATCTTTTTAATCGCTTTTTTGAGACTTGAAAATTTGTATGGATAAGGTATTCTTCTGTCAAAAAAGTTGGAAATCCAAAATATCTTAGTTTTTTTGTTTTTTGCCATGAGTTTTTGTACGATGCCCCAATTATCTTCGACAAAGACATCCAACTGTTTTTTTTCTATCATCAGTTCCTTAAAACGGTTCGGCTGAAGGTTTTTTTGGTTATAAAAACATTCTTTGAATATTTTTTTCCGGTTAATTTTTTTTACCCAATCGGTAAAGTCTTTTTCCAGGAAACTGTAACGACTGGTAATAAGGTAAGCCTCAATCTTATTATTGTCAACGTATTTTTCAAGAAGAGTAAGGCCTTCTGCCGGCGTAAAGCTCGTTTTGTGAAGAATCTTCCAGAGATATTGTTCTACAAAACTTTTTGGAAAGTAAAACTTGTCGGTCAGGGATTTTCTGAAAACCAACGACTTAATCCGGCTGGCTATTGGCCTGAAAGTCCTTATCGGGTTATACAGTACCACTCCATCCAGGTCAAAGCCGACGCGAAGGGGCTTATTTTTGCCTTTTTTCATAATAAGTGAATATGATATCATATTCATCTATGAAAGTATTGATAACCGGAGGTGCCGGTTTTTTAGGACTGCATCTGGCTGATTTTTTTTGCAGAAAAGGCAATCGGGTTACTTTGGTCGATATCGCCGATTTTGATAAAAAAGAGTATCCGAGCCAATGCCGTTTCGTTAAGGCCGATGTCAGGGACAACAGGCTTATCGGCAAGGTTATGGTGGGGCACGATGCGGTCGTCCATGCGGCGGCGGCATTGCCTCTGTGGCCGGCAAAAGAGATATTCAGCATCAATGTCGCCGGGACGAGAAATCTGTTGGAACTGGCTTTGAAAAACAAGATAAAAAGGTTTATTTATATTTCGTCGACGGCGGTATACGGCGTACCTAAAAAACATCCGATAGAAGAAAACGACGCTTTGGTCGGGGTCGGTCCGTACGGCCAGAGTAAAATTGAGGCGGAAAAAGCCTGTCGTTTTTATCGGAAAAAAGGCCTGACCGTAACTGTGCTCCGTCCTAAGACCTTCATCGGCACCCACCGTCTCGGTGTTTTTGAGATTCTTTTTGACTGGATAAAGGACGGAAAAAAAATCCCGATGATCGGAAACGGCAATAATCGTTATCAACTATTGGCGGTTGATGATCTGGTCGAGGTAGTTTATCTTTTAACCACCGTCAAGAACAAAGAAAAGACAAATTCAGAGTTCAATATCGGAGCGGAAAAATTTGTCTCAGTCAAAAATGACCTGCAGGCCCTTTTTGACTACGCCGCCTCCGGATCTTCAATCCTGCCGACGCCCGCTTTTTTGGTTAAAAAAGCCCTTTGGTTGTTTGAGAAGCTTAAGATATCGCCGCTTTACCAATGGGTTTACGATACGGCTGACAAGGACTCATACGTTTCCATCGAAAAGCTGATTAAGGTTTTAAAATGGCACCCGAAATACTCGAACTCAGAGGCGCTGATCGAAAGTTACCGCTGGTATCTTGATAATTATCAACAGATCAAGTCAAGGCCGGCCGGCATTACCCATACGGCCGGCTGGCAGCAGGGGATATTGAAGTTATTTAAGAAAATCCTTTAGGAGAAACTCAAAGCTTTCCCGGGCAATCCGCCAGATCACTTTTTTTAAATATCATTATCTTCGGATGGTCGTAGACGGTAAAAGATTCATCAGCCCAATCATCTTTTATCTGCCATCTCCACGGACCCAAGTTTAAATACGGATAGGCGACAAACTCGGCGATTTTCTCAAAGCCGAGTTTGCCGGAAAAAAGCTTATCGTAATATTCTTTTGTTTTAGGATAGCAAGGTTGATATCTTTGGCAGTCTCCCAGTTTAATCAAAGGAGTATAAAGCCTGTTTGAAGCGATAATCAGATAATCCGACTCTGACAATTTTTTTTCCACATCAAGCCATTTGTTTTTAGCGTCGTCGGGTCGGTCGTAAAGATTCAAGGTGACAAAACTGTATTTTTCGGTATCGTATACGGGGAGAAGATCGTCCCAATGTTCAACGGCCAGAGTCGATCCCGGAGGAATATTGACGGCAATCCATCGACTTGCCTCAAGCCGTGTATGTCTATGGGTGTATATGTTAACGAAGGTCATGCTCCATAAAAACATTGCCGATAACAACAAAAGCAATGACAGCCTGTTTTTTGAGAATTTGAGCAATCCGTATCCGGCCATGATCGCCAAAAAAGGATAAAGAGGTAAAAGATAACGCATAAATTTCACCGCCGATCGACCAATAAGCAGAAAATAAAACAGATAAAAAAAGACAAGGACAAAGACCAAATTTTTTGAAACATTTTTTTTGTAACTCTGTTCTCTGAGAAGCATAATTGCTCCATATAAGGACAACAGGCTTAGTATCGGTCCCATTCCCCAAAAAAAGATATTTTTTACGTAATAAAGATAAGGGGTCGTTCCCACATATTGAAGAGTATAGGGGAAAACATAAGCGTCAATGTTCATCTGTAGCTGGTTTTTTACCTCAAAGATGAACCGTGGGAAATTCAAAAAAGCATAAGGCATAAAAATAAAGGAAAACACAAGAGCGGTTGATAAAAAAAATAGTCCGTTGGCAACGATTTTTTTAGGAGATGTCAGGAAGATAAATAATATGATAAGCGGAAGAATAACCAAGGCGGTGATTTTTACGGTTAAGGCGGCGGCAAAGGCAACCGCCATTAAAAAAAGAGTTGCCGTCTTCGGTTTTTTAAGATATTTCAATATTGAATAAGCTGTCAAACAGACAAACAGATTAAGAAAGACATCGACAACGAAAAAATGGCTGTTTTGGATGGGAAAGAAAGACAGGGTATAGCTAAATAAAGTCAGTAAGGATATTAGCTTGACGTGTTTGTGTTTTTCAAAGAGCAGACTCGATATTCTATAGACGATAATAAGGGTTATCAGGTCGCTTACGATCGACAGGCTTCGTCCGACGACCAGCATCCCTTGATAGTTGGCCAAATTGGTTTTGAAGACAAGATCAATCAGTTGCGAAGATCCCTTTAACAGATATATGGGCAGTGAACCGTAGTTAAAAAAATTTGGATTCAGATTCTTGAAGAAATCGATCCTTTCGGCGACAAGAATAAGCATTCTTTCATCGGGATGGAAATGATAGCCCTCATCCCAAAAAAAACCATAAAACCTCATCAAAAAAGCCAGCGCAAAAATCAATATGGCGGATATTTTTTTCATGTTTTTACGGACAGGGATTGACTCCCCTATATGAACATTTTGAGCAGGTAGTGTACCAAGCACACCAGTAATCAGAGTAATCATAGGAATAGGCTCCGTGTTGATCACAAGAATATTGTGTTGTTAATGTGTTACAAGCTGGACAGTTGGTTGATTCGGTTCCGACCGCTGGTTTATTAACACAATGGCCGCATCGAAGGTAATCGCATTGCGTACTTGGGCAATAATCGGAGTTATGATCATATGCTCGGCAGTTGATCGTTATCGGTGTGGGTGTCGGAATTGGCTGGCAACTTGATCCGTTCCAACGGCATTCGTTGTAGTTGTAACCGCAGTATTGGCTGTTCATTCCATAACATCTGGCTCTGCAGCTTAAGGTATTACCGTTATAGTAGGATTCGCAATATCTTGAGCGACTGCATTGGGTTCCGGTGTAGTCGACGCATTTTCTGCTGTTGTTCGGACAGGCGTCTTCAAAGTATGTCTGTTGTGAGGCGCAGACATTGCAGCTTTCCCACCAGATGCACCCTAGGGAACTGCCGGTACATTGGGGGATATTATTTATTTGACTACAACTGACAGGCGAGGGGGAAAGGGATGGAGTAACGGTCGGGTTGGTCGTGACTGTAATTGAAGGAACTGAGACGGTGGGAGTGGTAACGGGGGTGTTGGTCGGCGCTGTTGTCGGAGAAGCGGTAGGGGATACGGTCGGCGTCACCGTTGGCGTTGGGGTTATCTTTCCCAGCCAAGAAACAGAGTCGTCTGCGGCATTTTTGCCCAATGAGTATAAAGCCAGGGAAAAATCTTCGGTATCGACTATTCCGTCTTGGTTTAGGTCAGCGTCGTTATCTCCTTCCACTTGGCCTATTTTTCCCTTAATCACCGAAAGATCCTGACCGTTGACGGTCCCGTTTTGAGTGGGTACGTCTCCAAGCAAAATCGTATCAAACTCCAATGAATAAACATAACTTTTTTGCAAGGTTATGGTTGGTTCGGTACAGCTGTTTCCGCTTTTGTCCAGGCTGCAAAAAAGTTTGGCTACGCCTTTTTTCGGCTTGACCAGAAAGGCGTATTTTTTCGTCAGATCGACATCGCCGACATCAAGGTCGGCGTCAAAAACATTTGACCCGGATTTTTTGGTAACGGACACGACATAATCTTTGATCTTCTTTTCGTAGTCGTAAAGGGATATGTTTACCGGGACGGTTTTTCCGTCAGCATAGTTGCCTTGTATTTTCATTTTCAGCTTGATCTGATCAGTAGAAGCTTTGGAAAAAAATGACATCCTACCTCCAAAAAACAGGGGAGCGAGGACAATAATGATTGTTAAAAAAATAAGCAAGGAAAGGAAAAACCAGTTCTTTTTAAGAAAAAACATGCGGATATTTCTGATATACATATTTTTATTGCCTAATAGCCTATATCAACTTTTTCCTCCTTCAATCCGAAAGGTACCTCTACGCCATTATAATAAAAATGGGTCTTTTGTTTATCCATGGAGATCGATCCCGGTTTAAAGTTCTGTTTCAAGTTGAAGTTGATATTGACCAATTCTTTATCGGTCAGGGCGTTTTCCCGTTCCGGTTTGTTCACGCAAGTAACGCTGATATATCCGGCTTTTATTTGCTTACCCGGGCATAGTTGCAGAGACTGGCCGTCTTCAATCTTAATCGATTCGGCAATCTCTTTGGGAAAATTTACGAAAAGGTCAGCCGCATCAAATCTGGCTTCATTCGTGCTTTGGTTTACTATCGAAAGGGTAAAGTTTTGCCGGGCAATATTTTTTAAGCTCAAAGAGATCGACACTTCTTTTTGCTTTTGACGGTCGTATGTTGAAGGGACTGTCGAAGGTTTTATGGTCGGACTTACGGTTGTTTTCTGATTTCTCGGTTGAGTTTTTAGCGGTTGGTTAAAAAAAGCCGTTTTTATACTTATTAAAAGGGGTATGACTAATACAGTCGTCAACAGTTTGATCATATGTTAATAATATAATACATTATTATTAAGGTCTGTGGTTTATATGATAAAATTATCAAATAAGACCTATGTTACCGGTATTACTGGAGTTTAAAATAATCAAAATCTACACTTTTGGAGTATTCCTGGTGCTGGCTTTTTTTTGGGGAACGTTTCTCCTTTGGAAGCTTATTAGGATGACGGTCCATAAGGAAGAGGAAATATTCGATGGTCTCTTTTTTTCTTTGGCATCGGCGATTTTTTTCGGCCGATTGGCCTATGTGTTGCTCCATTTCAAAGATTTTGGTTTTGATTTTTTTAAATTTCTCCTCATCAACGGTTATCCCGGTTTATCTTTATACGGAGCTTTGCTTGGTGGTTTTATCGCCTTGTACCTCTTTTTTTTGAAGAAAAAAATTCCTTTTGCCGAGACGGTCGATTATTTTATACCATCGGTCTTTCTGTCTTTGGCTTTCGGCAAAATCGGCGGCTTTTTTTCCGGGAGTGAAGTCGGCACAAAGACCAAATTTTTGCTCGCCGTCAGATATTTTGGCTTTGATGGTCATCGTCATCTGACCGCTCTTTATGCCGGATTGCTATTTTTTTTAGGTTGTTATTTGTCGTATCGACTGATCTTTGAGATAAGAAAAGAAAAGTACCATAAAGGATTTGTTTTTTGTTTCTTTGCTTGGTTTTTTGCTTTGGTTAACTTTTCTTTAGGCAAAATCAAACAAGGCAATCTTTATTTTGATGAAGTTGCGTCAATGATTTTGCTCTTGACTTTTAGTTTTTATTTTCTATATTATTTTAGGAGTCCGGTTATAAATTTCCTATCAAGAATTATCAATTCGTCAAAAAACTATGGACAAAAAACTTACCAAAACGTTCATCGACTCGCAAAAAGAAAGACTGGAAAAAGATCTGAAAAAAATTCTTCAACAGATTGAGGATTTGAAAAAAGACGATCCTTTTTCAGATCCGGATCATGCTTCCGATAATGCGGCCGTTGATACCGATGTCCGCGAGCAGGTTGGTCATGATACCATCGAAGCCCAGATAAAAGACCTTAACCGTAAGACAAATGACATTAAAGCGGCTCTTGGACGGATAGAAAAAAACAAATACGGCCATTGCGAAAAATGCGGAAAAGTCGTCCCCTTGGCTAGGTTGAAACTGATCCCGGAGGCCCAATACTGCGTTGCCTGCGAGGCCAAATTGAGGCAATGACGGCCGTCCTGATGTGCTATATTTATTATTATGGCCGATATTCCAGCCGCGACTATCCTTAATTTTTTCATTTTTCTTTCCATCCCGTTTGTCTTCGCCTTTATAGCCCAAAAGATTAAGGTATCAGCCATAGTCGGTTATATCGTCGGCGGCTTACTCCTGGGTAATTTGTTCGTTAGCACTTATTCAAAGGAAATAATCAATAACTTTGCTTATTTCGGCATAATTCTGTTGCTTTTTGCCGTTGGTCTTGAAGTTAACTTCTCGCGTTTGATTTACTTAAAAAAATACATAGTCCTCGGCGGTTTTTTTCAGATAATTTTTTCGATCGCAACGATATTCATTGTGAGCCTTTTTTTTGGTTTTTCTTTCGTAAAAGCTCTTCTTATTGGAATTGCTCTGTCTTCGTCATCGACCACTTTGGTTGCCAAAATAATCCAAGATAGGGGAGAAGAGGGTTCTTTCATCGGCGAACTGGCGATGGGAATACTGATGTTCCAGGACATAGCCTTCATCCCTTTTCTGATAATATTCACAACGGTGACGGCCGGCCACATTTCTTTGTTACAACTAAGTGGAGAAATATTCGTCGATCTGGTCAAATCGACCTTGATCATTGCCGTTTTGTTTTATTCAGGCCAAAAACTGATTCCGAAAATATTCAACCGTATGGCCAGAACTTCCCGCGAGTTGATGAATTTGTTTGTCATAGTCTTTATTTTTTTGATCACTTACCTGTCAACCGTACTTGGGATCCCGATTCTAATCGGTATCTTCGTCGCTGGTGTTTTGGTCGGTCAAACACTTCAGCATTATCATATTTTTTCAGAAATCAGGCCGTTGCGCGATATGTTGGCGGTGATTTTTTTCATCTTCATCGGTATGAGCATCAAGTTGGGGTTGGTCTTTCTGGTGTTGCCGAAGATACTTCTGTTTACGATTTTGATAATCGTTGTCAAGGGTTTGGTAATCCTGCTGATTTTCCTGTTTTTCAGATTTCATTCTAAAACGGCTTTTACTCTGGCTATCTATCTTTTCCAGATTGACGAGGACGCCTTTATTTTGATGTCCCAGTCGCTCAGCAATCGAGTTTTTTCCCAGGAAGAGTACGCTTTTATAATAAGCTCAGTTCTCATCACGTTGGTAATTACCCCCATTTTGATTAACAGCCGGGATGAGCTTTACCTGAACCTGAGAAAGCTTATAAAGAAAATCCTTCCGTTTTTGGAAAACTTCATAACCCATCGTATCGATCAGGACAGGTCGCCTATAGACGCCATATCCATTAAGGACCATGTGATAATCTGCGGTTACGGTCGCGTTGGCAGTTATGTCGGCCGGGCTCTGACACTTGCCAGCGTGCCTTTTTTAGCTATAGATTATAACTTCAACATCGTGGAAAAAGCCAGAAAGAGCGGCGCGAATATAATATATGGTGATCCGACCGATATGGATATCCTTGATTACGCTCAGGCCGACGAAGCAAGGATTTTGGTTATAGCCGTACCGGGTAAATTTTCCCAGGAAGCAATAGTGATGAATGCGAAAAAACTTAATCCTAAAATAGTCGTCTTCACCAGGGTCCATCGGGAAAAAGACCAGGGTCGGATGAAAGATTTGGGAGTTGATGTGATAATCCAGCCTGAATTTGAAGCCTCACTCTCAATAATCAGGCGGATACTCCATTGGAAAGGTCTGGATAAAGAGGAGATTGGACGCAAGGTAAAACGTCTTAAATTGGAACATGGGATGTTATGATAACAAAAAGTCAAAAGTCAAAATTAAAAAGCTCCAACTTCGCTCAAAGGCTTCGATGGGCAAGGCAAAAATACGTTTATGTTATTGTATTAATTATTTCGGTGGTATTGGTGGGAGAGTTGTTCAGGGAGTTGAGAAGTTCGTTTTTTTTTAAAAGCCGGGATAGGATCAATGTCTTTTTTTACGGACAAAATACGTTGTTTTATTCGGTTAGTCTGAAAAAGGATATTGATTACGTAGTCAGTTATCCGTCTGATCTTAAGGTATTGGTGCCTGGGGGTTTTGGATATTATAGATTGGGAGGTTTGGGTAAATTGGTTGATCTTGAGCATAAACAATCTCTTTATCGGAGAACTTTTTCCGTTATTTCATCAACAACAGCCGATTTTTATTTTTATCCGGCCAAAGTCGAGGTCTATTACGATAACGCCAAAGACAAACGGTCATTTGTTCCCGGTTTAACCCGTTTTTTTTTCAACAAAAGCAACGCCAACTTTCTCGAAAGAGCATATCTTTACTATACCTTCATCAACAAACCCGTCAAACAGTTCAGGCAGCTTGAATCATTGCCGGTAAAACAAGTGGACGGAGACAAAGCGCTTGATGAGGAAAGATTTTCCCAGCTTTCCATGGGAAATTTTTATGAAAAAAGACTAAGGAGCGAAAAAGCTAATGTTCAAATTTTATATACTAAAAGTGAAAAGAATGCTTATTTGATAAGTTTACCTATAGAGGGTCAAGGTATAAAAGTAGTTGATCTAAGCTATACTTCTTCAGAAGGGGAGAAGTGCCAGGTGATTGAGGCTGTGGGAAGCAATTTGAAATCGGCTGAATTTATAAGCGAAGCTTTCCATTGTCCGATAATCAGACAGCCGGTCGAAGGCTATGATATAATTTTTAAACTTGGCAGTCTTGAAAAAGACTGGAGTAGGGAATAAAAAGCATAGATATGATCATTCTGTTTATCATCTTTTTGGCGACATCTTTCATAATCGCCCTAATTTCTATGAAAGATTTTGATATTCCAAAGGAGATTAAGACTTTCTTCAAAATAAAACCCGTCAAAGGAACGATTATTTTTTTCAAAAACAAAACGACGCACTATCGCGGATAATTATTCTTCGGCATCTTCTTCATCATCATCATAAGGGAGATATTCTTCCTTGTCCTCGTTGCCGATATTGGCGGCCATTTTTTCAACGTCAAGCTGCAGTAAATCTTCGTCCGTCAGATCTTCCTCTTCTTCGTTTTTGTCTCCGTCGAATTCGGTTTTCGTTCCTCCCAGAGGGTTTAATGGAAAAGAGATATGTCGGCTGATTTTTTTCCCCTTAGACTCTTCTCTTATGAAGATGACTATCTGATTTAGTCCGGCTTCTTTGACAAAGACCGAATAGCGGCTTTTTGCCTTTAAAAAAAGAAGAAGTCTTTTTGACAGGTCATCGGGAATTCTCCCGATATACTCGTTGTTTTTTGTTCTTATCTCGACACGCCTTTTTTTTGGCTTTAGATAAACCTCTTCTCCGACTGTCAGTTGGGCCAAAATATTTTTTTGACCGATGTTTACGAGAACGACGCTTTTGGTTTTGCCGGGAACTTCGAGAAAAAGACCGGGATCGAAGCTGATGTTTATATTGTTATTTTTTTTAGCCCCTTTTTCCTGCAATATTTTGATCCTCTCCAGCTGTTCCTTTACGGTTGTGTTGTTGGGTTGGAGTTTGAGAGTTTTTAGATATGATTTTTTAGCCTGGTCAAGATCTCCGTTTTGGAAATAGGCAAAGCCGAGACGAAGAAGGGCTGAAACGTTTTTTTTATTGTGAATAAGAATCTTTTGGTTGAATTCGATTGCCTTTTTCCAGTCGAGATTGAGAGCGGCATCTATCGCATATTGTTCAAGCACTTCAACATTTTCCATAAGATTATGTAAAAGTATATTTTAATTTTGGGGATTGTCAAGTATAATAGGAAAAGATATGTCAGGACATTCGAAATGGTCGCAAATAAAGCGTCAGAAAGGCATAAAAGATAAAGCAAGAGGTACGCTTTTTTCAAAAATTTCTCGGATAATTACCCTGGCCGTCATCGAGGGAGGAGGGATCGTCAACCCCGAAAATAACATCAGACTTCGTCTTGCTGTCGAAAAAGCAAAATCAAGCAACATGCCCAAAGAAAATATCCAAAGGGCGATCGAAAAGGGTGTCGGCCCGAACAAAGAAGATCTTAGGGAGATCATATACGAAGGTTTTGGCCCCTTTGGCGTTAAGTTCATTATAGTTACGGCCACAAGCAACTCAAACCGTACTTTAACCGACATTCGTCATGTCATGGAAAGAAATGGGGGAAAACTTGGAGTTCAAGGCTCTACAGGCTACTTTTTCAAAAAGTGTGGGTTGATAATCATTGACAAAAACAAAGCTCCGGAGAATGAGATCTTTGCTTTTGCCGAAAAAAACGAAGCTTTTGACATAGACCAGGATAGTCAATCCTATCTGATCTATATCCCTTATGAAAACCTTGGTCATGTAAAACAACATTTGGGTTCTATTGAAGCCTCATCGTCAGAGCTGGACTATCTTCCGGTCAGTTATGTAGCCATAAACGACAAGGACGACGCCACCAAAGTTTTAACGTTATTTGAGGCTTTGGAACAACTTGAAGACGTACAAAAAGTTTTTGCTAATTTTAATATTCCCGAGGAGTTCATGCAATGATAATCACTAAACAGATATCGAAAAATTTTCGTAAGAGAGCTGTCAAGATCGAAAAAAGAATCCGTTTTGTTCTCAGTGCCTTGATCCTGGCTTTATTAATGCTTTTTTCAACATTTTTTCTTTTTGATAAAGCTATCGTGTTTATCCCCATATTGATTGTGACATCGTATTTTCTGACTTTTTTTTCTGTGCTTGAAGGGATAGAGAAGATAGAATGGTTTGCCTTGTTCTTTATGCCGGTTTTGCTTACCGTCTCCTTCTATCTTTTTTATTTTTTATTTCCGGTCAGATGGTTGACCCGACTGCCGTTTATCGTCATCTACGGTATATCGGTTTATGCCATGCTCCTTTGCTCAAATATCTTTAATGTCGGGGTGGAGAAGAGTCTTCAGCTTTATCGGGCGGCTTTTTCCGTTAATTTCTTCTATCAGTCGCTTATCGGTTTTTTTCTCTTCAATACTATTTTTTCATTTCGTCTCAACTTTTTGTTTAACGCGTTTTTGGTTGCCATTACCATCTTTCTTTTGAGTATACATCTTTATTGGAGTATCAGGCTGAAGATCGTTATGGAAAGGGAAAGTCTTCTCTACGGTTTCCTGACATCCCTAATGTTGTTTGAGGTAGTTTTAGTGTTGTCTTTTATCCCTTTAAACTCAGCTATCACGGCTTTGTTTGTTACCAGTACTTACTACAGTCTGGCCGGGCTTATCTATAATCACCTTGACCAGCGTCTGTTTAGCCAGACCATCCGCGAATATCTTTTTGTATTGTTTTTTGTCGGTTTGATCGCTGTTCTTTCTTTAAATTGGTAAAACAACTTAAAAAAGCTTCGTCAAAAAATTAAGATATATAATATATAATGTGGGGGAAAAGAGATAGAGAATAGAGGAGAGGGGAAAAGCACAGACGTGAATATTAAATATCCTATAATATTATAAAAACTATAGGATATTAAAACCTCACGTTCGTTAAAGTATTGAATTGCATAACAAACAACAATGTGGATAACTCATATATGATGATGTAAGGCTAAAATTATTAGTTTAGCTTATTGCTACACTCTAAATAAATTGATATAGAAACAATTGTTTAATACGTTTTTAGCCTCATTATCTATTATTTGGATTATCATAACAATCTAAAATGCCAATACTTCTCACTTATCGGGTATAGGTGATAATAAAGATGATATTTTAGCCTCAAAATTAATAGTATGGATTGATATATCGATCTAAATCAATCTTCTCCAAATACTTCCGTTATTCATCGACTCCGAGGCTAAAAATTAACTTATAGATTGTTGTTATGCTCTAAAAACGTGTTTCTCCGATTATTCCCTTTAGGCTCTTTTTAAGTATTTTCAGCCTCAAAAAACATTATTTGGAGCGTTTTATCAATCTAAATTTGATCAATTTTTGTTCACGACGGGTCGCAAGAGGAGAAGACCCCTCTCCACGGCTTTTTATGTGGTTTTGTTGTCAAATAGGGTGAAATTAAACCGTTGGATAAAACAAATAATTGATGCTTATTGTTTGTGGGGAAACAAATATCACTCTCCCAAAAAAACATCCAAGCATTGTCGGTTAGGTTTTTAAAAATTCGCTATTGATAATGGTTAGGGAAGCTAGATATCCAACATCGTAAATTGTATCTTTTACGATGTTAGCCGAGGCTAGAATAAGGGGAGTGGTGAAAAATTTCATATTTTTAATTTTATTTTTTTAAATTATTTTTACTTTATTCCCCATTTGGTATCATGAATAATTAGCCATAATTCTCCCTTATGCTCCCGAGACGTTTTTAGCCTTTTTTCCAGGTTTACCCTATCGGAAAAATAACAATTTATATTGTCATAACAATCTATACTTCCCTATTCCCCGTTTTCTAGACCAATAGGTAAGGGGTATTTTGGTATGATTAATTATCAATGGGAAAAAGAAAAGATCGTTTTTTAGCAGGATTTCTAACGGGAGCCGGATTGATCACATCGCTTAGTCTTATGGTTGTTTTGATATTTACGTTTTTTTCAAAGCCTAAGAAACCGGCTGGCGTTAAAGGCAACAACGTGATCGCTCCATACTATCAAGACAAAAACTTTACGCCGCCGCCGAATTTGGAGAAAAACTCAACCGGTGAAGCCGATATAAGGAATATGGCGAAGATGAAGATTCCGATTATAATGTATCATTATGTCGAGTACGTAAAAGACATAGGAGATTTCATCCGTAAGAGACTCGACATTACGCCTGACGTATTTGAGAAGGAGTTGAAGGTACTGCGGGAGTCTGGCTATCAAACGTACTTTGTCAAAGATATTCCCGATATTATTGACGGAAAAATAATGTATAATAGCAGTCGGAGCGCGGTTTTGACCTTTGACGACGGTTACGAGGATTTCTATACTGTAGTTTTCCCACTGCTAAAAAAGTATCAAACTAAAGCTACCGTTTATATCGTTTACGATTTTATCAACCGTAAAGGATTCTTAAGCGACAAACAGATAAGAGAGCTTGTCGACAGCGACTTGGTTGAGATCGGATCGCACGCTATGGACCACATTTCCTTAAAAGCGTTACCGGAAACCGTAGTCCGCAGACAGATCGTCGACAGCAAAAATAAGCTGGAAGAAAGATTCGGGACCAGGATTAAGACAATCGCATATCCTTTTGGCAGTTTCGACAGCAAAACGGTCGAGATCGCCAAACAAGCAAGTTATAGTGCCGCCGTGTCAGTCATAAGCGGTGTGGAACAGTCGGAAGACAACCTTTATTATTTATCAAGGATCAGGCCGGGTATTTTCACCCCGCAAAATATAATCAAAGTCCTTGAAAAGTTTTAAATAGGATGGATAACGTTCTTGAAGTGAAAAATCTGGTACAAAAGTTCAACGTTGGCAAGAGAAACGAGTTTATTGCCGTTAACAACATTTCCTTTTCTTTAAAGGAGGGCGAAATATTGGGTTTACTGGGTCCAAACGGCGCCGGTAAAACAACCACTATCCAGATGCTCCTTGGAGTGTTAACTCCGACATCCGGGGCAATCAACTATTTTGGTAAAGACTTTTCTCGTTTTCGGGAAGAAATCCTTGAACAGGTCAATTTCTCGTCGACCTATACCGAGCTGCCGTGGAACTTTACCGTAAGCGAATGTTTTGAGTTTATTACCTATCTTTATGATATTTCTGACAGAAAAACCAGGATAAAAAAGATAATCGATATATTTCGACTCAATAACTTATTGGATAAGGAGATGCATCAGCTGTCTGCCGGTCAGAAGACCCGTGTCAATCTGGCCAAGGCTTTTTTGAACTTTCCGAAAGTGTTGCTTTTGGACGAGCCGACGGCTTCGCTTGATCCTGACGTCGCCAGCTATATCAGAGATTTTTTGCTTGAGGAACGGAAAAAATTCAACGTATCGATCATTCTCACTTCCCATAACATGGCCGAGGTGGATGAAGTATGCGACAGGGTTATCTTTATCAATCACGGGGAGATCGTCGCCGACGATACTCCCGACAATCTGGCAAAGACGATTGATGTATCCCATATATCTTTATATGTCAAAGACGGGCTTAAAAGGACGATAGAATACTGTCATAATCAGCAGCTGGCTTATCATCTGGAAGGTAGGGATATAATCATCGACGTTCGGGAAAAAGAGATCCCCGATTTTCTTAGAAAACTCATGGATAAGGGGGTCTATTATGATGAGATATCTATAGACAAACCCACCCTCGAGGATTATTTCTTATCAGTTTCCCAACAGAAAAGACGATAAATATGAGTATCAGACGTATATTCGGAATGGTTTTGCGGTATTTCCTTTACTTCAAACACAGCTTTGACAGGATGAGCGATGTCTTTTATTGGCCGACGATCGATCTATTGCTTTGGGGACTGACCAGCTCCTATTTCCGGTCGTTCATATCGGACAAAAACCATATCATCATGATGATAGTTTCCGGTATTTTGCTTTGGATCATAGTCTGGCGCGGTCAATACGAGATAACCGTTAATTTGCTGGAAGAACTTTGGAGTAAAAATTTGATTAACCTGTTTGTCTCGCCTCTGAAGTTTTCCGAATGGTTGGTTTCTGTTGTTATCGTCGGAATCCTCAAAGCCGTCATCAGTTTTAGTTTTGCCGGTTTGGTGGCGTTTATGCTTTATAAGGTGAAGATTTTTTCGCTGGGTTTTTATCTGTTGCCTCTGTCCGGTCTGCTGATAATCACCGGTTGGTGGGTCGGGTTTTTGGTTGGCGGTCTGATACTCAGATACGGAACCAAAATCCAGACATTTGCCTGGGCGGCCGTTATGCTTATATCGCCGTTTTCGGCAATATACTATCCGCTGTCGACTCTGCCTGCCTGGGCCCAAAAAGTGGCGGTATTTGTTCCGACAAGCTATGTGTTTGAAGGAGCCCGTCAAGTGATCGACCACGGTTCGTTGGATTGGAACAAGTTACTGGTCTGTTTGGCCATTAATTTGGTTTATCTGACTTTAGCCTTAAGATTTATAAACAGCAGCTTCTCAAAAATCCTTAAAAAAGGATTGGTCAAAGTTTATTAACGATAACTGATAAATAGTTTATTGAGAGAGTTAAAAGACTTCTGTATTAAACGCCTCTTTTTATCCTTAATAAGCATTCGTAAAGGTAAGTTAATGTATACTTTATCGGAGACAGGATAAAATCCTGGGTAGGTACGTAATCCACCTGGCGACCACCGAATCCTTTTTTAAACATAGTCAGTCCCTGCCAATTTCTTGGGCTTCGTCCTTCCTGGAGAATGCCCCAAAAGTTATAGGTACGGCAGCCTCGTTTTTTAGCTTCCTTGATAGCTTCCCATTGGAGTCGGTAAGGTACGGGAAATTTAGTATGAATGGATGCTCCTTGATGATAAAAGCCCGAAGATTTGGTAAAGACGATTAACGCCGATCCCAAATACTCTTTTCCGACCTTGCCGAAAACAAACTCGCAGTTGCCGCTTTCATGAAAAGTTTTGAATTCGTCGTTTATAAATCGTTTGGAAAACGGGACGAAGTTTTCCCGTTTGGCGGTTTCAAGATATATGGACCAAAAGACATCAACGGCTTGGTTGTCTTTTCGCCTTTCGACCAGGACTCCGTCCCTGTCGGCCTTTTTGACAAGATAACGGGTAGTTTTTCTCATGCCGGCAAGCAGTTCCTCCTCGCTCTTATCAAGATCCAACACCCAGACCCGTTCGGCGTGCATATAAATCGGCGATTTTTTGAAGCCCAGTTGTAGGTAGATGTTTCGATTATCAGGAGTGTCGGCCAGAACGGGGGCGATTCGGATAAAATCATAATTTTCTTGTTTCGCGACCGTTATCAGATGACGCTTGAACTCATCGACGGCTTTTTTTGTCATAGACTGATCCTTGACGTTTGGTCCGTGGGGGATGAACAAAAACGAACCTCGCTTGGCCTTTATTTTTATGGTAAGAGCCGTTGCCACGAGTTTGTTTTTTTCGTAAAGTCCAAGATATACGGACTCATTGCCTTGTTTTTTCTGAAACTCTCCCCATTCCCAAGATTGCAGAAAAGAAGGCGAGCCGACTTGATCGAAAAACTCGTCCCAAATTAGTCTTTGTTCGATAGTTTTAATTTCCATTTAATATTTCGAGGATTTTTCTACCCGATTCAAGATCTATATTGGTAGGCAAATTGATAATCTGACGGCTGATCTGTTCTGCATTCGGACATGAACCGACTTTGTATTTTACCTTATTTAAATCTAAAGTATTTGGGGCGATTACCTGATCGTACCATTTGCCAAGATAAATATGCTTCTCGGCCATTTTTTTCAGTATCTCTCCCCTATTTTCGACGAGAAGCGGGTATCTCATTAGGGGTTGTAATGTCATTTGGAAAGGTTTATCCAAATGATCCAGATAATATTTGACCGAATTGCTTCTGCGTTTTTTTGTTTCTTCATAACCGTCCAGCTGCCGGTCAAGCAAAATCGCCAAAGCCGACGGAAAGGCTTTGTCGAAAAAATGGCTGTATTCACCCCTTTTTTCCTTATCGGTTATTTCGGGAACGATGAGTTTGAAGCGACGGATCAGCCAATGGATTATTTTACCGACCTTTATATCGTATGAGGCTTTGATTATTATGGATAGGGGTTTATAAAGTAAACAACTGAGTATAAAAGCGTTTGACGGTAACGGCAGATTAAATCGGATCTCTTTTTTGCTGACGATTGCTCCGCCAAAGACCGCGGAAACGCTTTTACTTCGCCCGAAAGACAGAAGATATGCGCCTCTTTCATAGTCGGAGGCAAACGAAAAATCGGCATTTGAACCATGGGCCAGATCCTCGATCAAAAAAAGCCTTTTTTCCCGGGCCAGTTTGATGATTTCTTTGCGATAAAAGGGCGTTATTCCGAAGGAATGTTGAAGGATGATTACTTTGGTTTTTCCGGTAATTTTTTTCTTAAGGTCTTCCAGGTCCATGGAAAAGCTTTTGTTTTCGATGTCAACATATACCGGTTTCAGTTTGTCTTCAATTATCGGTAAGACAACTGCTTCACAGGTTAGTCCTTGAACCAATACTTGTGATTCATCAGGTAATGACAGCGATTTCAGATAATAGTAAAGGGCGGAACGGGCAGTCAAAAAAAAACAGATATTTAAGCCCGATGTTTTTTTCAGACCTAAAAAATCAAATATTTTCGGCTTTATCCTTTGCAGTTCTTCTTGTCTGGTCCAGCGCCACGGTTGGAAGATCAGCTTAAAACTCAGCCAAGCGTCGCCCGGATTTTCGTTTGGGGCAAAATCGGCGGAAATCATAATTTTATAATTGATTTTATAAACTGTTGGGTAAACTTGCCTTCGATGATGAGCAAAGTATGCTGATCAAGCATACTGCACAAATAATCACCGAGGTCCTTTTCTTTTTTAAACAAAAGCACTTGGTTATTTTTATCCATTTTTTTGAACAGACGATCGGTTGTGTAAAGTTTGACCCCGGCTTTATATATTTTATCAACGATCTGTTCATAAGACTCGCTTTTTTCCTGTCCGAGTTCGATTATTCCTTTGGTGACGATTATCTTTACCGGTTGCGTGTACTGTCGGGCAGTCTCAATCGCCGTTTTAAAGCCCTCGATATTGGAGTTGTAGGAATCGTCGATTATCAGACTGCCGTTTATCCCTTTTTTCAGGGAAAGACGGTTGTCCGTTGGTTTTATTTGAAGCAGTTGCCCGCCTATCTCTTCGGTGGTCATCCCCAGGTCATAGGCGATAGCCACAGCCGGCAACAGATTCGAGACCTGGCGTATGGAGAGCAGATCGATCTTTACCGGCAGAGCCTTATCTTTGTAAACAATCTTGACTGTGATTCCGTCGGAAAGAGTTTTTGTGTCTTTAACATATATGTCGGCTTTGCTATTAATGGAAAAATAACAAATAGGATAGTTAAGGTTACTTGTAAGATCGGGTAGACTATCGATATCCTTGTTTAAGTATATCCGTCCGTTTTTCGGCAAAGACAAAAGCAGTTCCTTTTTGGCGAGGACAAGGTTTTTTTTGCTTCCGAAAAGACTGAGATGTTGATTGCCGATCGCGGTGATGACGGCTATTGTAGGACGAACGATCTCGGCGGCTTTTTTTATCTCGCCTCTTTTATAGGCTCCCAGCTCGGCGATAAAATATTGAGTGTCGTCTTTAAGATTTTTTATTACTGAAAGGGCGATTCCAATATCGCTATTCATGTTGGCGTCGGTTTTGGCGACTTTGTACTTATTTTTCAGAATGTCGTAAAGCATTTCCTTGGCCGAGGTTTTGCCGTATGAACCGGTTATTCCTATAAAAACCGCTTTTGATCCGGCAATTTTTTTCTTGGCGTCGTTTATGATCTTTTTTCTGTAAAAATAGACCGGGATGCCGGTTAGAGATACGAAAAAAGCCGTTAACAAAAAACCAATAATCGGCGACAGCATTAAAATGATAAGGGTTGTTAAGATGCTCGGTCTGAAAAAATACGCAAAGACGACCAAAAATATAAGTATGGGCAGGAAAATAAGAAAGTTGCGGAGTTTTTTGGCAGGGAGATGGATTACGGGATTATAAAGAACTGCACTTGTCCCCTGTTCTTTTATTCCGGAAAAAAACCTGTCAAAACGGTATTCCTTTATTTGGAAAAAATATATAAGGTCGAGTGTCTTAAGGACAAGGACAATTATCGCTGCCAAAAAAAAATATTTCATAGGAATTTATCGATTTCTTGATAAACTTTTTCCGGAAAAGCCAGTGGCAGGTTATGCCCGATATCCGGAAAAACCGTCAGTTTTGCCTGAGGGATTTTTTTCTTCAGAAGGAGAGTCAAGTCAAGCGGGGTTTGCTTGTCTTCTTCCCCCCAAACAACTAAGACTTTAGTCTTTATTTTGTCCAGATATCCGGTCATATCTTCGGCCATGATCTTTTTGAAGTTATTTTCAAGGGAGGGATACCTGATGAGGTCGGAGTTTGGGAAAAAAATCCGGTAATAAAATTTTTTTATCAGCATTTCGAATCTGTTTAAAAAAGGGGCGGACCGGAACATCTTTTTTAACCGTTTGGTGGTTTGTGACTGAACGTTGTCTCTTTTGAACGAAGCGCCACAAAGGATAAGGCCGTCAATTACTTGGTAATGCGAGGCGATATATACTCCCAGGCTTCCGCCGAATGAATGACCAAAGTAGACAGTCTTTTTTATGCCGAGTTGTTTTAACAGGCCCAGTAATACTTGTGAATACTCTTCGACTCCCCAATCGGGATCAGGTAACTGGCTTTGGCCAAAACCGGGCAGATCAAGGGTAATGGTCACGTATTTTTTTGACAGCAGACAAGAAAGTTTTTCAAGGCTTTCGATTGAACCTCCCCAGCCGTGGACCAAGATCATGGTTCTTACACCTTGTCCCCGCATCCGGTAGTGGATTTTTTTTCCTCTTATGTTAATAAACATATCATTATATGGCTCTGTTTATTAATTTTATCAATTTTTAGGCGAGTTTGTTCGGAATGATTATTCCAGAAGTTTTTTGAACTCGTCAAAGGAAGAGAAGTCGCCCAGTTTTTTTCCGTCAAGAAAAAAGGTCGGAGTCGCATTGATCCCAATATTTGTACCCGAAGTCATGTCTTTTTTGACTTTGTCTTTTACCTCTTGGCTTTTTATGTCTTTGTTAAACCGTTCCGGGTCAAGTCCCAACTGTTTGGCGTACTCGACAAACAGTTGGTTATAGTTTTTGTTGATCCATTCTGATTGGTTAGCGTACAAAAGGTCGGCCATCTCCCAAAATTTTCCCTGTTTACCGGCTGCTTCGGCCGCATAGGCCGCTTCCAACGAGACAGGATGTATCTCATAAAGAGGAAAATTGCGGAAGACCAGGGTGACTTTTTGGGGAATGCCAATAGCGGAGCTGGTTGTCGCCTCAAGCGATCTTAAATATTCGTGAAAGTTTTTGCATGCCGGACACTGGAAGTCGCTATACTCAACCAATACTTTTTGTTTTTTTGCCGACCATTTCACATGATCGTCGTTGTTTACGGTATTTATTTCCTTATAAACTTTTTGTTGCTCGCCAAGAGATAAGACGTAAAAAACCGTCAGAAAGGCAAAAACAGCCAGAGTCGACAGAACCGCCCAGATGATATTCTTTTTTTCCATGGTTTTGTTATTGTATCTGATTTCTACTAAGGTTTTCAATATTAAATTGAAACATTTTAGTCTGTTATACTAATCTTGTGGAAGATTATATGTTATTGGGAGTTGTTTTTTTAGGGTTTATATACTTTTCTTTTTTAAAAATATTTTGGCCAAAGTTACCTAAAAAGTTTCTCGGTATTCCAAAAAGATATCTTCCTTACGGATTTATTATTCTTTTATTTATATATTTTATAGTCGGAATCATAGCTTTGAACTGTTTTTCAAAATGGATAAATTCTTCCTAGTATTTTTTAGATATATTCTTCTTGCAAAGGGAAAGCAAAAGTTGTATAAAGTTAACGGTTATTTGTTGGTTTTTTGAGATTTGGTGTTGTAAGCCATTGTCTTTAAAAACAAGAAGGCTTATTTTTTCAAAGAGGGAACCGGGTGTAAATCCCGGACTGTGCCGCAGCGGTGAGAGCCCGCCTTCGTCCAGCTTAAGCTGGGCTTTGGCGAGGCCGAGTCCGAAGACCGACCAAATCGATGATTTTCCCCGTCGCAGGGAGAGTTTATGGAACGTAAAGATAACTGTCGTCACTTCGAGTGCAAAACCTATTCCCTTTCCCATTTCTACAATGTTGACAACGAAATCGCCCTTGTATCCCAACAGATAAAAAAAGGCGATCCCTGGGAAAAAATTTCTTCCTATATAGATAATAATATTTACCGTTTTTTAGGTGAGTTTGTCGGCAAAGTTCCTTTTGACCGGATACATTATCGTTTAGGGGAAGACGGTTTTTATTACGATGGGATAGCTTCTCCCATAAAAGAGAGTTACAGGCAGGCAATTCCTCCTTTCGGTGCCGCGTCAAGTCGGGAACAGGCGGAGTTCGACGGTTTTTCGGCTATTGAGAAGGCTTTTAAAAGTTCTCAGGCCAACTTGGCTTTTTGGCTCTCCCCTCCCTCGCCCGGTATCGAAGGGTTCGGCGATTACGGATTCCTTTTCGTTTATCTCAAAAAGTCGGGAGATGCGGTGGAGACGCAGATTGTCCGATATCTTAACGAAGACTCGTCATTTACCCAGAGTTGGCGGATTCTGTCGGGTCTTCCTATAAGTGACAGATCGGAGTTTATGGAGATAAAAGACGAAAAGGATTTTCTAAGACAGCCGTTACTTTATGAGGCAAGCCAACCCGAAGAGCTGCTCAAGCGTGTTTACCAAACAATCGGTTTCTCCGATATGAGTCAATCGGTGGACTTTTTCAATACCATTCTTGGTGATTCCCTACTTAACGAATGGCTTTATCTTTATAAAAATGCCGTTGTTAACGGCCAAAGCGATGAGGCAAAAATGTACCATAAGGTCATTTATAACCGGGCCGAAGATCTGACTCGTCATGAAAAAAATGCCGCCTTTGTTATCGACCATGGGCCAGTCGGTGCGGATAGCCGTTTTTTCAATCCGGACCTAATCCGTTTGGCCTACAGCCATTATCTTAAGCAGGACCCCGAGATAACCGGCGGCAGTTGTCCGTCGGTGACGGCTGCTTCATTCGGTAATCTGGCGGAAAAAATATTCGGCGAGCAAGGGAAACTTACCTATAAAACTTTATCGGAGTTAATGAAGACGTCCGAGCGGTATGATGATTACTGTTGCCCCGGTTGCGGCGCTACTATTCCCGGCGAGAAAAAAAGCGATCCAAGCAGCTGGACCAAAGCCTGTCCTTCATGCGGTTTTCAATTCGGTTGTGCCAAAGAATAATCCGGTTGATTTATGATATTTTTTTATCTAAAATAAATGCAACTAAGTTGCATTATTTATTTTATATGTCAAAAAAATCAAGAAATAAAGTCCTGGATCTTGAAGGTTTAAAATCTACCTATTTAAGAGAAGAAATTTTGTCTTTTTTCAAAAAAAGTCACCGTCCGATATCGGCCAATGACGTTATCGCCTATCTGAAGAGAAGAAAGATAAAATTCAACCGGGTTACGGTTTTTCGTACCTTGAATACCTTTGAAAAAAAAGATTTGATAAATAAAATCGAATTTCAGGAGGGTAATTTCCGATATGAATTGACCTCTCTCCCCCATCATCACCATCTTGTCTGTTTGAGCTGTGGTTCCATAGAAGATATTGACAGCTGCTTTTTTGACAGTGAGCTTCAAGATATCGAAAAAAAAGTCATCGTCAATCAATCTTTTATTATAAATTCCCACCGGCTTGATTTTTTCGGTCGTTGTTCAAAATGTCTATGAAAAAACTAATCGTATCTTTGATCGTCCTGTTCTTTGTTGCATGTTTTTTTATCGCTTTAACAAGCAAAAACACTGATTTACCCAACGGTAAGGTTAAAGTTAGCGCCAGTTTCTATCCTTTGGCGTTTTTTGCCAAAGAGGTCGGCGGCGATTTGGTTGAAGTTTCCAATCTGACGCCGGCCGGGGCTGAACCGCATGAATACGAGCCAAGTATCAAAGACATCGAAAAGATATACAAATCCCAACTATTTATATATAACGGCGTCGGTCTCGACTCCTGGGCCGACAAGATTGCCGGTAACCTGAATCCGAAAACGACCAAAACCATAAACATGTCCTCCTATTTTTCCCTGATTAAGATAGAAAATATCGACGATCCTCATTTTTGGATTGATCCGAAAAACAATATTAAGCAGGTTGAGGTTATTGCAGATGCTTTGACAGATATTGATCCGAAAAACAAAGATATTTACAAAAAACGGGCCGATGCCTTAAAGACAAAGCTTTCCAACCTTGACTTGTCAATCAGGGAAGGTCTTTCAAAATGTTTGCTTCGGGAGATTGTAACCGCTCACGATGCCTTTGAGTATTTTGCCGAACGTTACAACCTTAGAATAGTTGCCATCTCGGGTGTTTCTCCGGATGAGGAACCATCGGCAAAAAAGATGGCTGAGATTGTTGATTTGGTCAAAAAAAACGGCGTTAAATACGTGTTTTTCGAGACACTCGTCAGCCCAAAGCTTTCGGAGACGATAGCCAGGGAAGCCGGTGCCCAGACTGCCGTTTTAAACGCCGCCGAAGGCCTGACTAAAGAAGAAGAGCAAAGGGGATATAATTATATTAATATTATTGAAGATAATCTTGAAGTTCTTAAAAAAGCTTTAATATGTCAGCCGCCGATTCTGGCCAGATAATAAAAGTTTCCGGTTTAAGTTTTAATTACGGAAGAAACAAAATACTTGACGAGGTCAATTTTGATGTTTCAAAAGGAGACTACCTGGGAATTATCGGTCCCAACGGCAGTGGCAAAAGCACCCTAATCAAAATTCTGCTCGGTTTGATCAAACCTGATTCGGGCGAGATTACTTTATTTGGCGAGGACATCTCAAGGTTAAAGGACAGATTTCGCCTGGCTTATGTCCCCCAGGGAATATCGGGGACGAACTTTGACTTTCCGGCAACCGTTAACGAAGTTATCGAAAGCGGGCTTACCCCGAAACTCGGCCTTTTCGGCAGACAAAGCCATAAAGACAGGCAGACCATAAAAACAATCGACCAGTTGACCGGTATAGAAAAGCTTAAGGATAAGCTGATTAACCACCTGTCAGGCGGCGAACGCCAGCTGGTTTTTATAGCCCGGGCTTTGGTTGGCCGTCCCGAGGTTTTGATACTTGACGAACCGACTACCGGAGTCGATATCGCCTCTCAGGAAAGGTTCTATGCGTTTTTGAAGAGGCTTAACGGCGAATACGGAATGACGATAATGTTCATCTCCCACGATGTCGAAATAATCACCAAAGAAGCGACCCATATAATGTGTTTAAATAAAAAACTGGTTTGTCATACGCATACGAAACATTTTGACAAGGAAAAAATCATCAAAGAACTTTACGGGGATAAGATCAAAACCTTAACTCATTCACATCAATAATATGTTGGAAATTTTTCAGTATGATTTTATTGCCAGAGCTTTGATTGTCGGAGTCGTCATATCGGTAATCGCTCCCCTTATCGGAACGTTTTTGGTGGTCAAAAGATACTCTTTGATTGCCGATACTCTATCCCACGTGTCGCTGCTCGGAGTGGCAATAGGTATGTTTATGGGTTTTTCCCCTTTTATCGGTGCCTTGTTGATGGCTGTCCTGTCCGGGGTCGGTATGGAAGAGTTGCGGGAGAGGAAAAACCTGTTGGGTGATTCGGTCTTAGCTTTGTTTTTGTCGGGAAGTCTGGCTATAGCCGTCGTTCTGGTTTCTTTGGCAAAAGGACTTAACGTAAACTTCGTCAGCTATCTTTTCGGCAGCATCAACACTGTCAGTCAGGGTGATATCTATACGGTAATAATCTTGGGACTCGTCACTTTTTTGTTTATGACCGTTTTTTACCGGCAGTTTTTCCTTATTGCCTTAAGTGAAGATCTCGCACGCGCCGCCGGGCTACCGGTAAGACTTATCAATATCCTGCTTGTAATTATGGCGGCTATCACCGTATCTCTTGCCATGCGGATAGTCGGGGTGTTGCTTATAAGCGCTTTGATGATTATCCCCGTCATAAGCGGTCTTCAGTGGGAGAAAAATTTCAAACAGACGATATTTATAGCGGTTTTATTCTCCCTGGTGTCGGTTATAACCGGAATAGTTTTTTCCTATTATTTTAGCTTGGCAAGCGGTGGAACGATCGTTATCGTCAACCTCGTTATTTTTATCTTCAGTTATCTTTATAACCGCGATTGAGCTTTAGGATCATTTGGGTTTCCTGACGATTTTGAAAACCGGTACGATCTGTAGAATTTCGCCCTGATCGTCTTCGAGCATATTGGTGCCTGATACGCGGTAATACTCCTGGAGATAACCCGATAAAGCCTCTTGGGCGTCTTTAATCTGGCCTTTAAGGTCTTTGATTTTGACGATGGTAGTTTCGACCGCCGGTTGTTTGACGATCGTCTGCTTGACGGCGTTTTTTGCTTTGGTCAACTCTTTGACCTTTTCGTTGTTTTGCTGGTAAGTGGCATCGTTGGTAAAAGCATCGTCATACATCGCCTTGTATTCTTTCATCTGCTCTTTCAGCTTATCGATATCGGCCAGATACCTTTTTATAATTGAACCGAGTTCAACCATGCCCATGGCGGTTTTGCCGGAGGTTTCGGGTTTTAATTCGGGGTTAGGGGTTTGATTAGAGTTATCCATAGACTGATCATTATAGAGAAATTTCACCAGGGAAAGCAAGGGATTTTTTTACTCGTTTTTTATAAAGTTTTTGTGAACCATTCGGTAACGAGTTTGATCGACTGAACCAAATATTTCTGGTCATGTAGGGCATGAGGAGCATCAGGGATTACATTTCTTTCTTTTGATTTGGCGCTTAAAGCATTTTTATAATAGGCTTCGGTTACCCTTTGGGGAATTATCTCATCCTTTTCGTGTTCGATAATAAGGATTTGGCCCGGGTATTTGACGATTGTTTCCATGGACTTTGTTTCATCAAAACCTCCCTGTTGTCGGTACAATCCTTTTCGTTCGGGACTCATCGTCTCCGGAACTATATCCCACCACTCGTCCTGATAAATAGCCGGGGCCGCCAGTATCAATGATTTTATTGGATACTTACCCGAAAGCAAAGCCGCTTGATAGCCGCCGAAGCTGCCCCCGAGAACCCCTACCCTATTTTGGTCGCAAAGCGGATTATTTTTAAGGAAGTCGTATCCGGCGGCAGCGTCTTCAAAACCCATGGCAATGGTCTGCTCGGAAAAATTACCGTCGCTTTCGCCGCATCCGCGGAAGTCAAAAACCAGCGTCAGAAATCCTTTTTCGGCCAGGGCTTGGGCCCGGTCCTGATAACGCTTTTTAGAACTTCCCCGTCCATGGAAAATAACTACCGAGGGAAACTTTTTATCTTCCTTGTGATCGGGAACATAAAGCAAACCGGCCATTTTTTCTGATCCGACAGGAATCGATACGGGTTGGATAGCCATAGACTAAAGTATATCAAAAGGCTCTGTCTGATAGTATTTTTTTGATAAAATGTAAATGTCAGGAAGGATGCGAGAGTG